>CAUJHL010000098.1 GCA_963204705.1 Pseudomonadota bacterium | reverse complement strand
TCGCCATCTCAGTTTCTACTACCGCTATGAGCTCTGGATTTTACCAGTGATTGTGATGGCAACCACCCTGCTGGGTGTGGCCTATCTTCCTTATGTTTTAGGAATGTTTGGCTGGTATCCCAAGTAAGTCCGGTAAGTGGGTTCAGGCAATGCTTCTCTAACCTGACACTACTCCGATACTTCGCGAAGGCCCCAATAAGGGGCCTTTGTTTTTGGCAAAGGCATGTGTTGCCTGAAAGTATAATGCGTAATAAAAAAACCAGCACAGCGGCTGGTTTCATTCATACCTAATGGGTTTAGGCGTGTTTATGTACAATACCTGGAATTAACTGCTCAATTGTGCCTATCTGAGCAAGCGGATAGGTCATGGTCAGATGATTCAGTTGCAAACAGCCGACCAGTCTGGCTAGACGGACATCCGGGAACAACGTGGCATTGATAAATAAAGAGTCTACATGGGCCAGACGGGCCTTGGCCTGAAATTCTGGCTGAAACACAAAGCTTTGATTGTTCCGGCTTTGCCCCATACGCAACAGGGATTTGGGCAAAAAGCGGCTAGACAGGCCAAAACTCCGGCCATAGGCGCGTAATCCAGTGGCCAGTACACTCCGGCTGCCTTTTTTGACCGAAATAAAATGCGAGGTCTTTTCGGCAACCACCATGGAGTGATCGTCGTGAATGAAATCCGTAGGGTCTGCATCAAAATTGAAGCGTGCAACTTCTTTGTTGATGCCCCAATGAAGGCGTCCGCCATCAATGGCTTCCTGACTCGAGGAGTACGCTTTACTGAACGTAGACAGTCGCTCACCTGCGAAAGGCAATTTACCGGGGATGTACAGTAGCTCCTGATGTGAGCCCACACTGCTGTCCTGATGATCGAGCAGTAGAACCGTGGAAAGCCCGCTTTGCAGACGAGCCTGCTGGGAGCGGCCTAGAAAGGAACTACGCTTCTGGTGGTCGGGTGAAAAGCGGAATACCATCAGGTAGCCTCTGCCTTGCAGCTGCCAAGGTGTTGGAGCAAGTCCAATGCTGGTAGATTTCAGTCGCGTCGCGCTGTCTGCAAAGGCGGAACGTTCATTGTTCACTTTCTGTACTCTCACTTTCAGCCCGAGACGGCTTACAAAAGTTATACCCGAATCATAATCATTCATTCACCCAAACATACGACCGTTTGTCGAAAATGTGTATAAATTCTCAGTCTTTAAAATCCCGATACCCTAACAAAAGAGGATTTCTGCTCATAAAACAACGATTAGACAGTTTCTTGGGTCGGAATTGTCTCTATGTCTGTTACTAAATTGTTTGTTGGCAAGTGTGAATGAGGTTCAAGCCACTCCCGCCATACCGCCAGCAGCACCGCCAAAATTACCGGCCCAAGAAAGATTCCCAAAAATCCGAAAGCTCCCAGGCCGCCCAACACCCCAAACATAATTAAGATAAAAGGGATGTTGGTGGCACCCGAAATCACCATGGGACGGATGATATTATCAATCCAGCTGACAACAATGATGCCCCATAGGCTCAGCCCTATCGCAGGCAGCATGTGGCCATTTGCCAACAGCCAGAGTGCAACGCCGCCCCAGGCAAAAGGAGTGCCGAAGGGAATCAGGCCCACTAATAATGTCATGATGGTTAATAAAACGGGATTCGGTGCATTGGCAAACCAGTAGCCCACGCCTGCCAGCAGAGCCTGCGCGAGGGCAGTCAGACCAATGCCATAGACCACCGCCTGCGTAGTGCTGCCAATGGCACTCATATAATTGTCCGTTCTGGCACCCAAAATGCGGTGTAAGGCGCGACGAACCTGGCCGATTATTTGGCGTCCATCCCGATAGAAAAAAAACACCGTCAACAGGACAAAGCCAAAGCGCGCCAGATTTTGCGTGACGATCGTGAGAATGTGCTTGCCGTAAGACAGATGATTCTGAAGCCAGAAGCGTAATTGCTGGATCAATTCCTGCGGGTTGGCATTGATACTAGTGATAAAATCCTGTACCTGCTGCTGTATGCCCGGAAAGCGCGCAAGCCAGCCAGGAGCGGTCAGGTGCCCCGAAAAGAGCTGACCTTGTAACTGTGAATAGAGATTTCTGGCTTCCTGTTGTAATACAAAACCACCGATCACCACTGGCACGCCAATCAGCAATATCAGTCCCAGCGTCATCACCAATGCGGCAAGTGTCTTGCGCTCTTTCAGTATCCGCAGGAGCCATTCGTACAGAGGCCAGGTGACATAGGCCAAAATCGCTGACCACAGCACAGGGATGATAAAAAACGCCAGTACCTGATAGCTGAGCAGCGTCAGGCAAAGCAATAGCGCCAGCAGTAATAGGCGCTGAATAAACGCCGCATCAGTCAGGGAATTGGGTGGGTGCATTATTATTGAATCATTCTTTCGTGCGGGACAGTATAGACACTCTGTATGACAAAACCCAACAGTCTATGAAAAATTTGACACTGCCTGACTGGGAAAAGGTTCTTATACTGATTTGGGCGGAACGTGGAAATCATCAGGCTGATGGTATTAACGAAGCTTAAGCCATCAAGCAATCCGTTATTCAGTAATGCCAATGAGCAATGCATGATTAAGCGGCGCCATTAAGCAAAGCGCAGCATCAGGATGAACACCGCTACAAGATACCGTCTAAAGCCAGCGCTCCTGCACCAACTATTCTGACCGGAGAATGCGTATGACGTTAACGAATCCTGCTTACGCTTATTCCTCACAGCACGAGGGACTGAGGGTACATTTTTTTCAGCACATTCGGGGTGAAGGGCTGGGGAGTCTGGGTGCCTGGTGTGAGCGCCATCAGGCTACGGTTACCGTGACAGAATTCTTTGAGTGGCACACTGGGCAGGAGCTACCGCGTTTGCCCGCGATGGAAGGGGTGGATTTGCTGGTCATCATGGGTGGTGCGATGAGCGTCAACGATGAGATTCCTTATCCTTGGCTAGTCGCCGAAAAGCAGTGGATCCGGGAATTTATCGCCTTAAAGAAACCGGTCATAGGCTTGTGCCTGGGTGGTCAGTTAATTGCCAATGCCTTGGGTGCGCCGGTGACCCGCAATCCCGTCAAGGAAATCGGCTGGTGGCCCATAGAGCGTGTAACCTTGCCAGAAGCCAGCCTTCAGTCATCACAGGATTCCGCTCATCCCAAAGACATCTGGTCGATTCCAGAGCAATTCCTTGCGCTAAGCTGGCATGGCGATACCTTTGCCTTGCCCGAGGGAGCGGTCTTGTTGGCCCGCAGCGAGGCCTGTGCGCATCAGATTTTTCAGTATGGAACGACGGTGATAGGCTTTCAATGCCATCCTGAAAGTACCCCACACGGCTTGCAGACTTTTCTGGATGATGAGGGTTATCAGGAACTCGCAGAATCCGGCCCCTATGTTCAAACTGCGGCACAGTTGGAAGCGACACAGCCTGTAGATTTCGAGAGAGCCAATGGCTTGCTGGAAGAGGCGGTGGAATTTGTCCTGATACACGCCTATCCGAACGATGCGTAGCCAACCAAGGGTGCGAATGACACTAAAGAAATACGGATTAAGAAGCGGATTGAGGAGCAAACGTTTCAGCAGGCTGATAAGGCGCTGGGTCACACAAGGGCATTTCGCCAAGCAGTTGTTGTCTGAGCAATTGTGCCGCCGCAGGTGCCATGACCAAACCATTACGAAAGTGACCGGCATTGATCCATAAATTGTTATGCCGCGGTGAGCGGCCAATCGTTGGAATGCCAGCAGGAGAGGCAGGACGCAAGCCTGCCCATTGTTGCGCGAGGCGGAGCGTTTGCAATTCCGGCACTAATTCGAGCGCCTTAGCATAGAGAGACTGTCCGGCTCCCTCCGTAATTGCCGCATCAAACCCTGTGTCTTCGAGCGTGGAACCGCAAATGATCTGGCCATCTCGGCGGGGAATCAAATAAGTGATGCCACGCATGAGCATACAGGGAAGCCAGTCAGCCGGGCCTTCGAACCGAAGCATTTGCCCTTTAATGGGCCTAATGGGCAAAGTCACCCCTGTCATTCGAATTAGCAAGTCACTCCAGGCACCGGCACAGAGCACAAACTGATCGGCTTGCCATGAATTTCCGTGTTGGTCTACCACAGATGTGATGCGGTCAGCGCTCAGCGTCCAGTGCTCAATTGCAGTATGGGCAATGACTGTAACACCACAGCGCATCAGCTCCGCTTGCATGGCTTTAAGTAATCGGGGGTTACGTACCTGAGCTGTGGCCGGTGCCCATAAGGCTTCCTGAGCATTCAGCGCAGCGGCAACAGAGAGTGGCTTGAACCTCGGTAGATGGGACTGTTTTGAGGAATGCTTGACATCACCGTTTGCAGGAATTCGATATGCCGGATTATCGGGCTGAGTCGCGTGCCAATCGAGTGCCTGATCAATATCCGGTAGTTCGGGCATCAGCATACCTGAGGTGGTGACTTCTATGTCTTGTCCCGTCGTTTCCAGCAGTTGCTGTTGTAAATGCAGATAACTGTGACGGGCGTGTTGTGTCAGGGCTAGCACTTCTTTGCCATAACGCCAGGGATACAGCGGGCTCAAAATACCGCCACCGGCCCAAGAGGCTTCGTTGCCAGGCTGGCCTTTATCCAGCAGAGTGACCTGGCAACCTGCTTGCCGGAGGGTCAGCGCCGTCATCATGCCACTGATGCCAGCACCAATGACGATGATGTTCATGGTGGGATTCCGTGCAGGGTCAGTCTTAGCCATTCATAGGATCAAAGTTCTTAGAATCAAAGTTCAGAGAATCAAAGTTCAGAGAATCCAGGTTCATAGGATCAGAGTCCTTGCAACATCGCCGCAGCGCGTGGGGCGAAATACGTCAAAATCCCATCAGCACCGCCACGGCGCAGGCAGAGCAGGGACTCCAGAATCACCGCTTCGGACAGCCAGCCATTCTGAATTGCTGCCTGATGCATGGCGTATTCCCCGCTCACCTGATAGACAAAGGTCGGCACGCCAAAGGTGTCCTTGATTTCCCTGACCAGATCCAGATAGGGCAGGCCGGGTTTGACCATCACCATATCGGCGCCTTCCTGCAAGTCGAGCGCCACTTCGTGCAGGGCTTCCAGCCGATTGCCGGCATCCATTTGATAGTGTTTTTTATGGCCGCCTTTCAGATTGGCTGCACTGCCGACCGCATCGCGGAAAGGCCCGTAATAGGCAGACGCATATTTGGCTGCGTAGGACAAAATGGAGGTATGGACCTGTCCGGCGGATTCCAGCGCTTGCCGAATGGCTCCGACACGCCCGTCCATCATATCACTGGGTGCCACTACATCGGCACCCGCTTCCGCATGACTCAGCGCCTGTTTCACCAGTGCGGTGACTGTTTCATCGTTCATCACATAGCCAGTGTCATCGACCAAACCATCCTGGCCATGACTGGTGTAGGGATCCAGCGCTACGTCACTGATGAGCAGTAGTTCAGGCAATTCTTTTTTCAGTAATCGCAGGGTGCTTTGCACCAGACCGTTGTCCTGCCAGGCACTTTCAGCCGTCAGGCTTTTGTCCTCAGCCGGTGTGACGGGAAAGAGTGCCAGTTTGGACACCCCAAGCCTCAGCCAGCTTTCAGCCTGTGTCAGCAATAGATCGGCAGAAAGCCTTTCCACGCCGGGCATGCTGTGAATGGCTTGCCGATGATTCTGGCCGGGCAAAACAAAAACGGGTGCAATCAGGTGACGCGGCTGTAAATGATGCTCGCTGACCATTTCCCGTAGGGCATCCTGACGACGCAACCGGCGCATGCGGGTAGCAGGAAAGGGACCTCGTGCAAAAGCGGTAGGCATGGCATTTTTACCGAAAGCATTTAAGATGCCCTAGTGTAGTGGGTAATTGGCAAAAAGGCATGAATGCATCTGAGCAAAATCTGAGTGATCCCACGCTGGCTGTGGTAGACAGCGCTGTAGTACCGGCTGAGACAGACGTCAAGCGCTGGATTGACCCAGAGAGTGCCACGGTCGGAAGTCAAGAGGTATGGATGCAGCGTTTGTGTGAGGGATTCAACGCCAGTCCTTTCTGTGCGCATATTGGACTGAGTTTTTCGGTGGTCGAAGGGCATGTTCAAGGGGAGTTGCGCATGCAGCCGCACCTGATTGGCAATACGCATTTTCGGATTTTGCATGGCGGTGTTGCAGCAACGGTATTGGACACCATTGGTGGCATCGAAGCCATGTCGGCGATGTTTCATCGCTGGACGGGCGATCCTGAAACCCGCCAAAAAGCTTTGCTACGTATGGCCACGGTGGATATGCGGGTAGATTATTTATCACCTGGAAAAGGGGGACACTTTGTGGCCAAGGCCACGGTTATCCGCATGGGCCGCAAGGGCTGCACCACCCGTATGCATCTGTTTAATGATCAGGGCAAGGAAATCGCTACCGGAATTGCCAGTTATGCGTATTGAGTTGCACGAGCTGGGCAAGCCCTCGGTGGATGGTGTGGAATGTCGGCCAGCCTGTGCTGCCTGTTGCATCGCCCCCAGTATTTCCAGCGCGATACCGGGGATGCCGGATGGCAAGCCAGCGGATGTTCCCTGCATTCAGCTCGATGAGCAATTGTGTTGCCGGTTGTTTGGACTGCCGGAACGTCCCGCTGTCTGCGTATCACTAAGGCCAGAGCGGGAGATGTGTGGGGATAGTCGAGAGGAGGCAATGAAGTTTCTCACGGCCCTGGAAATCCATACGAAAGGGGATTAAAGGTACTGATTTACAGGCAAGTCACAAAAATGTCGACTACTAGCCATTTTTTATCTTTGGTTTAAACGATTTCAGTCTAACTTTGGTTGCTGTGACAAGGTTGATTGCAT
>CAUJHL010000097.1 GCA_963204705.1 Pseudomonadota bacterium | reverse complement strand
CCTCAGCCTGCAAATTTCCTGCTGGAACCTGAATACTCATACCACCCGGAGCACTGAATACGGGGGCAACAGGGCCCTCAAAGCGAGGCAAGGTAAGCGTCTGGCTAGTAGTACCATTACCCGACATACTCTGCCAAATGGTCGAATTCGCAGTGGAGGCTGTGCTCACAGTATTGGTGTTCACCACACCTTCGAGGATAAGTTTGGCACCCTCACCTACAGAAATAGTTGTGCCATACAAACTTTTGAAATAAGTACCCTGAAGTCGTGTATCACTTCCAGAAGTGATATTAATACCACCACTTATCAGCGAAGCGACGAGGGGGTTAAAACCATATCGACTGTCATTAATTGTAGAGCCCTTATATTTCAAGCCAAGCCAACTAGAAGACTTAGTAATATCATACTAATTCAAGTATCAACAGAAAATTCTCATAAAAATAATCGCTGAAAACGCATAAATCAATTTAAGGCTAATACCTAATGATCAACCGCGACCACTTGCCGATAAAATTTAGTGACTTCATTAAAAAATTATAAAGCAAGCCTGAAACATCCCGTGGATTGCTGAGGATGCCGAGTATCCGAAGTATCATCACAGGATGCAGTGGACTCAACTTTTAGCCAGCAAGATTTTACCACACCGCTTCTCTGTATGAACTTCAATTTTCGCTGGTTGCAGTTTTTGACTTAGAATATCGTGGCAAAGTCAGGGAGTACCTGACTCTAAGATTAACAGCCAAAGTCGCCACCGGGTTTCTATGGAAAATCACAAAGACACGCACAGCATCTGGTGGGGTGAAATGCCCTTTGACATCGGTCAAAGCCGAGCCTGGCGAATGGGCTCACTGGAGGCACGCCTGACCCGTGGTGTGCATGAATGGCAATTCAGCACGCACCGCCCGCGCCGTCAGGACGAGGATCAGCACGACTGGGTGCATCTCGACAGTGAAACGCCACTCACCGAGCCTGTCCAGCATGAACGCTACCTGTTTGCCCGTACGGGGTCGGAATTTATCCTGATGCCACGGCTGGCGGATCGCCCCGTGATCGTCAAGCCAATGAAACCAATCCACATCGCGGCTGGCCAGCAAGGCACCCTGTTTGTCAGTACGCCCCTATGGATGGTTGGTATGGTCAAGGATCAGCGCGAGCCGCTGTTCGACGTGCCGATTTTGCAGCCGAAAGAAAGCTGGTTTGGCCCAAATACCCTCAAGGGCGACTTGTGTTATGCCACGCCAGTGCATGGCCGGATTCATCTCGCCGATCTACCGCCACGTGCGTTTAGGGCGGTGACGCCAGTGCATTTTCACAATACTAGTCACAGTCATATGCCATTGTTACGGATGAATTTGCCGGTTCCTGCCCTGCCGCTGTTTTACAGCCCGAAACAAAATCGCTTGTGGACCTCACAGATTGACGTGATTCAAGAAGCACCGGGCCGCCCTCCCCGTATCCGGATTGATTTTCATACGCCACCGCAGGCAGGCGCGGTACAATTTCTGTCTCCAGCACGGGTTGCGGGGGGATTTGCGCGGATGTTCGATAGTTTTTTTGATTGAGCCTGATCAAGAATGCCTTTCACCACGACACGACGTTTATTCAGTAATCTAATTGTTTTTTCTGATTATTTTTTCTGATTGTTTTAAAGGAAAATTAACGCCCATGTGGCCTTTTACTCTGGAATGGCATGATGCCAGACACGCCGTGATGGCCTTTGCCAACAGTGACCGTCTCGCCAGTCTGTTCTCTGGAGTGGTGTTGCTGATTGTTGGCTATTTTTGTGCCAAATACAGTCGCCAGTTGCTGGAACGGATGATGGGCGGGCGGTTTAACGTGCATCAACGGCTTATCTGGGGTCGCGGGCTGTTTTATCTGGTATTTGTGTTATTTGCGGTGTCCAGTTTTCGGGAAATGGGCTTTCGCCTGAGTATTTTTGTCGGCGCTGCCGGCATTTTAACGGTTGCGCTGGGTTTTGCCTCGCAAACATCGGCATCCAATTTAATCAGCGGATTATTTCTAATTGGTGAAGGCTCATTTGAGGTCGGCGATATTATTCAATTGCAGGTGATTCGCGGCCAGGTGATTGAGGGCGAAGTGCAATCGATTGATTTATTATCGGTTAAACTGCGGACGCTGGATAATGTGCTGATTCGTGTTCCCAATGAGCAGCTGATTAAAACGCCAGTGTTTAATCTGACCCGTTTTGCGATACGGCGAGTGCCAATTCATTTAACGGTGTCGTATGAAGCCGATTTATCCCGAATTCGCCGCATACTCTTTGAACTGGCTGATGATTATCCTTTGGTGATGGATGAGCCCAAACCCATTGTGACGGTGTTGCGGTTTGAAGAATCGGCGATTGCGCTACTATTTGCGGTGTGGACGCGCAAGGAAAATTATTTGCGGGTCATCGATGAGATTCAGGAGCAGGTGCATTATCAGTTTGTCGCCCATGGCATTGAAACGCCCTATCCCAGAATGCGAATCGACCATACCGCGCCTGGTACCGAATCTGAACAGACGACAGTAACCTAGGTTTAATTGGCTTAGGTTTAATTGGCTTGAATTAAGTCAGATTAGTCCATCGGCTTCGGCAACTGTTTTAACAGCCGCATCGCCGCAATACCCAGCACCGCGACCAGCACAATCAGCAGCAGCCACAAGGCATAGCGCTTCCATGGGAATTCCTCTGGGGTAACTTGCCAGCCCTGTATCTGGGCCTTTGCCCCGGGTGTTTCCTGCAATCCATCGGGCAGCACGATGGCCGGCACAGGATTTGCCGGATTCAGGTAAAGCGTATAGGGCGGCTGGCCCTGCGCCAGAAATTTAACCGTCTGGGGTGCCGTGAGCAGCTCTACGTGCGGCAGCTGACCAGCAGGCCAGTTCTCCAGTGTCAGACGGTATTGCCGGCTAAAGACATCGTGGGACAGGGGCAGGACTTCCTGTGACTGCAGTCGCGTGGGCTTGCCTGCCAATGCCTGCGGCGTCCAGTGTTGCAGTGTGGCCTCTGCGAGGAGATGCCAGTCAGCGAGGTGGTTGCTGGGCTGGCTGTACCAGCCTTCGAGCTGGGCAGGAACGAGCTGATTATCGGGCAAATTGCGGACGGTGAGCTGATCCATCGCCACCGCCTGCGGCAGGGTGATCTGGAAGCGGTTCGGCGTCTCGGTTGTCACGTTGACGGGTGTGACTAAATACGCCGGTAACACGTCCTGATGCTCGGTCTGGATAGCGGCCTGCAAAGCCAGTGGTTGCGACAGAGTTAGCCGCCAATAGGGATAGTGTTCTCCCTGTAAACTGAGTTCGGTCTGACTAAGCTGGCGGCCCTGAGCATCCGAGGTTTCCAGCAGTCTGCCCTGGGATACGGGCACCCAGTTCACCAGATCGCTACTACCTTCCACCGAGACATTAACAGCCAGACTGGCACGGGGCCATTGCAGTTTCAGGCGATCGGCCTGCCAGCCAGACTCCACGATGCCCGGATGCGCAGGATTGGCCAATAACCACTGCCGGCCGGTCCCTTCGCGATTGAGCACGATCGGAGTACGTTCAGGAAAGCGTAAAATCGCCGAGGTATTTCCCTGACTCAGCTCCAGTCGCATTTCCCCCGCCGCGGTGTTGGCGGTGTTTTGCGCATCGCTGTTTAGGCTGCCGGATCCGGTGGTGAAAGCAGTCGGCAATTCGGACTCTGGCCAGCGATATAGGCTCAGGGCAACACTGCGCCGGTTAACGGTGGTCGGCGGACTCATCACTGCCATCGGCACGGCCTGCCCCTGCCCATTCAGTATTTGCAGGGGCTTGCCCTGTCGTAGCGTACCAATCGCCTCAGCGGGCAAGGCCATTTCATACAGGGGAATGGTTTGACCCGGCAAGGAAGCCGGTACCGACAATACGGCACTTAGGCGGGTATTCGTGGTGCTGGACTCGGCGTGATTAACCGATGGCCAAAGTAAGAGGCTTGCCAACAGCATCCCTGTGACCATCGAGCGCTGACTCATGCCTCCGCCAGCGGAAAATGGAGTCTGTCCAAGGTCGATCATGACTTGTGCTCCTCACTGTCGCCACGTGAGACGGATTGCGCTTCAGGGTGATGCTCAGGTTTTGGGAAAGGCTGCGGGAGTGCTTCGTTCAATTCAGCCGGTGGATACGGTGCCACATAGCCAATCACCAGCATCACCAGCCCCGCGCCAATAAAGGAAATGACCCGAGCCACAGCACCGAGACTATTCAGGTCAATCAGCACCAGTTTCAGCAGAACCAAACCCAGCAGGCTAATCCCAGCGATCCAGATGATGCGAATGCCCTTGCGACTGCCCACTGTGGTCAGAATCAGCGCCAGCACTATCCACACCAGTGTAAGTGACGTTTGTACCTGATCCGATCCCCAGGCACCGTCCAGCCACAGGGGTGTCCCCATCCACTCATGAAGGGTACGCACCACCATGCTGCTTAGCGTCCAGAACGCGGCCAGCGCCGAACTACCCAGCACGATGGGTGCCCATTTGCGATCCACCACCCGCACACTGATGAGTGCCAGCCCAATAATGGTACCGATCATCAGATCCAGCGGATTCAACACAGGCACATACGGAATCAGGCCGGTTTGGCCACTTTCCATCTCATTTATCTTAACTACCCATAAAATGAGCACGGCCAGCACCGGCAGGCTAATATCCCTGAGCAGGGTTTCTCGCTGTAAAGGACTTGGTAAAACAGGCAGAAAATGAAAGAGCAACATACCCGCTACGGGTAGTAGCAACGACGCATTCGTCCAGTCTGGAATCACTGCATTGAGCCAGACGCCCGACCACAGCAGCGTACCCAGCGCCCAGACCGCCTGATCCCGCCGCATCGGCAATTCCAAACGATGGCGCAAGCGAAGTACCAGAAAGCCAATACTGCTCAGAAAGCTGGCCAAGACCAGCAGCCAGATGGCTGTGCCGGTCGTTAAGCGAGCACTGAACGCAAAGCAAAAGCCCACGATCGCCAGAGGCACCAGGACCCGTAACACGCTCAGCCATTCTAGCCACTGAAAGCGCACAGCCAGCAGCCAGCCCAGCCCACACAGGCAAGCCAGCGTCAGCACCGGCACCCATTCCGCGTAGGTCCAGTCATAGGCACCCACGGGCACATGTTCCCAGCTCAGCTGCAGGCTAAATCCTGTCAACGCCACCGCAACCAGTAGAACTACCCTGCCCAGCGTTATCCATCGCGGACGTTTTTTGGCCGATACAGCAGTGTGCTTTGCTTCCTCTGCCGAGAACGAACGCGAATCCCGCCATTGGGCAAACGGCTGCCGGAGCAACAACGCCGTGACCATCTGAACCACTGCAATCACCCACAGATTGAGCAATAGCGTGTCAAAGCCTTTCCAGATGCCAAGCGCAAGGACAATGCCCAGACTCAGCACTTGCAGTAGCAGACCAAAGACCACCGGCCAGAACCGTTGCTGGCGTTTGCCCATCCAGATCAGAGCTGCGCCCTGCACGCTCCAGCCGACGGCAGTCCATTTGGCATCCAGTGCCAGTGGCAATACCAGCGCCAGAAAGCCAATCCCCAGCGCCAATACCCCTTCGCTCATCAGGCGCATCTTGCTACCCTGACGGATCAGGTAGCGTCCCAACAGCAAATACACCGCAGACAGCCCCGCGCTACTGATGGCCATCGCATAGGGAATATCCCGCATCAGCGCCGCCTGTAGGCCCAGCCCCATCAGCGGCACGCCAAACAGCAAGCCGGTATCGACCACAGGCAGCGTTATTTTTTGCGCTTGAGGCCGTGATTCCTGCACCGCCACCAATTGCTGGCTGTAACGCACGGCGATAAACAGATACAGCGCCAGATGCGCCAGCAGCAAGCCCTCGAGCGGCCAGCGCATACCATCCTGATAACTGCTCCAGCCCGCCAGCCCGGCGGTGCCAAAGGTGACACCCGCACTCAGTAGATTCAGTATTTTCCAGGTACGGACGTGTGCAATGACCGCAACCGCAGCATTTAACAGTAAATAATACGCAAACAGCCCAACGAGATTGTTACTGCCGGTCGAGGTCAAAATCGGTGCCAAAAAGGCGCCACCAAAGGCCAGCACAGCCAGCGGCAAGGCATCCTGTTTCACCGCAAACCCAACGGTAATCGCCGCCAATATCGCCAAGAGGCCAAAGGTCAATTCTGCAGGCAAGACACCATACAGTTTAAACGCCGAGAATAAGGTCAGGTAAATAATGGCCAGACCCGCACCCTGCAAGGTAACGCCATAGCCTGGGCGTTTAAGCCGCAGTCGCAAGCCCGTCAGCGTGAGGGCAAAACCACCCACTGCCACACCCGCCAGCCGCAGTTCAATCGGAATGCTGATGTATTGCGAGGCCAGCCGGAGCAACAGCACCACACCCACCAGCAAGACCAGCACCCCGACCCGCACCAGCGCATTGCCCCCGCTAAACCAGGCCAGCAAGGTGTGAAAAACCGACGTGACGACTTCCGGGGAATGCTCATCGGGATCGGCCGTAGATCGTGACTGCGTAGCGGCTACAGGCGCACGGGTTGACTTGTCGTCACGCTGACGCCAATAGTCTTCGGCACTGAGCGGCACCGATTCTGCTTGCGGGGCTGACGCCTCTGGCACTACCGAGGCTGAATGGAGTGCGTCTGAAGCGATCGATTCAGCCATGCTGGCTTCACCCGACACTGCCTCATCCAACACTGCCTCATCACTCTGCCGCGCGGCAGGCGCCGTCGAGGCTGCGGAAGGCTGTTCGGTGTAATCCCGACTGACCGCCTGTTCATCTGGCATGGTTTCAGGGACTTGCGAATGCCAATTCGGCTCCCTCTGGTGCAAGCTGTCTGGTGTTTTCGACTCAGCGGCTGTGTCTGTTGGGAGAGAAAGCGTTTCTGATTCGGGCGTCAGGTATAACAGCCGCCGCTGGGTTTTGGTCAGCTCACCGTGCAGGACATCCATCTGTTCTTTCAGACGGCGTTGATCCTCCTCCAGTCGCTGCACGCGGGACTGGGCTTTCTCCAGACGCATAAATACAAAAATGATGCCGATTAAAGCCAAAATAGCGAACACGGTGGAATACCCTTGGGCTGATAAGCCCTGATTCAGTCAGCAATACGGCGTCACTACGCCCAGATGGTGTGTTTATACCCGCTAATCTTGCCGGATAGTGTTTGGAATTATTTTCCCTGATGCTCAGGGCGGGTCAAGTGTAGCATGGATCGACCTAAATACGGCTGGCGAAGGGAAATCGGCGGTTAAATGAGCAAGCAGGTTCATTGCGCAAGCAGGTTCATTGAGCTTGTCGAAATGGCCTGCCGATCACCGCCCATTCACCATGCTCAGGGAGCGAGCAGGTTCATTGAGCTTGTCGAAATGGCCTGCCTATCACCGCCCATTCGACCATGCTCAGGGAGCTCAATCCGCTGACTGCCCTTCGACTAAGCTCAGGCAGCGAGCAGGTTCATTGAGCCTGTCGAAATGGCCTGCCGATCACCGCACCCTTCGACGAGCTCAGGGAGCTAAACCGATCACGCCCCGTCGACCATGCTCAGGGAGCCAAACCGACCACGCCCCTTCAACACGCTCAAGGCGCTATTTGTCACAGCCCCATACCGACCCAGACCCAAATCCGCTACCATACCCCTACCCCGCCAGCAGCCCCGAAGGAACACCAGCACCATGACCCTCGACCTACCGGCGACGCCCCAGACTCCTACCATTGACACCAGCCTACCCCCGTTTGTGCTGGTCGATGGCTCCTATTATTTATTCCGCACTTTCCATGGCCTGCCTCCCCTGACCACCAGCAAAGGCCTGTATACCAACGCCATCAAAGGCACTCTGAATTCCCTGCAAAAACTCATGCGGCGCTACCAGCCCACCCACATGGCCGTGGTGTTTGACACCGCCGAGCCGACTTTTCGCCATGAATTATCCGTTGATTACAAAGCCCACCGGCCAAAAATGCCGGATGAGCTGTCGGAGCAAATTCCCTATATCCATGCCCTGATTCGCGCATTGGGCATTCCCCTGCTCACTCTGCCTGGTGCCGAAGCCGATGATCTGATTGGCACACTGGCGACCCGAGCCTGCCGGGAAGGCCATCATGTGCTGATTTCCACGGGCGACAAGGACATGGCGCAGCTGGTGCACGGGCATATCCTGCTGGAAGATAGCTTTAAGGATCAGTTGATGGATCACCGCGGCGTGATCGAAAAATTTGGCGTCCGGCCGGATCAGATTCGGGATTATTTAACCCTGATGGGCGATGCCTCAGACGGGATCGCCGGCATTCCCAAAATTGGCGCCAAAACCGCCAGCAAGCTATTGCAGCAATACGACACTATCGGCGGCATTCTGGAAAATATTGATCAGATCAAAGGCGCCGTAGGTCAAAGTCTGCGCGACAACGCCGACCAGATTCCGCTGAATCATCAATTGGCCAGTATCGTCTGCGACCTGCCACTGGAGCTGGACTGGCACGAGCTGAAACTGGGTGAATCCCGCACCGACGAACTCCGCCGGCTGTACACCGAACTCGAATTCAAAGGTCTGCTGCAATCACTTGATCATCCCAATCATCCCGACCGGCTGGCTCGCCAAAACAGCAGCGTTACCGCTCCCACTCAGACCTTGCCTCTGCCTGCCAGCGTTCTAGCCAGCGCACAACCAACAGCGACTGAAGCGAACGCTCACTTAACAGTAGCAAGCCGCTATCACACCGTTCAGGACAATGCCAGCCTGATCGCACTGATTGACCGATTGCAGTCTGCAGAACGCTTTGCCATCGATACCGAAACCACCCATCTGGACTGGCGCAGTGCCCGTGTCGTTGGTATTTCGGTGGCCCTGGCTGCGGGTGAAGCCTGGTACGTGCCCTTTGGCCATGATTATCCAGACGCACCGACTCAGCTGTCCGAAGCGGAGGTTTTAGCGGCATTTAAGCCTTTACTGGAAAATCCCGCGATTGGCAAAATCGGACACCACCTGAAATACGACACGCACGTCCTGTCGCACCATGGCATACGGGTTCAGGGCTGGATTTTTGACACCATGCTGGCCTCTTATGTGCTGAATACCACGGCCACGCGGCACGGACTGGGGGATCTGGCCCTGCATTACCTGCAGCGCAGCAGTACCAGTTTTGAGGATGTTGCGGGTAAAGGTGCCAAACAGCTCACCTTCAATCAGGTGACTTTGGAAAAAGCCGCGCCCTATGCCTGTGAAGATGCCGATCTCACTTGGCAACTGTATGAATTATTAACTACAAAACTGGCCGAACACCCTGTTTTGGCGGGATTGCTGACAGACCTTGAGCTTCCGGTTGCCCAAATACTGGAAACCATGGAAAGCCATGGCATCGCGCTCGACATCGACTTTTTGAATGGACTCGGCAAGCAGTTTGGTGAAGAAATGCTCGCGATTGAAGCACGGGCGCACGAACAGGCCGGTGAAACCTTCAATGTAGCGTCCCCCAAACAACTGGGTGAAATCCTGTTTGAACGGCTGGGTTTAGCAGGTGGCAAAAAAACCGCTACCGGACAATACGCCACTGGCGAAGCGGTGCTGGAAAAGCTGGATCATCCTCTGGCGGCAACGGTACTCGACTACCGCAGCCTATCCAAACTAAAAAGCACCTATACCGATCGCCTGACGGAACAGGCGGATCCCATCACCCACCGCGTCCACACCAGTTATCATCAGGCCAATACTGCGACTGGGCGTTTGTCCTCCAGCGATCCCAATCTGCAAAATATCCCCATTCGCACCGAAACCGGCCGCCTGATTCGCAAGGCATTTATCGCACCACCGGGAAAGCTGCTGATGGCCGCCGACTATTCGCAGATTGAATTACGCCTGATGGCGCATTTCTCGCAGGATGCCGCACTGGTGAATGCCTTCCGGCATGACCTGGATATTCACCGCGCCACCGCCGCCGAAGTTATGGGTATTCCGCTGGATCAGGTGACGTCTGAACAACGGCGACAGGCCAAGGCCATCAACTTTGGCCTGCTCTATGGCATGTCCTCATTTGGGCTGGCTAAGCAGTTGGGGCTGGGACGAACCGAGGCACAGGAGTACATCACGCTGTACTTTGCCCGTTATCCGGGTGTGCTGGATTACATGAAACGCACACGTGCGCTCGCGGCCACGCAGGGCTATGTCGAAACCCTGTTTGGACGACGGCTCTATACGCCAGACGTTCAAGCCCGCAATGCCGTCCTGAGACAGGCGGCGGAGCGTGCGGCGATCAATGCCCCCTTGCAGGGCACCGCCGCAGACATCATCAAACGCGCCATGATCGAAGTCCAGCGCGTATTGCCGCCAGAGTGCCGGATGCTGCTGCAAGTGCACGATGAACTGGTGTTTGAAGTGCCAGAAACCCTTGAGTCCCAGATGCGTGAACTCCTGAAAGAGCACATGACTGCCCCGTGTGTGGCCGTGTTGTCCGTTCCGTTACGGGTAGAAGTGGGCAGCGGCAAAAACTGGGACGATGCGCATTGACGGACCTGCAAACGACCTCGGAGCCATCAGTCCAGATGCCCCTTCAGGCAGATTCGTTCTGGGTCAGCGTCGATGATCAGCAGCTCCACGTCCGCTACTATGGCAGTGCGCATCCAAACACCTCGATGACCACTCCTGCCATTCTGATGCTGCACGGCAGTGTCGGCAGTGGCCGGATTTTTTATTCCCGTTCAGATAAAGGCCTGGGGCCATGGCTGGCCAGACAGGGCTTTGAGGTGTACATACCCGACCTCAGTGGCCGTGGACTGAGTTTGCCGCCAGTTGGACCAGAGTCTCATGAAACGCAGACCGATCAGATCCATCGCCAGATTCCGGCCCTGATTGATGCGATTGCTGAACGCCATGGCGACGACTGTGTTTTGCAGGCGGTGGCGCATTCCTGGGGCGGTGTATTGCTCAGCGCCTATCTGGCCAAAGCGGCAGCAGGCGCACTGCCCTTACCCTCGCTTGCCATACAATCGATGGTATTTCTTGGTACTAAACGTGCGGTGAGCTGGCGAAACCCCTGGCGACTGATCCCACTGGATCTCCTATGGGGCCTGTATGGCGAGCTGCAAACCCGCTGGAAAGGCTATCTGCCCAGTAAACAATTAGGGTTTGGTTCGGACAATGAACCTGCCGGTGTCTATCGTGGATGCAAGGCCTGGGTGTATTCGGGCCGCCGCTGGCGCGATCCGATTGATGGGTTTGATTATGCCAATGCCCTGAAACACCTGAGAAAATCATCCGTGCTGTTTCCTCCGACTCTGTTGCTGTCGGGAAGTGGCGACCGTTATCTGGGCCATCCACAGGACGTAGAGACTTTTAGTCAGGAATTACAGAGCCCCTCTGCCGTGCATCTGCGACTGGGCAAACAGTACGGCAATGCACTTGACTATGATCACGTCACGCTGTGCACCGCTCCCGAAGCCCAAAGCGATCACTTTCCCCTAATTGCCGACTGGTTGCGGGGCAAGCGTTCGCGCTTTCCCATTTCTCCAATTACCCCAATTATCCCAACTGTTGATTACCGAGCCCAGTCATGACTAAAACCCTGCAAGTCAAAATTCTCGATTCCCGCATCGGCACCACTTGGCCACTCCCTGCCCCGGCTACGGCGGGCTCTGCCGGAATGGACTTGCGTGCCTGTCTTGATGAAGCAATTACCCTGCAGCCCGGCGAAACAGTGCTGGTCAAAACCGGCATGGCGATTCATATTGCCGACTCTGGATTTGCCGGCCTGATTGTCCCGCGTTCCGGTCTGGGCCATAAGCATGGCATTGTACTGGGCAATCTGATTGGCCTGATCGACTCCGATTATCAGGGAGAATTAATGGTCTCGGTGTGGAATCGCGGGCAATCCGCCTTTGTCCTGGAACCCGGCGAACGCATGGCGCAATATGTATTGGTGCCGGTCATGCAGGTTGCACTGGAAGTCGTAGAGGATTTTGAAACCTCCGAGCGCGGCGCAGGTGGCTTTGGTCATACCGGTCGGCAGTGATCGCCAGCTTCCCGAACACATTCTCCTGATACAGAGGTGCCGCCAGCGTGATGACCACTTGTGCATCCCGCAGGTAGGGCATAGTATTCAGTTCAGCCCTTTGGGTTTCACTCAGGGTGTTTATAATGGATTCGATTCACGGCCAGACCGTGCTTTCATGAGACAGGAAGTGATGTATGCGGCGGCCCTCCACCTCCAGCTTCGCCAGTAAAAAACCGATAACAATCAACCTGGCTGCTTTAGGCGCTCATATTGCCCTTGCGCTCGCCACCGCCGGAGCAGGCTATTATTTGGGTGAGCAACAACAATCGACCGCCAATACCGCTCAGCTGGCCACCGCAACCCAGCAGGCCAAAAGCCTCATCGAACGCTATGCGGCAAACTGGCAGGAACAGGGAACTCTGGTCGCACAGCACCCCGACCTGAAATTCAGTGGGCGCATTCGTGCCACGACCACACTTCTTGATGGTGGCACCCCGACGACGCTCAGCTTTATTGATCAGGATCTGGTCAATCGCACTCAAAAGGCACCTACTGGCCCTGAAATTCGCGGCAATGGTCAAAATGCCACCGTCGCGATGGCGCGAACCGTGCCCGCAGGTGGCATGATCATCATGGAATGGCCATTGGCTCCACTGATAAGCGATCTGGACAAAATAACCCCTGCAAGCGTGCAACTGTTTCTCAGTCAATCCATCAACGGCCAGTCGATGGAGGTCTACACCCTGCATGGCAAACCCGCAAGGAATACCCCCGAGCCACTGGCCGTTCCCGGTTGGCAATTACAGACTGACCTGAGCCAGAAGGGCAATCTTCCGCTCATGATGGCCTTGCTGGGTTTCTTTGCCGGCCTCCTGCCGCTGGCTCCCTGGTTGTTGATTAAAAGCAAGGCATTGCCCGCTGAGCGCCAGCCTCCTGCACAGATTGATCCAGCGACCATCGTCGATCTCCATGGCGGCGCTGCTCCTCAAAAGCCAGCCGCTGCTTCAACCTCTGTGCCAGCCCCTGCCGGTAACCAGTCTGACGCTGGCAGCCTGCAATCCGTTGTTGACTCCCTGCCCTTGGAGCCGGTAGTCCCCAAACCGATACTGTCCAAGGACGAGACGCCTACCACCCCTGCCTCTGCCGGGCTGGATGATGTTCTGGCTGACGTTGCTGCTCCAGCTCCAGCCCCTGCAGTCGCTGAAAAGTCCAATGTCATGGAATTCACGCTGGACAACTCCCTGCTGCCGGATCTGGTTCTCGGCGGTAATCCGGCTCCTTCCGGCCCGCCCGCCGAGATTTTCCGGGCCTATGACATCCGTGGCCACATTGAGAGCCTGACGCCCGATCTGGTTTCGCAGATTGGCCGCGCACTTGGCACGATACTCAAGGAAAAATATCAGCATCAGGTCGTTGTGGGTTATGACGCTCGCCTGACCAGTCCCAGCTATGCCAAACGCATCCGGGAAGCACTGGTGCAATGTGGTTTAACTGTCATCGACATTGGCCTTGTACCTACGCCGCTCATGCATTTCGCCGCCCGCCAGCACGATGGCAATGGCATCATGGTCACGGCCAGCCACAATCCCGGCACCGATAACGGCATCAAGTGGGTCATGGAAACCCATCCTCCCCTCCCAGAAGAAATACAGGGCGTTCGGGATCGGGTGATCAAGGCCGAATTTGCCGAAGGCTCGGGGCAGGAACGTCAGGAAAATTACCTGGACAGTTATATCGAATTCCTCATGGGCGACATCATGCTCAGTGAAGGCCAGAGTGTCACGTTTGACGGCCTCAATGGCGCCATGGGGCCGGTTGCCCTTACCGCCTTCAATGCATTTGGCATGCAGGTCAGCTCACTGAATGCCAATCCGGATGGCAATTTCCCGCTTGGCAATCCTGATCCCGCAGAACCGGGACGGCTGGAAGATCTGGCTAATGACATCATCATCAGTGGTGGCAGCGTTGGGCTGGCCTTTGATGGCGATGGTGACCGGCTGGTCGTTATGGACAGCACGGGCAAAGTGGTCTCGCCAGATCACCTGATGATTCTACTGTCCCGCATGGTACTGGAAAGCTCTCCGGGAGCCGACATCCTGTTCGATGTGAAAACCAGCCGAATCGTCGCCAATGCCATCACCCAAAATGGTGGGCGTCCGGTCATGCTCCGCAGTGGCAATACCTTTATCCGCGAAGCATTGCAATCCACCCGTTATGAAGCTGCCTTTGGTGGAGAAATTTCTGGGCATTATTTCTTCAAGGATGGACGTGGTTACGGTGACAACGACGATGCACTCTACACTGCCCTGCGACTTCTGGAATGGCTGGAACAAACAGGCCAGACACTCGATGAAGCAGTTGCTGATCTGCCGCAGCGCGTGAGCACCTCGGAATACTATCTACCGCTGGAAGCCGGCGCAGCCCAGCGACTGATCCAGCAGATCACGCCTAGCGCCGAAACACTGGCCGATGCCACTGTGTCCACGCTGGATGGCCTCCGCATCGACTTTATGGATGGCTTTGGCATTATTCGCCCTTCCAATACCAGCGCCAACATGACGCTGCGTTTTGATGCCAGCAATGAGGAAGCCCTCAGTCGCATCAAACAGCAATTCCGCGATCTGGTGGCACCACATGCGCCGGAATTTGCCAGTCTGATGCCGGTTTAACAAGACCCAAAAAAGTAAGCGCCTCCACACCCAAAGCCATTTCTGAAGGGTCGAGCTGCCCCATGTGCTCCCGACCCTTGCCTCCTCCCTCGATTTTTTGCTTTGTTTTTTGACAGGAAACCGTCAAACACTTACCGAGAACGACTGTCTTTTCATGCGGGGGCTTTTAAAGTAAAGGCCAACTGATTAAGGTAGCGGGGTTTGAATCTGATGGAGCAACGTCCCATGGCGCTGAGCAAAGAAGCCGCCCTCAATGTCGCCCGCGTCCTTACGGAAGCCCTGCCCTACATCCAGCGCTTTGCAGACAAGACCATCGTCGTCAAATACGGTGGCAATGCTATGACCGATCCCGATCTTGAACGATCCTTTGCCCGTGACATTGTGCTGCTAAAGACCGTTGGCTTGCAGCCGGTTGTCGTGCACGGTGGCGGCCCGCAAGTCGACAGCCTACTAAAACAATTGGGACGTGAATCCGACCGGATTGACGGAATGCGAATTACCGATGCCCCGACCATGGAAGTGGTGGAAATGGTTTTGGGCGGCAGCGTCAATAAATCCATCGTCAATCTGATCAATCAGCATGGCGGACAAGCTATTGGACTTACCGGAAAAGACGGCAATCTGATTCGGGCTCGCAAGCTTAAAATGGAGAAAAAGCAGCAGGATGGCAGCATACAGGCCATTGATCTGGGTCTGGTCGGCGAAGTAGTCAGCGTCAATACCGGCGTCATTGACCTGTTTTTGCGATCGGATTTTATCCCGGTGATTGCGCCATTGGGCGTTGATGAACAGGGCAACACCTACAACATCAACGCCGATCTGGTCGCCGGTAAAGTTGCCGAAGCCATCAAAGCCGAAAAACTCATCCTCCTGAGTAATATTCCCGGGGTGATGGACGCCGAGAAAAAAGTATTAACTGGCCTAAGTACCCAGGATGTGGATCAGCTGATTGAAACGGGTGTCATCTATGGCGGGATGATTCCCAAAGTAGAATGTGCACTGGACGCCGTGAAAGGGGGTGTGGCTTCTGCACACATCATTGACGGCCGCGTCCCGCACTCCACCCTACTGGAAATCTTCACGGATGAAGGCATGGGCACCTTGATCAGCAACCGGAAACCCGCGCCTTAACTACCATTAAGAACAGTTCAAATCAGCACGGATAATTCAGCAATTGCCGTGCTGCTCTTTATAAAATTCCTGCCTTTCCTGCTGATTCACTCACATTCATTGAGCCAATACTTTGGCAATAAAATGACCCATCCCCCGCAGCTCATTGGGACTCACTGTATGATCTATGGGATAGGTCTGCCATTGCACGTTATACCCGTTGAGCTGAAGATAATCAAAGGCTTGTGCACCAAGCTCAACATCAACGACGTCATCATAGTGCCCATGAGCGATCCAGACCGGCGTATTCTGATTGACTGGCTGGGTGACTCGTTCAAATAGCGCTACGGACGGGAGGTAGCCCGACAGGGCAACCACACCGCCCAAAGGCTGCGCCGTGCTCAAACCCGCCATATAGGCAATCGCAGCGCCTTGGGAAAATCCAGCCAGAATGATACGAGACGGTGAAATACCCCGATCAATGTGCTCCTGAATCAAGGCGTGAATCCGAGCCACACTGGCTGAAATGCCCTGCTCATCCACTTGCCGCTGAGTTTTGGACACGCTAACAATGTCGTACCAAGCCGGCATCACGTAACCGGCATTGATCGTCACCGGTATCGTTGTGGCAGTCGGAAAAACAAAACGGATCGGATGCTCCTTGGAAATTCCCAATAACGGGATGGCTGAAACAAAGTCCTGACCATTGGCACCCAATCCATGCAACCAGATGACACAGGCATCAATGCTCGTCGTTTGCCCTTGCGGTTCAATCACTATCGGTACGTTCATATCCAGCCTGCCCTAGATTCTATGCTGTTGTTCACTATCATTAGGCCTTTATTCCGTGGCAAAACCATCCTGAAAACACTGTGTTGATAGTCCCTTGACTGTGTTTGGATAATAAAAAGACCGGCACAAAGCCGGTCTTTTTAATTTACAGCAGTATAATTTATTGCAGTTACGTTACACGAAGTATAACGACGTCTTAGGCTTCTGCGGCTGGATTGACTGTAGGGCGGTCAACCAGTTCAACATAAGCCATGGGCGCAGCATCACCGGCACGGAAGCCAGCTTTGAGTACCCGCAAATAACCGCCATTACGGGCTTTGTAACGTGGACCCAGTTCAGTGAACAGTTTACCAACGATAACAGCACTCCGTGTACGGGCAAACGCCAGACGGCGATTAGCGACGGTGTCGTTTTTGGCCAGAGTGATCAGGGGCTCTGCCACACGGCGAAGTTCTTTCGCTTTAGGCAAAGTGGTTTTGATCAGCTCATGCTCAAACAGCGAGTTGGCCATGTTTTGAAACATAGCTTTACGGTGGCTGCTAGTACGGCCTAGTTTCACACCACTATTACGATGACGCATGGTGAATAGTCCTAAATAGAACGGCTACGGTAGGCAAAACGGTCATCGACACGGAGACTGGCGGGTGGCCAGTTGTCGAGGCGCATGCCGAGTGACAAGCCTTTGGAAGCCAACACATCTTTGATCTCAGTAAGCGACTTTTTACCCAGATTCGGGGTTTTCAGCAGCTCAACCTCGGTACGTTGTACCAGATCACCGATGTAGTAAATATTTTCTGCTTTCAAGCAGTTTGCAGAACGAACTGTCAGTTCAAGATCATCCACAGGACGCAGCAAAATCGGATCGATTTCTTCGCGGCTGGCAACAGGTTCTGGCGTGTGATCTTTCTGAAGATCTACAAAAATCGCAATCTGCTGTTGCAGAATGGTCGCGGCTTTGCGGATTGCTTCTTCAGGATCAACCGTACCGTTGGTTTCCAGTTCCATGACCAGTTTGTCGAGATCGGTGCGCTGTTCCACCCGGGCATTTTCGACGGTATAGGATACACGGCGAATCGGGCTATAGCTGGCATCCAGTTGCAGACGGCCTACCGGGCGGGTTTCACCTTCCGGAAAGCGAATGTCAGCAGGCTCATACCCACGACCCTGAGTCACTTTCAGGCGCATCTTCAGATGGCCATTGGCTCCCAGCGTCGCCAGCACGTGTTCTGGATTGACGATTTCAACGTTATGTGGCAACCGCAAGTCAGCAGCTGTTACCTGACCTGCACCCTGCTTATCGAGAGTCAGGTAGGCTTCGCCCTGTTCAAACAGCTTGATGGACAGTCCTTTCAGGTTTAACAGCAGCTCAACGATGTCTTGCTGCAAGCCTTCAAGCGTACTGTATTCGTGTTCCACTCCCTCGATTTCTGCTTCAACCACAGCAGCACCAGGCAGGGAGGACAACAGGATACGGCGTAACGCATTGCCGAGCGTATGGCCAAAGCCACGCTCCAGCGGTTCCAAAATGACTTTGGCAGACGTGCCACTCAGCGCATCAACTTTGATGGCGTGTGGTGTCAGAAAGTCGCTAGCAGTACGCGTCATAGTGCCATCCCCGATGGATTATTTCGAATAAAGTTCGACGATCAGGCTTTCATTGATTTCCTGCGGCAGATCCGAACGATCCGGTGCAGATTTGAAAGTCCCTTCCATCTTGGTGTGGTCTACATCAACCCATGAAGGAATGCCACGTTGAGAGCCAAGCTCAATGGCATTCTTGATGCGCAGTTGCTGTTTGGCACCTTCATGAATCGCGACGACATCACCCGCACGCACCTGAATAGAGGCAATGTTGACACGCTTGCCATTCAGAGTAACGCTACGGTGGCTGACCAACTGACGTGCTTCGGCACGGGTTGAGCCAAAGCCCATCCGGTACACAACGTTATCCAGACGGCTTTCCAGCATCTGGAGCAGGTTTTCACCCGTGGCGCCTTTCATACGTGCAGCTTCTTTATAGTAATTGCTGAACTGACGCTCAAGCACACCATAAATACGACGAACTTTCTGCTTTTCACGCAGCTGCAGGGAATATTCCGACTGCTTGCTACGTCCCTGACCATGTTGACCTGGTGGCTTGCCAGCCTTTTTGGTCTTCACGTCAAATGGTTTAACACCAGATTTCAGTTGCAGGTCTGTCCCTTCACGGCGGGAGAGCTTGCATTTTGGACCTATATAACGAGCCATGAATGAGTCTCCTTAGACGCGACGTTTCTTGGGTGGGCGGCAACCGTTGTGCGGAATAGGCGTCACATCGGTAATACTGTTGATCTTATAACCCACTGCACCCAGTGCACGTACCGCAGACTCACGACCTGGCCCTGGTCCTTTGACCAGTACGTCCAGATTTTTTAAACCGTAATCCTGAGCAGCTTTACCAGCTACTTCTGCTGCAACCTGAGCTGCAAACGGAGTCGATTTACGAGAGCCACGGAAGCCCTGTCCACCGGAGGTGGCCCAGGCCAGTGCATTACCTTGACGATCGGTAATGGTCACAATGGTGTTATTAAAAGACGCGTGAATGTGAGCAACGCCTTCCGAGACGGTCCGGGTGACCTTCTTGCGGGCGCGGGTATCTTTAGCCATCTTTTAGCTTCCAGAGCAATTATTTCTTGATTGGTTTGCGCGGACCCTTGCGAGTACGGGCATTAGTCTTGGTGCGCTGTCCACGAACAGGCAATCCGCGACGATGACGCAGGCCACGATAACAACCAAGATCCATCAATCGCTTGATGTTCATGGAAATTTCACGACGCAAATCACCTTCCGTAGGAATCTTGGTGATTTCAGCGCGAATCGCGTCAAGCTGGGCATCCGACAACTCACGGATTTTGGTAGTTGGCAGTACATTGACAGCCGCCAGAATTTTGGCAGCAGTATGACGTCCAATTCCAAAAATGTAAGTCAGCGAGATAACCGCATGCTTGTTATCCGGAATATTGACACCGGCAATACGAGCCATACAACTCTCTCCAAAAAGGCAGTGCAAATACTACGCCGCCCCATCCAAAATTAGAAGGGGCGGATAATAACGCAGAGTGCCTAACGAAATCAACAGTCAGAATTAACCCTGACGCTGCTTGTGGCGGGGTTCGGCACTGCAAATAACCCGAACAACCCCATTGCGACGGACAACTTTGCAGTTACCGCACATCTTTTTAACGGAAGCACTTACTTTCATACAAACCTCAAAAAAATCAGGACTTGGGATCTTTACGCATCAACGACTGATTATGGTACTGGTGAGACGTCAGATGTGCCTGCACTTGCGCCATAAAATCCATCACAACCACGACAACAATCAGCAGCGAAGTACCACCCAGATGGAATGGAACACCGAAAGCTGCCTGCAAGAGCATAGGCAAAAGACACACTGTTGTTATGTAAATCGCACCAATAAAGGTAAGTCGATTCAGAATTTGATCCAGATAACGACTCGTTTGCTCACCAGGGCGTATGCCAGGGACATACGCGCCACTACGCCGCAAGTTCTCAGATACTTCACGCGGACTAAACACCAGTGCAGTGTAAAAGTAGCAGAAGAAAATGATTAACACGCCAAATAACACGAGGTATAAAGGCTGGCCAGGAGACAGCACAAGTGCTACGTCCTGCAATGCCTTTTGCACCATGGTTGGATTGGGTGAATTTCCGACCCAGGTTCCCAGACTAGCCGGAAACAGCAGCAAGGAGCTGGCAAAAATAGCCGGGATGACTCCCGCCATATTGATCTTCAGCGGCAAATGTGTCGGCTGGGAAGTAAATACCTTACGGCCCTGCTGGCGTTGGGCATAATTGACAGTGATTCTTCGTTGCGCCTTTTCCATGAAAACCACGGCAGCCACAACCACCAGTGCCAATACCCCCATGATCATCAGACCAATCAGGCTGTTTTGACCCTGATTTACCCCTTCAAATGCCTGACCAATCTGGGCGGGCATCCCAGCGACAATCCCAGCAAAAATCAGCATGGATATGCCGTTGCCGACGCCTCGCTCTGTAATCTGCTCACCCAGCCACATCAAAAACATGGTTCCGGCAACCAGTGAGGTCACAGCAGGGATATAAAATGCCATACCCGAACTCAGGGTAATACCCTGACTTATAAGGCCGGCACTCATACCGACAGCCTGTACCAGTCCTAGAAGCAACGTCCCTTGACGGGTGTATTGATTGATCTTGCGCCGGCCCGACTCACCTTCCTTTTTAAGCGCCTCCAGAGAAGGTACTACTGTGGCCATCAACTGAACAATAATGGACGCAGAAATGTAAGGCATGATACCCAGTGCAAGTATGGACATACGTTGCAAGGCACCCCCGGAGAACATGTTAAACATGCTCAGGATGGTATCTTTATTTTGCTGGAATAACTGAGCCAGACGATCAGGGTCGATACCAGGAACCGGTATATGAGACCCCAAACGGAAAACTACCAGAGCAAGCAGCAAGAATATAATCCGCTGTGTAAGCTCCCGATAACCCTCACGAGCCATGGGATTGAGTCGCTCCCCTTGTGGGCGGTCCGACTTATCGAGAGACATTGACACCAGGATTACTCCTCGACCTTTCCACCAGCAGCTTCAATCGCAGCACGGGCACCTTTGGTCAAGGTAACGCCTTGTACCGTGAATGCACGCTTGACTTCGCCGGACAGAAAGACGCGGGCACGCAGCATGTCATTACGGACTACGTTTGCAGCTTTCAGTGATTCCAGGCTCAGCACATCGCCTTCAATGACGTTCAGCTCAGACAGGCGAACTTCGGCCACTTTCAGCGCTTGCTGGCTCGTAAAACCAAATTTAGGCAAACGACGGTACAAAGGCATTTGACCGCCTTCAAATCCGGGACGAATGCTTGAACCTGTACGTGAAGTTTGACCCTTCACACCACGGCCACCGGTTTTCCCGATACCAGAACCAATACCACGGCCTGGACGGCGGTGTTCGCGTTTGGCACCATCGGCCGGTGCGAGTTCATTCAGACGCAGCGTCATGATTATTCCTCCACACTGACCATGTAGTAGACTTTATTGATCATGCCACGGTTGGAAGGTGTATCTTGCACTTCCACTGTATGGCCGATCCGGCGCAGACCCAAACCCTGTAAACACAGCTTGTGATTTTTCAAGCGATGTGCACTGGATTTGATCTGGGTAACTTTAATCGTTTTCATACCCTATCCTGCCTTAACCCAGAATGTCTTCGACGGTTTTCCCACGCTTGGCAGCAACTTTTTCAGCCGAAGTCATGTTCTTCAGGCCTTTAAAAGTAGCGTACACAACGTTCGTGGCATTGGTCGAACCATAGCATTTGGAAAGTACGTTTTTAACACCCGCAACTTCCAGCACAGCACGCATAGCACCACCGGCAATGACGCCAGTACCTTCCGAAGCAGGCTGCATGTAAACACGGCTTGCACCATGGTTGGCAGTAATAGGATGCTGTAAGGTTGTGCCATTTAGGTCAACGGTGATCATATTACGGCGTGCAGCTTCAAGGGCCTTTTGAATGGCAGCAGGAACTTCACGAGCCTTGCCACGACCAAAACCGACACGGCCATTACCATCGCCAACGACTGTCAGCGCAGTAAAGGAGAAAATACGACCACCTTTTACCACTTTCGCCACGCGGTCAACCGCAACCAGCTTTTCGGTAAAACCTTCGTTTTGCTCAATTTTTGCCATGATTAAAACTCCAGACCAGCTTCACGAGCAGCATCGGCCAGCGCTTTGATCCGACCATGATATTTAAAACCGGAACGATCGAAGGCAACCTTGCTGACACCAGCAGCCTTGGCACGTTCTGCGATCAATTGACCGACCTTGGTAGCGGCATCAATGTTGCCGGTTGCACCGGAACGCAGCGTACTATCCAGAGTAGAAGCCTGAGCCAGTACTTTCCCACCACAAGCTGAAATGACCTGAGCATAAATATGGCGAGGGGTACGATTGACACACAGACGGGTCGCACCCAGCGCACGAATATGCAGACGTGTGCTTTTGGCACGCCGTACACGCGATTCTTTCTTGACGTTCATACTGAGCCTCAACCTTATTTCTTCTTGGCTTCTTTACGGATAATGACTTCATCCGAATAGCGCACACCTTTACCTTTATAAGGCTCTGGCGGACGGTACGAACGAATGTTTGCTGCAGCCTGACCCAACAATTGCTTGTTGTTCGACTTGAGAATGATCTCTGTCGGGGTCGGGGTTTCAGCAGTCACACCCTCAGGCAGCTGGTAATCAATCGGATGCGAGAAACCAAGAGCCAGGTTGACAGAAGAACCTTTGGCTTGCGCCTTATAACCAACGCCAACCAATTGCAATTTGCGCTCAAATCCAGCAGACACACCGGTCACCAGATTATTCAGTACTGCACGAGCAGTACCGGTTTGCATCCACGCGTCTTTGGAATCCTGACGGGGAGACAGCTGCAATTTGCCTTCTTCCTGATTTAGCTCGACCAGCTCATGCAGGGTGAAATCCAGTGCACCTTTTGCACCTTTCACTTGTACCTGCCGGCCGTTCAGAGTGACCTCAACGCCTTTCGGCAAGGTCACCGGGGCTTTTGCCACACGAGACATAGGAAATCACCTAATTAAGAAACAATAGCCAGAACTTCACCACCAACACCCGCAGCACGCGCTGCACGGTCAGTCATGATTCCCTGATTGGTAGAAACGATGGCAATGCCCAGACCCTGCTTAACGCGGGGCAGCTCATCTTTGCCACGGTATTGGCGCAAGCCTGGACGACTTACCCGCTTGATCGATTCGATCACAGGCTTGCCCTCGAAGTACTTGAGGCCAATCGTAAGGGTTGCCTTGTTGCCATCCTGCTGAACTTCAACAGTAGAAACATAACCCTCGGACTGCAGCACGTTGGCAATCGCTTGCTTCAGACGCGATTGTGGCATGGAAACAGTCGTTTTCTTTGCCATTTGTGCATTACGCACGCGGGTTAGCATATCCGCGACGGTATCTTGCATACTCATGACGTATTCTCCTTACCAGCTGGCTTTGACAACGCCGGGCACATCACCCTGCATTACCATTTCACGCAGCTTGTTACGTCCCAGGCCGAACTTACGGAAGTAGCCATGAGGACGGCCGGTCAGACCGCAGCGATTACGCAGACGCACAGGGGAAGCATTGCGTGGAAGCGCCTGCAATTTCAGCATGGCTTCAAAACGCTCTTCATCCGTGGCCTGGGCATTATTGATCACAGCTTTCAGCGCTTCCCGTTTGCCAGCATATTTGGCAACGGTTTTTTCACGCTTCAGCTCGCGATTGATCATGCTTTGTTTTGCCATGTCAATGTCTCACTTGAATGGGAAGCCGAAAGCGCGCAGCAGTGCACGGCCTTCATCATCACTACGGGCGGTAGTCGTGATCGTAATGTCCATGCCACGAATTCGGTCAATTTTGTCGAATTCGATTTCAGGGAAAACGATCTGTTCCTTGATGCCCATGGAGTAGTTACCACGGCCATCAAAGGACTTGGCAGAAAAACCACGGAAATCGCGAATACGGGGAATCGTAATGGCAATCAGGCGATCCAGAAATTCGTACATGCGGTCACCACGCAGGGTCACCTTGCAGCCAATTGGCCAGCCATCACGAATCTTGAAACCCGCGATCGACTTGCGAGCCAGTGTTGTTACTGGTTTTTGACCAGCAATCAACTGCATATCGGACAAAGCACCATCCAGCAGCTTTTTATCCTGCGAGGCACCACCGACACCCATGTTCAGGGTAATTTTGGTGATGCGGGGGATTTCCATAACGTTCGTCACGCCCAGCTCGCTTTGCAGCTTGGCTTTCAGTTCGTCATTATAACGTTGTTTCAATCTGGCCATTGCCAATCAACCTATTACTTTGCCACCGCCACGGATTCACCAGTTGACTTGTAAACACGTGTTTTCACACCGTTTTCATCAATCTGATAACCAATACGGTCAGCCTTACTGGTTGCAGCGTTAAAAATCGCCACGTTGGAGATATGAAGCGAAGCTTCCTGGGTAACAATGCCGCCTTCGGCGCCAGTTACCTGGTTAGCTTTTTTGTGCTTCTTGACCATGTTCAGTCCTTCGACTTTCACACGATCATTGGTAACGGACAGCACAGTACCCTGTTTGCCCTTTTCCTTGCCAGTGATCACAACGACCTGATCACCTTTTTTAATCTTAGCCATGATTGCCTCTTACAGAACTTCAGGGGCGAGCGAGATGATTTTCATGAACTGTTCAGTACGCAGCTCACGAGTCACTGGCCCGAAGATACGGGTCGCAATCGGGGCCTTGTTGTTGTTCAACAGGACAGCCGCATTGTCATCAAAACGGATCAGGGATCCATCCGGACGGCGAATGCCGAATTTCGTGCGAACAACGACGGCATTCATGACGTCGCCTTTTTTGACACGACCGCGCGGAATTGCTTCTTTGACAGTCACTTTGATAATGTCACCAACGGAAGCGTAACGACGATGTGAGCCGCCCAGTACTTTAATGCACTGAACACGGCGGGCACCGCTGTTGTCTGCCACGTCGAGCATCGTTTCGGTTTGAATCATTGCCCTACTCCAAAACCGAGCATCATCGGCCAATCCGGAAAGCGCGAAAGTCTATCCGAATTAGCACGATGATGCAATGTGTTAGTTTTGCCCTGCAGCCTCTACCACTTCCACCAAAGTCCAGGCTTTGGTTTTGGAAATAGGACGACACTCTTTGATGGTGACAACGTCGCCTTGTTTGCAAACATTGTTTTCATCATGGGCATGCAGTTTGGTAGAACGGCGAATCATTTTGCCGTACACCGGGTGCTTGATGCGGCGTTCAATCAGAACAACAATGGATTTGTCCATTTTGTCGCTGACGACTTTACCGGTCAGTACACGCTGCGTCTTTTCGGTAGCATTGACTTCCGTCATGAGCCATTCCCCTGTTTTTCAGTGAGGATAGTCTTAATGCGAGCGATGGATTTGCGCGCAACCTGAACCTCATGAGTTTTGCCCAGCTGACCAGTAGCTTTCGCCATGCGCAAGCGGAACTGGTTAAGCTGTTGCTCATCCAGTGCGGCTTGCAGCTCTTCTACTGACTTTTCACGTAGTTCTTTCGAGTTCATTACATTACCGTCCGCATCACGATAGTGGTTTTGAACGGAAGCTTGGCAGCAGCAAGGGTAAATGCCTCGCGCGCCAACTCTTCTGAAACCCCTTCGATTTCATACAGGATTTTGCCAGGCTGGATTTCGCATACCCAGTACTCGACGTTACCTTTACCGTTACCCATCCGGACTTCCAGAGGCTTTTCGGTGATCGGCTTGTCTGGAAATACGCGAATCCAGATTTTACCGCCACGCTTCACGCGACGGCTAATGGTACGACGGGCTGCTTCGATCTGACGGGCAGTGATACGGCCACGCTCAATCGATTTCAGTGCCATACTACCAAAGGCTACCGTGCTGCCGCGGTGGGCAAGACCGGTGTTGCGGCCTTTGTGCACCTTGCGAAACTTGGTACGTTTTGGTTGCAACATGGTTTATTCCCCTTTGTCAGCCTGACGGCCACGACCTTCACCGCGTGGGCGGCGTTCGTCACGACCTTCGCCACGACGGTCATCACGGCCTTCGCCACGACGATCATCACGACCACCGGTACGGCGCTTGGCTGGACGTCCTTCTTCTGCTGGTGCAGGATTCATGACTTGCTTCATGCCACCCAGAATCTCACCACGGAAAATCCAGACTTTAACGCCGATGGTTCCGTAAGTGGTTTCTGCACGAGCCGTTGCGTAGTCAATGTCCGCACGCAGGGTATGCAATGGCACACGGCCTTCGCGATACCATTCGGTACGGGCAATTTCAGCACCACCCAGACGGCCAGACACTTCAACTTTGATGCCTTTGGCACCGGCACGCATAGAGTTCTGAACAGCACGCTTCATCGCACGACGGAACATAACACGCTTTTCCAGCTGCTGGGCAATGCCCTCAGCAACCAGAGTTGCATCCAGATCCGGACGGTCGATTTCATGAATGTTAACGTTGGCTGGCACACCCATGATTTTGGTGAGCTCGGCCTGCAGCTTTTCGATATCCTCGCCTTTCTTGCCGATGACGATACCAGGACGAGCCGTGGAAATCGTGACACGGGCAGCTCCGGTAGGACGCTCGATCAGAATTTTGCTGACACTGGCTGATTTGAGTTTCTTTTGCAGAAATTCACGGACCTGAAGGTCTTTCAGCAAGTATTCGGCATAATGACGTGGATTGGCATACCAGTTGGCATTGTGACGCTTGATCACACCCAGGCGAATACCAATCGGATGAACTTTCTGACCCATATCAGACCCCTACCTTAACGGTGATGTGGCATGTACGTTTGCTGATACGATCCGCACGGCCTTTGGCACGTGGCAGAATGCGCTTCAGGGTGATGCCTTCATCGACGTAGATGGTGGACACTTTGAGGTCATCGACATCAAGGCTGTTGTTGTGTTCAGCATTGGCAATCGCAGATTCGAGGCATTTTTTTACCAGTACTGCAGCCTTTTTATTGCTGAATGTCAGGATATCCAGAGCGCGTCCAACCGGCTTGCCGCGAACCAGGTCTGCGACCAGGCGGACTTTTTGGGCCGAGATGGCGGCACCGCGCAATTTGGCAGTTACTTCCATTTTGAGCACCTTAGCGTTTGGATTTCTTGTCAACACCGTGACCACGATAGGTACGGGTTGGCGCGAATTCGCCGAGTTTATGGCCGACCATATGCTCAGTCACAATGACTGGTACATGGTTGCGACCGTTATGTACAGAAATGGTCAGACCGACCATATCCGGCAGGATCATCGAACGGCGTGACCAGGTCTTGATCGGTTTGCGTGAGTTGGCTGCTACAGCAGCTTCCACTTTGGCAAACAGGTGCGCGTCGACGAAGGGGCCTTTTTTCAGTGAACGAGGCACAGTCAAACTCCTTTATTTGACACGACGATCGCGAACGATCATGTTGGAGGTACGCTTGTTGCTCCGGGTCTTCTGGCCTTTGGCCTTCTGTCCCCATGGAGAAACAGGATGACATCCCTTATTACGACCTTCACCACCACCCATTGGGTGATCGACCGGGTTCATCGCCATACCGCGAACGGTAGGACGAACACCACGCCAGCGGCTGGCGCCAGCTTTACCCAGTGAACGCAGGTTGTTTTCGGAGTTGGACACTTCACCCAGTACTGCACGGCACTCAATGTGAATCTTGCGGGTTTCACCGGAACGCAGGCGTACAATGGCGTAGCTACCGTCACGACCGAGCAATTGCACGGAAGTACCAGCGGAACGAGCCAGCTGGGCGCCTTTGCCGATTTTCATCTCTACACAGTGCAATGTCGAACCGAGTGGCATGTTGCGCAGAGGCAAGCAGTTACCCGCACGGATTGGAGCATCATCGCCAGACTGTACGGTATCGCCAGCCATCACACCTTTAGGCGCAATGATGTAGCGACGCTCGCCATCGGCGTATTTCAGCAGGGCAATGTGTGCCGTACGGTTAGGATCGTATTCAATGCGCTCAACAGTGGCTGGAATGCCATCCTTGGTACGCTTGAAGTCCACCAGACGGTACAGTTGTTTATGACCACCACCCACGTGACGTGTGGTGATGTGGCCATTATTGTTACGGCCACCCGACTTTTTCTTGCTTTCGGTCAGGGCTGCAACTGGGCGACCCTTATGCAAGTGCGGATGTACGACTTTCTCGACAAATCGGCGTCCGGGGGACGTCGGTTTACATTTTACGATAGGCATCTTTCTCGTCCTTATTCCGCTGAGCTGCTTGAATTGTCAGCAGCGGTTTCGCCCAGGTCAGCCATTTCTACATCCTGGCCAGCCTTCAGGGTGACGTACGCTTTTTTGACGTCTGAGCGGCGGCCCATCGTCTTGCCAAAACGTTTGGTTTTGCCTTTGACGTTAACAGTATTTACTGCAACAACTTCGGCACCGAACAGCTTTTCAACTGCCAGTTTGATTTCGCGCTTGGTAGCGGTAGGTGCGACCTTAAAGGTCTGGACACCCAGCTTGTCACCGAGCACTTGTGCCTTTTCGGAATAAACCGGTCCGAGAAGGATCTGATACAGACGTTCGTTGTTCATCCCAGTTCAACCTCTAATTGCTTAGCTGCAGAAACCGACATGATCACTTTTTCGTAAGCAATCAGGCTCACTGGATCGACTGCCTTGCTATCCACCACTTCAACGTGTGGCAGGTTGCGGGCAGCCAGATACAGATTTTCATCAACAGCATCGGTAATGATCAGCGCACGGGTCGCATTCAGCTCGGTCAGGCGAACCAGCAGCTCTTTGGTTTTGGGAGCGGTAACACCGATCTCCTCAACCAGTACCAGACGCTCCTGACGAACCAGCTCAGCCAGAATGCACTGCATGGCTCCGCGATACATTTTGCGGTTTACTTTCTGAGCCCAGTCCTGTGGACGAGCTGCGAAGGTTTTACCGCCACCACGCCAGATCGGGCTACGAATCGAACCCGCACGCGCACGGCCTGTACCCTTTTGCTTAAAAGGCTTTTTGCCGCCGCCACTGACATCAGCGCGTGATTTTTGTGCTTTGCTGCCCTGGCGACCGCCAGACAGATAAGCAACCACTACCTGATGCACCAGGGCTTCGTTAAATTCTCTGCCGAAGGCAACGTCGGACAGCTCAATCGCTGCACCGGAAACAGTCTTCAGATTCACGTTATTTTCCTCAGGCTTTGACTGATGGACGTACGATGACGTCACCACCAATGGAGCCAGGTACGGCACCCTTGACAACCAGCACATTACGCTCAGCGTCGATGGAAACAACTTCCAGACCCTGAATCGTTACGCGCTCATCACCCAGATGACCGGCCATTTTTTTACCTTTGAAAACCCGACCTGGAGTCTGGTTTTGACCGGTAGAGCCGTGTACACGGTGCGATACGGAGTTACCGTGGGTCGCATCCTGAGTACGGAAGTTCCAGCGCTTTACGCCACCCTGAAACCCTTTACCCTTGCTCTGACCAGTGACATCAACAGCCTGCCCAACGGTGAACAGATCAACACCAATACTGGCACCGACTGCACGACCTTCAAGGTCGCTCTCGCTGGCACGAAATTCCCAGACACCACGGCCAGCCGCAACACCTGCTTTCGCAAAATGGCCTTTCATGGCGGATGTCACACGGGATTCGCGACGCTCGCCCGTCGTAATCTGGATTGCCTGATAGCCATCCGACTCGAGGGTTTTGATCTGAGTAATCCGATTTGGATCGACTTCGATCACGGTCACTGGCACGGAGACGCCGGCTTCTGTGAAGACACGGGTCATACCGCACTTGCGACCGACTAGACCAATAGCCATTTGTGTAAACCTCTTATTGAACTAGAGAGCGGACACGCCACTCTCCAAACCAGTTATCCCAAAGCGATCTGTACGTCGACGCCAGCAGCGAGGTCCAGCTTCATCAGCGCATCGACAGTTTTGTCGGTAGGCTGAACGATATCGACCAGGCGTTTGTGGGTACGGATCTCGTACTGATCACGCGCATCCTTGTTGACATGCGGTGAGGTGAGAACGTTAAAGCGCTCGATGCGGGTAGGCATCGGAATCGGGCCACATACCTGGGCGCCGGTGCGCTTGGCGGTCTCTACAATCTCCTGTGCCGATTGATCGATCAGACGATGATCAAAGGACTTCAGGCGAATGCGAATTCTCTGGTTAGCCATACCAGTAACTCCAAGCCAAAAATAAGGGCCGCCCTCGCACAGTCCACAGAGTGGCCAGCGAAGGCAGTGCTATCATCAATGTCAGGAACGATGCCCTGACTGTGAGCGTCAATCCACTGTGTACCGCGGACTGAGGCTTTTTCGAAGATGCGTAGTCTATGCGGATACGGCTTCAATTGCAAGGCATACACACAGCTATTTCAGGCAATTCGCAGGGTCTGTGCCATTAACACCGCATCTTCCCGCCCTTGCCGTGACGGGTAATACTTTGGCCGAATGCCGATCCGATGAAAACCTTGTGATTCATACAGATGGATGGCTCGTACGTTCGATTCACGCACTTCCAGAAATACCGTAGTAATCGTTTCAGGCAATGCCTGCAGGCTGGCTGTTAATAACTTTTTCCCCAGTCCTTGTGACTGATAGCCTGTGGCAATGCCCATAAGTAACAGATTGGCCTCATCCAGTACCGGCTGCAGAATGCAAAATCCAATGACGCGCTCTGCGTCTGTCAGTACCCGAGACACATAATGCGGTTGCAGGCAGTCGGCGAATTGAGTTGCTGACCATGGCTGATATTGCAGCTCGCGATCAAGTGCCGCCACCGCCAAAAGATCCTGTGTCCTGAGCGGGCGAGTATGCACAGTCATAAGAAATGATTACCTGTACCTGCAATTGCTTTGAAATTAATCAGAAATAATGACCCGGCAATGCGTTGTGTGGTTTTACTGGAGTTTAAAAAATAAAGGGCAGCTGGCGCCACCCTGAATGTTAGCTTGCACACTGCGTGATACTGCCCCAAAGGTCCAATCGCCCGTATCAACCCTGAACCCATACAGTGTGTTTATTAGAATGATTTTAGAAGGATTGTTGGCGGGTACGATAGTACCCCACTTCCAACTCCAGATTACGGGTCATGCCCTGGATTTCAACGTCATTGTTATAAAAGCTGAAATTGGTGTCTTCGGCGATCGAATAAATATCCTGCAGATTGCCTGCAAACCGGTAGCTGATACGTTCTTCGCCGATCACGGAGGAGGTCAGTTGCTGAAACAGGGTGGCTTGCTTGGTAAGCTCCCCTGAGGAGGGAGACAGATACTGCCAGCCACTGTAGGCCACCACCTGATTGGTACGGTTAAGGGCTTCTACTGCACGCCAAGGGTCACGGGAGGCGTTCAGCTCACCCTCACTTGGCTTGACGATCAGTACCACGCCATTAGCCGGCGATAAATAGCGCTGATCCAGCTCTTCGTCACTCATGGGCATTACAGCGTGACTGTTCACAGTCACCAGAAGGCAAGCGCTGAGCATGAGCAGACGATGGGCAAATGCAGTTTCAGGAGTGATAATGCTGGCTGACGGTTTCATGACACTCTGCCTAGTCTTACTGGTTATTTTGTCGACAGTTTCCACTGTATCAATATTCATCAGGCTCGGCAACGCTGTCCGACAAAAAGGACGATTTTAGTTAAGTGTTATGAAAATTTGCCAGCCAAGCTTCAAGTACTAACAGCATGCTGGCATCGTCGAGCCGGTTGACACCGATGAGGCCAGATGCGACTAAAGCTTTCCCGCCTCGAAATAAGGAATGTAGCCCTTTGCATCCAGCGCCTCAGGACGGTGTTCACCGAAGCTGTAATAACCGCTGACTCCGATGGTTTCTTCCCCGATAAAGCGTTCATAGGCCGGACGGCGCGGATCGGTTTTACCCAGGCTAAGACAAATCGCCCGTATGCCCTGTGCACGGGCTTGTTGCAAGGCGTCACTCAGCAAATCCTCCATCACCGCAACTTCTGGGAGGCATAAGGGGCTATGCACCATTCGGTAATCCAACACGCCGCCTTCTTCCGGTAACTCTATCCGCTGCGCTCGTTTGGCCCACCAGTTGTAAGCAGGCCGTGCCAGTTTCAGGAGCAGGTGGTAGCGACGCATGCGCGTTTGCTTGAAGGACTTCTGATTCCAGAGTCCATACAGGGCAACGATTTCCTCACAGTCAACCGTTTCAAGCTCACCTTTCAGTGTAGCCACCGGAGTGATGAACCCATCCAGTAGATCACGTATGTGCGTTCGCACGCGTACCTGCACCCGAAAATCACTCAGCCTCAGCCCCAGCCAATACCCACTGTTGGGATGATCCCGTAATGTCTCAAAATCATAGGCAGGGAGATTGGTATAATAAGTGGCCATCTTTTGCACAAAGGCAGTCAGGGCAGCGGCATCGGCGGCAGTTGCGGTGCGCCAGCGCGTTTGGGCAGGATCCGCGACTGCAGGCTGAACACGCCTCATACGATCGCCTGTGATCAGCTTGGTAATCACTGCGCATTCTTCAAAGTAATTCGGAAAATCCGCGCGTTTTTGGGTCAGCATTGCCCTCGCCGGAGCATTGTCCGCCAGTATCACGGCTTGACAATAGTGTGGAGCGGGCATCAGTTGCCGTAATTGACGCATGTACAACCGCACAACGCCTTTGCCCTGAGCCTCAGGCACGACCCTTAAATCACCGACATAGCGCTGTAACTGCCGAATTCCATTAACATAACACCAGCGCTGGCCGATGTTATACAGCCCCAGCACGCGGTCTGGTGAGGACTTCTCCACGACCACAAGGGCCTGCGGCAAGTCATACAGTGCCGCGGTGCTTTTCAGATAGTCCGGCTCCCGTTCAAAGCTCAGCTGGAGGCCATTCGAGGGCATGGTTACCCGCATCAGCCTGAGCAAGACGGCGTTATCTGCTGGCCGTGCGGCTCGAATCATCAGTTCCGGAAAGTCCGGGTCCTGAAAAATCGCTTCGGATTCCTCAATTCCTGAGGCTATCAAATCACTTTTCGCTATTTCCCAGCCAGTCCGCGCCGCATGTGACGAGGTGATGAAGTGCTCCGACCCGCAGGGATAACGGGTATCCATCTCAAGCCGCGCAGTCATGCTGGCTGACTCCTTTTCGGGCCGGCTGCTGGGTCAGGGCCGTATGGTGAATGCGCCGTAGCGGTTCAGGTTTGATGTTCCCTTCGATCATGCCGTCTTTTACTGCCAGATGTTTGTAATAACCCCAGCCATCGTTGACACACACGATTTTCGGCATGCCCAGCTGCTGAAGGTCCCGGGCGAGCTCATAGTGAAAATGCCGTTTCAGACAACGATCCAGCCGCGCCGGAAGCAGTGCTGTCAGTCGCTGCCTGTCTTCTGCACTCAGGTGCTCGGGGACTTCAATCAGCCCAAGGTAATACGGCGCACCCGTGCCAATGGTGTCCACCGCCAATAACGAAACCGGCCGAATGTCAGGATGGCTGGTCTGAAGATCTGCCAAAACACTACGGGCCGTAACGGGATCGAGCTTTTCGCCCACCAGATCCACCCCAAAACGCCGCCCCTGAAATTCAAAGCACGGGACTTTGCCATAAAATCCTGTGACCACCAGCCGATCATCCAGACTGTAGCGAAGCAGGCCATTTCCCCCACTCAGGATGGGGCTGACCTCATCCCCTTCTTTAAGCAGCCACGAAGGAATGATGTCGGAGGAAGCATCTGACAGGCGCTCAAACTCATAAAAATGACTGTGATACGCCAACGGATACTGACCTTGATAAGGGATCGTGACAACCCCTTCGGTCGCCCACAGACCTTTGCCTTCAAATCCGGCCTGCGGCAAGCGCTGACGTAGCTGATGGGCCCAGTCACGGGCACCGGCAGTATCCCAGGCGGACACCAGAGCCAGATCTGGCCAGAGATGTTGCAGACCTTCCGGCGTTTCTACCGCTGAACGAGCCAGTACCGTAGCACGAGCGCGTGAACGCGGGGCTTTGAGCGCACTCAGTGTCGCCTGACGTGTGGCCCAGTGACCGGTTTCCAGCACCCTGACGATCTCCCATTTCCAGTCCTGCAGTTGCTCCAGCAGCTGAAGGGCAAACGTAGGACTCCAGACCGACATCATGCTCAGCCGTGGTGTCGCCACGAGATAGCACAGGGTGGCAAACAGGGCATCCTGCGCACTGCCCGCAAAGGCGACTTCACTGGGCACGGCCTGCGTCAACTGGGATAACACCCGTTTGCCGACATTCAGCAAGGCACTGTCATCATTAAGATTTGGCAGTTCGGTCGCTTTACGCTGACTTTCGGGCAACCACGATACCGACCAGTAATGCGTGCCTGCACTGAGACCGGGGTGGGTACGATAGAGGCTACTCAGCCACGGGCCGATCGCTGCATCCAGCTCCGCCAAAAATCCCTTGGTGTAGGGAATCAGTTTGAGCTGTTCACTCGAACCACTGGTCGGCTGAAACCGTACCAGGCGATCACGGATCAGGGGCAGCGTGTCTGCTCCCTTGCCTTCCTGCCCGAGCGATTCCCGCAGGGTTTGGACACGTCCTTTCCAGTCCGCATAGCGACTGACGGGATACCGATCGTGTAACTGGCTATAGGCGCGACAACTGCCTTCCCGTGCCAGCGCTGGTATACGGGATACTATGGATTCCAGGCGTTTGCGCTGAATGGCCTGGAGATCGAAGCGATTTGCCTGAAATGCCCGGTCACTGCGCAAACACGCCAGCCTCAACGCCTGATGACTGATCGGATTCAGCAGATTCACGCTGGAACTCCGCGATTTTTGGCTATCAGCGCATCCATTCGACCCTGACTGACGGGCTTGGTAGCAAAACGCTTAACGTAACGGGCAATATCCGACCAGGCGATTTCACCAATACAGGGCAGTTCGGTACCCATTTCCCATGACGGATTACATTGTTCAAAGAAACGGATTTTGGGATTATTTTCCCGCATATCGCCGGTGATGGGCGCGACTGCCGCTTTGAGTGCCTGATACCCTTCCCCAAAATTCAGCAGGGAATTTTGCGGGTCATAATAGTCATTAAAATATTGTTTACAGTACGCTTCCACAATCGGTGCCAGATGCTGGTGTTTGCCTTCTGGGTGTGGGTAGTAAGTGAAATAATTATTTGCCAGCAACAGATAGGTTTTGAAGCCCTTGGAAATCAGCAGCCAATAGATCGGCTGAGTGGGATAGCGCAGTTTGGCTTTGATCAGGTACTTGAACATGGCTCCCTGCAGCGCGCGCGAACCCCAAAATTCCTTTTCAATTACTGTGTCGCCACTGAAAATAGCCTGATAGCTTTTTTCACCATCATTGACCTTGCAATCCATCAGTGTTGAAAATCCGACAATTTCGCGGGTATCCGGGTGTGTGATGACAAAGGCACCGGTTTTCTTGTTGAAATCGCTCATAAAGAGATCAAAATTGGTGTTTTCATAATACACCCGATAAATCGAGTACATTTTGCGCAGCTGGTAGAGGCTAAAGCGTTCACGCTTCCAAAATGCGCATTTCGGCTCCACGGCAGGCTTGGCGAGACGGTGTTCCATGTGACGATCCTCGTTTTTTGTTGATGCTGTCTGCGACCCACTACCATGCTCACGCATAGGCTTTGTAGAGGGCCGAGTTGTTGCTCAGAATGTTGCGATGTGTGTTCCAGCGACTGAATGGGAACGTAATGTCATCCGACAGTACAAAGGGAAGCACTAGAGACAATACAAACGTGAGTACAGTTGTGCTTTAACACTGCAGCAAACTATAAACGAGGGATATGCGGTAGTGAATTAACGATTAGCGCACATGTGTATACTGAATCACAGAATTTCTGAGACTTAGTTGTCTTTTATTAAAGATAATCGTCTAACAAAATATTTTGTAGCAAGTAATTTGCAAGGCAAGTGTAACGGCTCTGTACAGGACTAAATTACCGCACCCTAGAAACGATCACTACAGCCATTTGACTCGTTTTAATTTGCGATACACCAGCAGGGTCACCACGAACATGATGCCCAGCATGATGAAATAGCCATAATGCCAGTGCAGTTCCGGCATGTTGTCGAAATTCATGCCATAAAAACTGGCGATCATGGTCGGCACGGCGAGTATCCCTGCCCAAGAGGCCAGCCGCTTGACGATCTCGTTCTGATCCACGCCTACCAGCGCCAGATAGGTATCCATGGCCACCCCGAGCATGGCACTGATTGCCTCAACCGCGTCCAGAGTGCGTAAAATATGATCCTGCACATCCCGAAAATACGGCAGGGCGGTCGCAGGAAAATGAATCGCCAGCTCGTCTTCCTTGCGATAAGTGAAATAGCCGCTGACTTCCTGCAAGGGCACAATCGCCAGTTTCAGACTGACCAGTTCGGATTTTAAATCATAGAGATGGCGCAAAGTCTGACGATTGAATTTCCCGGAAAAAATATCGTTTTCCAGCTTGCCCAGATACACCGTGAGCTGATCAGTGATGGGCAAATAATTGTCCACGATAAAATCCAGCAGGGTATAAAAGACATAGCCCGGCCCCAGTTTCATCCGGGCAGGATTGTGTTCGCAGGCTTTGCGTACCGTTTGATAACTGAGAGAAGCGCCTTTGCGAATGCTGATCAGATAGCGTTCGCCCAGAAAAAAATAGGTCGTGCCAAAATCAATACTGCCCCGCTGATCGACGATTTGTGCGGTGCGAACCACGACGAACAGGCAGTCGTCGTAGCTTTCCAGCTTGGGGCGCTGATACTCCCGCGAGGCATCCTCAATCGCCAGTTCATGCAGCCCAAATTCATGCTGAACCTCTGCCAAAGTGTCCGCAGTGGGTTCAAACAGTCCAATCCAGACATACAAATCCGGGTCGCTCTCCAGTGCTTCGCTCACATCACATAAGGGCAACTCCACCACCGACAGGCCCGTCGAGCGGCTATAGGCAACGCAATTGACCACACTGTTTGGCTGTGGCTGCCCCGAAAGCCATGGAAAGGTTTCCCCGGCAGGAGTGGCGACACTCCCTTGATCAGCGGAAAGCACTTGGCCAGAATCGGATTCAGACATCACAGTTCCAGAACAGCAGATTAAGAAGAAAAAAGGGCAAAATACCGCGGCTTACGGGACAAAAACGCCACGCAGTGGCCTGGTTTCCCACTCGGTATGGTCATGGCTTTGTGGCATGATACACGCAATTCTTCCTCTGGCTGCCGGTACAATGTCAAAGAAAAGTGGATTCAGTCGTTTTTATCAAAATTTATCCAGCCGCTTACTCAACGTGGCCATGACCCCGCATTTGCTGGCGTCCATTCCTGCCTCCTTGCACACCACGCCTGTAGCGCAGGATGCCTCTGCTCTGCCCACCACACCCTTAAACGGCGAGCCTGTAACCGGTGACACTGAATCTACCATCCCCCGAGAGCGTCCAGTCTGCTACGTGCTGCTGCGTCAGTCTCGTACTACGGCGCTGCTGGTTGACAGTGAAGCACGCAAACAACACCTCCCGCCTGCGCTGGACCCGATGGACAGTTACCGCCTCAATGAAGAGGCTTCGGTCATTTTTCTGGAAGGCAATCAGGAAGTACTGCCCTTCACCGAACCCAAGCATCCTTTTTCCCCACGGCTGGTACGACTGATTGAGGCGATTCATCACAATCCGGAACTGGATATTGAGCTGATTCCTGTCACGGTATTGTGGGGCCGCTCACCGGACAAAGAAGACTCCTGGTTCAAGCTGCTGGTCGCCGATTCCTGGGCACCGCCTTCAGGCTTGAAACAACTGGTCAACATCGGCGTGCATGGCCGCCAGACCTATCTGCAATTTCACGAACCGGTCTCACTGCGCGGCTTGTGTGAGGAAGGCGAACGTCAGCTTCCGGGACTGAATGAAGCCGCCTTTGTCAGCCAGCACCTGAGTGCTTATCTGGCCCGCCAGCGGGAAGTCGTGCTGGGGCCGGATCTGTCCGACCGCCGCAACATCGTCCATCAGTTGATGCAATCGCCCGCCGTGCAGGAAGCCATTCAGTCCGAAACCATACGCAATAACCTGACGATCGAAGCTGCTACCCTACAGGCAAAAGGCTATCTGGAAGAAATCGTCTCGGATTACAACTCCTCTGCCGTACGTTTTCTGGAACTAACGCTGAACTGGCTGTGGAATCAACTCTATGACGGGGTGGAAGTCCATCATTTTCAGACGGTGCGTGATCATGCGGAAGACTACGAACTGGTCTACACCCCCTGCCATCGCAGTCACATTGACTATCTCTTGCTGTCCTTTGTCATCTATACCCGTGGCCTGATGGTGCCGTACATTGCGGCAGGCGATAATCTGAATATTCCGCTGGTAGGGCCGCTGCTGCGCCGTGGCGGGGCTTTCTTTATCCGCCGCTCCTTTAAAGGAAACCCTTTGTACATCTCGGTATTCAAGGAATATCTCCACAGCATTCTGACGCGAAACACCCCACTGGAATACTTTATTGAAGGCGGTCGCTCGCGTACAGGTCGCCTGTTGCCCCCCAAAACCGGCATGCTGGCAATGACCATTCAAAGCCAGTTGCGTGGTGCAGGCAAACCCATCGCCTTTATTCCAACCTATATTGGCTATGAAAGGCTGATGGAGGGTGGCACTTATATCGGCGAAATGCAGGGCAAACCCAAAGAGGCAGAATCAGTCTTTGGTCTATTGAAAGCCGCCCGTAAAATTGAACGGATTTTTGGCAAGGTCTACGTCAGTTTTGGCGAACCAGTCATTCTCGATCAGGCTTTGCGCGCGCATGGCGTCGAGTCGGACTCCCTGACCAATCCGCAGGATGCCCTGAGCCCTGCAGCCTCTCAGGCCGTCCAGGCAGTCGCCGATCAGATTTTGCAAAACATCAACCGTGCCGCCGTGGTCAATCCGGTGTCATTGCTGTCGCTGGTGCTGCTGTCCACGCCCAAACACGCGCTAGATGAGGCCGTGTGCATCAAACAGCTCGATGTTTATCGCTCTCTGGTGGAAATCGCTCCCTACGATGAACGTATAGAAATCACCACCTTGTCCGGTCAGGAAATCATCCAGTACGGCCTCAAGCTGAAACTGATCAAACGGGTCGCGCATGTACTCGGTGACATGATTGCGATTGCCGATAATCAGGCAGTGCTACTGACGTATTTCCGCAACAATATCCTTCACTTGTATTCCATTTCCTCACTGATCGCCGCGCTGGTTCAGCACAATGGCAAAATCACTCGCGCCGAAATCTACAGTGTGATTCAGGCACTGTACCCCTTCCTGCAGGCCGAGCTGTTTCTGAAATGGCCGGCCGATGCCATACAAAGCGTGGTCGATCGCGAGCTGGAAGCCCTGATTCAGGTGGAGCTGGTACTCGACGATGGGCGCGATGGGCTTTATTCTCCTCCGCCAAATAGCGAATCCTACAATCAGCTGGGCGTCCTGGCGGCGCCTGTCCTGCAGAGCATGGAGCGTTATTTCATGACCTTCTGCCTGCTCAGCCAGCGCGGCTCCGGACGCATCACCGCCAAGCAGGTCGAGGATTTGAGCCACTTGCTGGGTCAGCGCCTGTCGATTTTATACGAATTCAGCTCGCCTGAATTTTTTGACAAATCCCTGTTCCGCAGTTTTGTCGAGGCACTGGCCGAACACAAATACATTCAGCTGGATGATCAGGGCCTGATCCATTTTGATCATCGCCTGCAGGAAATGGCCGAAGACGCACGACTGGTGCTGAATGCTGAAACGCTCAACGCCATCCAGCACATGACCAATGTGTCTGAGGAAGAAGTGGAAAAAGCCCTGACAACCCTGGACAAGAAAAAGGAAAAGCGCAAGAAAGGCTAACGAGTCGAATCACCCTTCGACGGGCTCAGGGAGCGAGCAGGTTCATTGAGCCCGTCGAAATGTGCCTGACCATCACCATCACCGCCCCTTCGACAAGCTCAGGGAGCAAACAGGCTCATTGAGCCCGTCGAAATGTGCCTGCCATCATCGCCCTTTCGACAGGCTCAGGGCGCTAAACCCGCTGTCTGCCCTTCGACCATGCTCAGGGAGCTATACCGTTGGCTAAGCCTTTAGAAAGTGGATCAAGTGCCTTGACCAGCTCCTTACGACTCACCTCCCCCACCAGCCGCCCCACCGGTTGACCCTGCTGATACAACAGCAAAGCTGGCGGGCCAAACAGTGACAGGGCTTCCAGCGCGGCTTGGGTTTCTGGGGTGGTTTCGGTCACATCCAGCTTAACGAGCTGCCAGCCAGCCAACTGAGCAGGTGGCTGGGCAAAAATTTCACGATCCATGATCTTACAACTGACACACCACTCTGCCGTCACGTCGATCAGCACCCGTGGATGCTGGTGAATCAGGGCCTGTGCTGCTGGCCAACTCGTCACCCGGACTGGACTTAATGAGGGATTGCGCTGGCTGAATGGAGATTCACCTGCTGCATTTGACTGGGGAGCAGGCAT
>CAUJHL010000096.1 GCA_963204705.1 Pseudomonadota bacterium | reverse complement strand
GTACTGATTTTCCATCGCCCCGCTCACCCAGACAGAATGACCGTGCATCCAATTGAATGGATTTTCCGGCACCAGTTTCCCCGGTCAGTACGGTAAAGCCTGATGCAAAATCGAGTTCAAGCGCTTGGGCCAATGCAAAATTTTGAACGCTAAGTGAGAGCAGCATATGATATGTACCGGCCCATGCGAAGAGAATGCTGGAATTGTACACAGCGCGTGCCAGAAATACAGGTCAGCGAGCCCTTAAGTGGCGACACAGGCTGTCGTGATAAGTGTCTTTTTGGGTATTAAATGATGATGACAGTCTCATGGGCTACTGGTGTCCGTCGTAGAGCTTGGCTACAATCACCTAACGCAACAGCGGAGAGTGAGTGCTCTCTGGCACGCGTCACCGTCTTTTATCCCTTTGGAGCCGCCGCATGACTCAACAGCAATTTGACCAGGTCAGTGTGCAAAAAAAATCCAACGTCTATTTTGATGGAAAGTGCATCAGCCATACTGTGCTGTTTGATGATGGAAGCAAAAAAACCCTGGGTGTCATCCTGCCTTCAACCTTGACTTTTCAGACCCATGCGCCAGAACGGATGGAAATCATATCAGGTGAATGCCGGGTACGTATTGCGGATCAAGCAGAATCTGAACTGTATCGCGCTGGACAGTCATTTTATGTCCCGGGTGACAGCTATTTTGAGATTGAAGTCAAAGACACCATGGATTATGTCTGCCACTTCGAGAATTAACAGGTGATTGAAAATTAACCACTTTTAGGAAGTTAGCCACTTCTGACTTTTGCGGGATTTGAGGCGGAGTCCGATGTCATTTTGCACCGAGCCAACCGCTGCCAGTACCCGACTGATGTCGGGTTTTTTATTGGTGTTCTGAATTGGGATTAAGCGGCAATCGACTTGCTGGCCTTTTTACTTCAGCGCCTTGCAGAGTGGGAGCAGTAAATCATGGCCAAACCGGATCATCATTTTGGCTTGCATGCTATTGAGGCCTTGCTGAATTCAACACCGGAGCTGGTGCTGACTCTGTTTGTCCAGCAAGGGCGTGACGATCAGCGCATGCAGACTGTGCTACTGCTGGCGAAACGCTTTTCCATTCCTGTGCAGCGTGCTGCGCGCGAGACCTTGAACCGACTTGCAGAAGGGACGCATCATCAGGGTATTGTCGCCGCGGTAAAAGCTACTCCGGTCAAGGCTGAAGCCGAGTTGTGGCAATTGTTGGCGGCACAGCCACGCTGCTGGTTGCTGGTGCTGGATCAGGTGACCGATCCTCATAATCTGGGTGCCTGCATTCGAACGGCGGCTGCCATGGGTGTCCATGCCGTGATCGTACCACGTGATCGTGCTGCCGGCCTGAGTCCTGTAGTGCGTAAAGTCGCGGCGGGTGGGGTGGATCAACTCGACTTTATTCAGGTCACCAATCTGGCCAGAACATTGGAGGGTCTGCGCGAACGTCAGGTCCATGTGGTCGGAACCATTCTAAATGAACAGGCCAAACCGATTGATCAGTGCCAGCTTGATGGGGCATTGGCGATTGTCATGGGCGCTGAGGACACTGGCTTACGCCGACTGACTCAGGAAAATTGCGATGAACTCGCTTACATTCCCATGCAGGGTAAGCTGCAAAGCCTGAACGTCAGTGTTGCCACGGGGATGGCCCTCTACGAAGCCAGCAGGCAGCGCCATGCAAGCACCTGAAACTACCGAAAATACGACCCAAAATAATACCCTGCAAATTGCCCGGTCAGAACGCACCAAGGGCTATGTCTTACTCGCCATCACCCTGCTAATCTGGGGCAGTTTTACCCTGATATCCCGAGTCGGCACGACGTCCGCGTTGACTCCATGGGATATCGCGGGTTTGCGTTTTGCAACGGCAGCCATGGTGCTGATCCCTATCCAGTGCTTCCGGCGCGAATGGCGTTTTTTATTCAATCCGCACATTATTGCGTTTGCCCTGATTGGCGGCGTGTTGTATTCGTGCCTGGCCTACCTGGGCTTTGGCGATGTGCCGGCTGCCCATGCCGCGATCTGGCTCAATGGCATGCTGCCCCTGTGGACTGCACTGAGCGCGTGGGTGATGCTAGGCGAAACATTCACGCGAGATACCTGGCTGAGCCTCTGCCTGATTGGTCTGGGAATCGGTGCGATGGTTGGCATGATGGCTATGCAAAACAGTTTCCATCTGGGAATCGGTGATCTGTATTTCTTTTTGGCGGCAGGTTGTTGGGGTGTTTATTCCGCACTTCTGAAGCGATGGCCAGTGCCCCCCTGGCAGGCTATGGCGGGTGTGGCCTTGTGGTCAGCAGTGATTTATTTGCCGGTTTACTGGTTTTTATTGCCTAGACATCTGGAGCAGGCCTCATTTAATCAGATTGCACTGCAGGGAATATTTCAGGGGATATTCGTGGTTATCATTGCCATGCTGACCTATATTGGTGCCATAAAGCGACTTGGTGCCTTTCGCAGTGGCAGCTTGTTGGCATTGGCCCCGTTACTGGCGGCAGTGGCTGCTGTTCCACTATTGCACGAACCCCTGACTATGGCTTTGTTAATGGGGATTTTGGGGGTGAGCCTGGGTGCCTTGCAGCCTTGGCGCTGGGGGAGAAAAATCAGCTCAAAAACGCTTTAGTTAGACTATTTCATGCGCTTAAGCGAATGCATTAGAACGAATTACGGTGCAAACGAATGGCTGATGCCCTGATAGCGGATGTGCAGTGGCTTTAATTGTTTGTAGAAATTCGCGAGATCACCGTCGTTGATGACAATATCATCGGCATAGGCGCGGCGTTGCTCACGCGACATTTGAGCAGCCATAATGCGTTCAATGGCGTCGGGTGTCTGCTGGTCACGAGCGCAAGCCCTTTGTATTTGTATTTCTGCCGGCGCATCAATTAATAGCACCCGCTCGACCAGTTCGCGCTGGGTCGTTTCCAACAGCAGCGGGGACACCAGAATCGTATAGGTGGACTGGGAATCGGCCAGTTGCCCTTCCAATGCTTCGCGAATCAGTGGGTGAGTAATGGCTTCGAGTTGATGGCGAAGCTCTGGGTTTTGAAAGATCAGTTCGCGGAGTGCTCGGCGATTGAGCATGCCATCCTGTTGCACGAAATGGGAGCCAAATGTGTCTGCAATCGCCTCCAGTCCCTGTGAGCCCGGTTCGACCACTTGCCGGGCAGCAATATCTGCATCCACAATCTGGATTCCCTGCGAGGCAAACCAGTCGCTGGCAAGACTTTTGCCACTGCCGATACCACCCGTCAGCCCGACAATCAATTGTTTCATACCGTTTCCCATGGCGAATGATATGTAATCAGCAGCATATACGTCAGATTTAACTCATGCCTAACCATCGATTTATGACGATACCGCCACCCAGCAAGACGACCCAGCCTGCAATGGCGAGATAGGGGCCAAATGCAAAGGGTTTACTTTCTTTATGGATTCGAAAGAGCACCAGCCCCACAATACTACCTGCCAACGCGGCGATAAAAATGATCGATGATAAGCTTGTTACACCTAACCAGGCTCCTAGTGCGGCTAAGAGCTTAAAATCTCCATGGCCCATACCGTGTTTTCCAGTAATCACCTTGAAAATGAAATACACGCTCCACAAGCTCAAAAATCCCAGTACGTATCCCCAGATTGCATCCGAAGGCGAACAAAAAATACTAAAGGAATTCACGGCGAGTCCCAGTCCAGCCAGCGGAAGCGTAATGCGATCTGGCAATAATTGGGTATCAAAATCAATGCCAGTCAGAGCAACCAGACACCAGGTCAATACCACACCAGCAGCCGTTTGCAGGCTCGGACCATACAGAAAAAAAACAGCCAGGCTTGCCAGTGCGGTGCCCAATTCAACAAGCGGATATCGAATGCCGATTGGCGTTTTGCATGCGCTGCATTTCCCTCGTAAAGCGATCCAGCTCAGCAGAGGAATATTTTCATACCAGCGAATGTGATGACCACAGTGGGGGCATCGTGATGCAGGGTGGGAGAGGGTCAGCAGAGGCTGCACAGGGGGGAGAGCCTCTGGATGCAAGTAAAGGCTGCATTCCTGAGTCCACTCCTGCTGCATCATCAGTGGCATACGATGAATGACCACGTTCAAAAAACTGCCAACACACAACGACAGCGCAGCAACGGCTATACCGAAAACCCAATACACCTCAGGATGCAGGATGAGTGTGGTCGGCATCAGCCCACAACCGAGCCCATCTGGAAGATGGGCAGGTACATCGCGACCACCAGACCACCGACCAGGATACCCAGAATCGCCATAATCAGCGGCTCCATCATACTGGTCAGGCCATCGACCGCGTTATCTACCTCATTTTCAAAGTGTGTGGCAACTTTTTCCAGCATGGCATCCAGTGCACCGGATTCTTCACCAATCGCCACCATCTGAATGGCCATGGTAGGAAAACGATTGGTGGTTTTCATGGCAAATTGCAGCTGCTGACCGGTGGACACGTCTTCTTTTATTTGCTGAACGGCATGGTAATACACCACATTATTGGTGGCACCAGCGGTGGAGTCGAGCGCCTCAATCAGAGGGACACCGGCAGCAAAGGTCGTGGCCAGTGTTCGGCTGTAGCGCGCAATAATCGCCTTATAAACCAGATCACCAAATATGGGGGCTTTTAACGCAGCCCTGTCCAGGAAATCCTGAAAAGCCTTGCTGCGCTTTTTAAATTCAATCAGGCCGCCAATAGTGACGCCAACAATAATAATAGCCATCCACCAATAGGCTTGCATCCATTTGGACATATTAACGACCATTTGGGTAAAGGCGGGCAAATCGGCACCAAACGAGGAGAACAGATCCTGGAAAACCGGCACTACTTTCAGCATCAAAATGATCGTAACAATAATCGCAACAATAATAACGGTGATCGGATATTTCATCGCCTTTTTAATTTTCTGCTTCAGCAACTCGCTCTTTTCTTTATAAATCGCGACACGATCCAGCATGGTTTCCAGCGCACCGGATTGCTCGCCTGAAGCAACCAGTGAGCAAAACAGATCATCAAACAGGAGTGGATATTTTTTCAGCGCACCAGCAAAACTGTTGCCGCCTTCGACTTCTCCCTTGATCCCCAGTACCACCTCCCTCATGGAGGGGTTATCCAGGCCTTCAGCCACAATATCAAAGGATTGCACTAGTGGCACACCGGCTTTCATCATGGTCGCCAGCTGGCGGGTAAAAATCGCAATGTCGAGTGCTGTAATCTTTTTCTTGGAAAGTCCCTCCAGCAGGTTTTTGGATTTTTTGCGAATACTGGTGACATTGATGCCCTGCTTGCGCAGCTGGGCCTTGGCGAGCGCCATGTTTTTGGCCGCCATATCACCTTTGATTTTTTGTCCACGGCGATTGGTACCTTCGTAGACAAAGCTGGGAAGCAATTCGCCTTTTTTAGCCGCCATAATGGTTCTCAATCCTGATTATTCGCTGGTTACGCGGTTGATTTCCTGCAGGCTGGTCAAGCCAGCCATCACTTTTTTCAGTCCAGACCGACGCAAATTATTAAAGCCTGCGCGTGTCGAGGCATCGCCAATTTCGATGGCATTACCGTCTTCCATGATGATCCGGGAAATTTCCGGGGTCACTTTCATGACCTCATAGACACCCACCCGGCCTTTATAGCCATCACGACATTCACTGCAGCCCACCGGTTCAAAGATCACCATGCCACTGGCAAGGTCTTCTTCGGTGAATCCCATTTCCCGCAGGCTGTGTTCGGGAATACTGGCGGGCTTTTTACACGCTGCACACAGGCGGCGGGCAAGACGCTGTGCAATCACCAGATTGACTGACGTCGCGATGTTAAAACTGGGTACGCCCATATTCCGCAAGCGCGTTAGTGTTTCTGGGGCGCTGTTGGTGTGGAGGGTGGACATGACCATGTGACCCGTCTGGGCTGCTTTAATGGCAATTTCCGCTGTTTCCAGGTCCCGGATTTCACCCACCATCACAATGTCAGGGTCTTGCCGCAAAAATGCTTTGAGTGCGGATGAGAACGTCAGGCCCACTTTGGGGTTGACGTTTACCTGATTAATCCCTTCCAGGTTAATTTCAACCGGATCCTCGGCTGTCGAGATATTATTTTCGACGGTATTCAGGATATTAAGGCCGGTATAGAGAGAAACCGTTTTACCCGAACCGGTAGGTCCGGTAATCAGCAGCATGCCCTGAGGCTTGTCAAGTGCCTCCATAAACAGGGCTTTTTGGTCAGGCTCATAACCGAGTGCGTCAATGCCCAGCATGGCACTTGACGGGTCGAGAATACGCAATACCAGCTTTTCGCCGAACAGGGTCGGCAAACAGTTGACCCGGAAGTCGATCGCCTTGGTTTTGGACAATTTCAGTTTAATCCGGCCATCCTGTGGAGCCCGTTTTTCAGAAATGTCCATTTGCGACATAACTTTCAGACGCGCAGCGAGCTTGCCAGCGAGCGTGGCTGGCGGGCGCGTAATTTCACGCAGTACACCGTCAACCCGATAACGTACCCGATAGGATTTTTCGTAAGGTTCAAAATGCAAGTCCGACGCACCCATGCGGATGGCATCCACCAGTAACTTATTAACGAACTTGACTATAGGGGCTTCTTCAGCACCACCAATTTCCGTACCTTCATTACTGGATTTAGAGCCTTCTCCGCCTTCAATTTCAAGGTCATCGATATCCCCATCCAGACCTTCAAAATTGCTTCCACCACTGTCAAAGCTACGCTCGATGAGACGGGTCAGCTTGTCGTCTTCAACGACCACGCTTTCTACAGAGAGCTTGGTGCCAAAGCGAATGGCATCAATCGCCTCAATACGCGTCGGGTCGCTCATGGCGACAAATAATCGTGAGCCGCGTTTGAAAATGGGGAGAATGCCGAACTGCTTGATGATTTTCTCATCAACCAGATCTTTGGGAATATGATCCTGATCCAGCGCATCCAGATCAAACAGAGGGTCGCCAAATTCACGGGCAATGACCCAGGCAATCTGGGCAGCGCTGGCAATTTTGCGGGAAACCAGATGCGTGACGAGGGCTGTTTTCTCTTGCTGGGATTCCGCCAGGGCCGCTTGCATTTTTTCAGCGGGGACCACACCCTCTGCGACCAGACGGCGTGCTAATCCTCCAAAAGAAGTCGCTGCAACTGACATGATTTCCGTTTGCCTCTTGGTATTTCCTTGTGACAGCCACTATAGCCCGTGCCAAAACATCTGACAAACTGAGTTTTAGGAACTGGGCAACCATCGCGGACGGTTTATTCTGGAATAGTACGTTATTTAAAGAGGCTCAGGAAGTTGTTGTGATCGGACAAAACGCGGCACAGTTCGCCCTTCTCCAAGATTTACCTGACTACAGAAGTCGGTAGCTGAGCGAATCCATACCGAATAATCCCCATACAGGCAGCGATAGACGACATGCCATTCTTCAGTTTCGCAGTGCCTTGCCAGCTCAAGAACCTCATAGTCACGTCCCTTATAATGGCGGTAAATGCCTCGTTTGACCTGGTCAGCAAAGCTCATTGGGCATCATCACTGTAGTACATGCCCTTAACACACTCCTGTTCGTAACGATATTGAGCCGCGGTATGTTGCATGGGGTTTTTGCTGGGAGTTGCCAGAGATTCCCGTAATTTTTCACAGCGCTGTTTGTTGGCTTTGGTGTTGTTAGAGCTGG
>CAUJHL010000095.1 GCA_963204705.1 Pseudomonadota bacterium | reverse complement strand
CGTGTGCAGGCTAAAGCCTTGACTGACATCCTGTTTCGTTGAAGCCAGGGCCGTGGCATCCGGTCGGTAATTCTCTGCGCTATCAACGATTTTGGGCGGCCAGCGCTGGATAATGTGCTGATAATAGGGCAATACCAGATTAAGCCCTGCCTGCTGTTGTCGCCCCAGCAGCCAGGATACCAGCCAGGCCACACTCCGTGGCACAATGCCATACACCAGCAAACTGCCAATGAGCAAACCCGCCCACTCCCGTGCCACAATCGCCGTCCCATGTAACTGGCTGCTGCGCACACTGTCTGCACTCGGGGTGGCAAACCCCAGCTGGGAAGGTAGCCAGCCCAGCGCTTGCACACATTCATTGAGCAGGTGAACATCCAGTAAGGTGCTTTGCCAATTAAAGGTGTATTGGCGGATGGTGAGCATGCCCAGCAGCGCCAGCATCATGCCGCTCAGCGTACACAGCCAGAACTGATGACTGATTCGGCTCCAGTACCAGAATGCACTGGGTGCCAGCAATTGGTGCCGATACAGCTCTGCCATGCTTTGGGAAATCTCGTCATTGGGCAAACGGGACAACAGCCAGTCGGGCAGGGCGGGAACCTGCCGGCGTCGGCGCGGCACGACGGTCAGCCACAGGATCAGCATCACACTGTGGACGCCCAGAATGGACACCAGAACGGAAAAAAAATTCAGCGAACTGGCCTGCAGGATCATCAGCAAGCTGCTAAACCCAAGCACCAGCCAGCCCAGCGTCAGGGCCTGAATGACCCACTGAAAACGCCGTTCAAGTCTCAGCAAGTTATTCAGCAAGGTGCCGTCCTGATCAATCTGCGCGGCACGTTCCAGTAGTCTTTCCGGATAGGGCAGAGAGCTGTCATTCAGACGTTGGCTGACGAGCAGGGGATCTTGCCGGAACACAAACTGTCGGTGTTCCAGTAGCCGAATGAGTTCAGCGCGTCGTTCTGGCAGGCGGGCAGCATCCATGTACCGGATATTCCTTGGAGAAATACACTGGACTCAGCCTATCCAATGACGATAATTCGCTCCAGTAGCAAGATGTATATGCAGCGTCAATCTCTTGCTGTTTCATTCAGGCACTTGCTTCATTGGGATGAATCAGAAAAAGAGGCTTCCGAAAAAACTGTCCAAAATGCAGTAGAATGGCGACCGCCAATCCATTGGGCGATTTGCCTCTAATCGCACCTTCCACGACGGTACACAGGTTCCCCTTTATGAAGATGCCCGGACATCGCTGGACACTGGATCAATTTCGCACTGGTCTTCGAATCACTACCGTGTTGTGGCTAGTCTGGATTTTTGTGGTTGAGACGCTGGTAAGGGCCTCGTTTCGGCCCTGGTCTGATTTTGCCATTTCTACGCTACTCACTAGCCTGCCTGCGCTGGCGCTGCTGCCTATCCTATGGCGAGGCAATCACGGTCTGCTGCTGATTTTTGCTGGCATGGTCATGATGATCTATCTGGGAAGTGCGGCGATGGGCATGTTGCATGGTTCGATCGCCCTGCCTTTGTATGGTGTGGAAACCCTTTTATTATTGGCCATGCTGTTTTTTATTATGTGGCTCATTGAACGCTTGCCTAAAATGAAAGACTGGCCGGGCAACTCCTGATACGCAGATTTTGATACACAGATTTTAAGACCCTAATTCTGAGCGCGAGATTCTGAGGCACAGACAGTCGCCTGTTTTTAAAATTGGCTATTTAATTTGGTTTTCTCATTTTTTCTGAATCTTTTCAAAGCATCGACAGTCCTCACACACCATATACGCATTGCTGTTGGCAAGCCTACAGTCGCCCTTTGAGCATCCATTTACACTGGTCGCAGTGGTATTTCGCCTGAAACAGCCAGGTATATTTTTATTGGGAGCCCACCATGGACATGAGCCAACACACGCTGGAAACACTCTTTGAGCAACTGGGACTCGACAGCAGCCCAGAAGCCATTGACTTGTTTATTCAACAGCATCCGCTGGAAGATTCGGTTTTACTGCCGGATGCGCCATTTTGGAATGAAGGCCAGCGCTCGTTTTTGCGGGAAAGTTGGAAGCGGGATTCCAGCTGGTCGCCGATTGTCGACAACCTGAATACCTTATTACGCGATCCTGCAAACGAAGCGCAGGCCCAGCCAGCACTAAGCCCGCTTTAAGCCCACAATAGACTGTAGAAGAATTCTGCCTTTCGTCAGTTTAATAACGTGTCGAAAAAAACCCGAAATTTTCGACACGTTTTCTAGATGTGTCGATTGCTTAAACAAATGACCCAGCTTCAGTCGTCACTATCGCCGGATTCATCGTTCTGTTGATAGGTTGCCAGTACCTTATCAATCCGTTTGCCATCCATATCGACGATTTCAAAATGCCAGCCATCCCATTCCACGTGATCCGTCGTTTGAGGAATACGGCCCAATAGCAGCATAAACATACCGGACAGGGTGTTGTAGGTGCTGCGTTCTTCTTCAGGAAGTTGGCGAATCGCCAGGGTGTCTTTCAGGTCGTGAATGGGAATCAGGCCATCCAGAAGCCATGAGCCATCTTCACGCTGAATCGCCCAGGCATCTTCCTGATTATCGGTACTGAATTCACCGGTGATTGCTTCGAGCAGATCCTGTGCCGTGACGATGCCCTGAATGTCGCCGTACTCATCCACCACCATGGCCATTTCAGTACGGGAGCTGCGAATGGCATTCAATAATTCCATGCCATTCAAAGACTCAGGAACATAAAGCGGCGGCTGGCAAAGGCTGAGCAGGTCCACATTTTTTTCCTGTAGCGCCTGTGCCAGAACTTTACGTGCCAGTACGATCCCTTTCACATCATTGATGGTGTCGCCACACACCGGAAAGCGGGAATGCTGACTGGTGGTAATTTTGGCCAGCGTTTCTTCCAGTGTGTCGTCCAGTGACAGCCAGGTTACATCCAGCCGCGGAACCATCATGCTGCCGATTTTGCGATCATCCAGCCGGAACACGTTGCGAAGCATCTGGTGTTCCTGCTCGTCAATCAGGCCACTTTGAGAGCCTTCGATCAGCAATGCGTGAATTTCTTCCTGAGTGACCGAGGGGCCATTAATGTCCCGAATGCCGAGCAGCCGCAAAATAAAATAAGTGGAGGCACTGAGAAACGTCACGGCAGGGCGAGTCAGCAGTGTCAGCCAGCGAATCGGGCGGGAGATGACGCGGGCAATGCCTTCGGGATTGATTTGTCCTAGCCGTTTGGGTGCCAGCTCACCGATCACAATCGAGACATAGGTGACTAAGAGCACGACGAGCGTGGTGGCCAGCGGTTTGGCGATCGAGGCATCAATCCCGGTTGTAATAAGATTTTGCGCCAAAGGCTGGGAGAGGGTCGCCTCACCGAGAATACCAGAAACAATACTGATCAGCGTAATGCCGATCTGAATGGCCGACATAAAGCTGGCAGGGTCTTCTGCCAATTTGCTGGCAGCAATCGCTCCTTTGTCCCCTTCATCAATCAACCGCTGCAAACGGGCTTTGCGTGCACTCACCAATGCCATTTCTGACATGGCAAACAAGCCATTCAACACGATGAGACCGAACAATACGAACATCATCATGAGCATGAACCAGAATTTTCAGCGGTCAAAGTAGGGAAGGGTGACATAGGGTCAGAGCGATCCTGAAACTGGGCGTTCAATTTCCGCGACCGCACTGGTAATCACTACAGTTCTGGCCACACGGTCATGAAGGGTCTGCCGTCGCTGACTGAACAGGAGGGCCAGATCGGCAATCAAAATCGGCGCAGCGAGCAAGCCCAGCATATTGAACAGTAAAATAAACAGCACAGAACGCAGCATGAAGCTACGCCAGACCGAGCCCAGTTGCCCCGTGGTGGCATCGACAATCCGAATATTCATCAGTCGTTTACCGATCGACTGGCCGCTCAGGCGGATCAGGCTGGCTTGTAACGCCAGCATGCCAATCACATAAATCGTCATGGCAAACAGGGCACCGTCTGGTAACAGCTCCAAAATCTGCCTCTGATTCTGGACTACTTTTTCGTAACTGCCGCTCAACGAATTCAGCGTCGCAATATCCTGATTATTCAAAAAGAACATAGGAATTAGCGACACTGGAAGCCAAAACATCATATCCACTGCTTTGGCTGAAATGCGACTCATGGGCGTGGCGAGCTGAAATACCAGCGTCTGGGTCGTCGCTTGATAACCAGTGGATTTTTCCGGATGCTCTTTCACCGTTTGCGGAACGGCGGGTTGGCTGGTATGAGTGGGCGAGGGCTGGTAATACCGGCGGCCATACGTCATACGGCCTACGGGTAACCATTCGCTCATGCCTTCATGCCACATGAGATCATCCAGTTCGACCTGACCCTGCTGTAACATGCTATTGAGCTGTTCAAGTGTATACGGCCCGGCTTGTTCCCGATTGCGTGCCAGAAAGATATACATGCCTTAGTCCTGCAAAAAAGCCCAAAATTCAACTGAAATCAACTGTTATTCCGCATAGTAAGATATTCGGCAAGCGGAGCAAAATAGGTTTTGGTATGAATGGTGTTGAACAAGTCAGTACAATTGTTGATGTCGAATAATCGCTTATGGCGAAATGATACACTAAATTAATTAGTTATCATCACCTTATTGCCTACAGCGTTTATAGCCGACGCTGGGCATACTGTAGCCGAAATGGTTAGAACTGAACATCAGCCGATGCCCGCCAATGTAACGCTGACGGCGGGCATATGGCATGGCCCCAATAGAGTCGGGGCTAGGGAGTGGTCAGTTTTTGCCACTAGCCAGAAAGAACCAGGTATCCAGTACCGAATCAGGATTGAGTGATACCGAATTAATACCCTGTTCCATCAGCCATTTCGCCAGATCGGGGTGGTCGGAAGGGCCTTGTCCACAAATACCGACGTATTTTCCAGCCTTGTTGCAGGCAGTAATCGCCATCGACAGCAGGGTTTTGACGGCTTCATCGCGCTCATCAAACAGATGGGAGACGATGCCCGAGTCCCGATCCAGACCCAGGGTAAGCTGTGTCAGGTCATTGGAGCCAATGGAAAATCCATCAAAATGCTCGAGGAATTGATTGGCGAGCAGGGCATTGGTCGGCAGCTCACACATCATGATGATGCGCAGGCCGTTCTCACCGCGACGCAAGCCATTGGCCGCCAGCAGGTCAATGACGCGAGCGGCTTCGCCCACAGTACGTACGAAAGGAATCATGATTTCGACGTTGGTAAGGCCCATTTCATCCCGCACTTTTTTCAGCGCACGGCATTCCAGTTCAAAGCAGTCGCGGAAATTATCCGAGACATAGCGACTGGCGCCCCGAAAGCCCAGCATAGGGTTTTCTTCATGGGGTTCATACAGTTTGCCGCCGATCAGGTTGGCGTATTCGTTGGATTTAAAGTCAGACATGCGGACGATGACAGGCTTGTCGGCAAAAGCGGCCGCCAGTGTGGCGATGCCTTCCACCAGTTTTTCCACATAAAAATCAACAGGGGACGAATAGCCCGCAGTACGGGACAGCACGGCAGCACGGGTTTCCCGTGGCAGGCTATCAATGTTGAGCAGGGCCTTGGGATGGACGCCAATCATGCGATTGATGATAAATTCCAGACGGGCCAGACCGATACCGGCATTTGGAATCTGCGCAAAATCAAAGGCACGGTCAGGGTTGCCGACATTCATCATGATTTTGAAGGGCAGGGCCGGCATGGATTCAATCGAGTTTTTCTGGATCTCAAAGTCCAGATTGCCCTCGTAAATAAATCCGGTATCGCCTTCCGCACAGGACACCGTGACTTCGGCACCTTCTTGCAGCACTTCGGTAGCATTACCACAGCCGACAATCGCAGGCACACCCAGCTCGCGGGCAATGATGGCAGCATGACAGGTACGGCCCCCACGATTGGTGACAATCGCCGCCGCACGCTTCATGACCGGCTCCCAGTCCGGGTCGGTCATGTCGGAAACCAGCACGTCGCCATCCTGGACTTTATCCATTTCCTTGATGGAGTGAACAATGCGCACTTTGCCGGAACCAATCCGCTGGCCAATCGAGCGGCCTTCGCACAGCACGGTGGCTTTTTGCTTGAGCAGGTAGCGTTCCATGGTGCCGACGTTTTGACGGCTCTTGACGGTTTCAGGGCGTGCCTGAACGATGTAAATCTGGCCATCATCCCCGTCTTTAGCCCATTCGATATCCATCGGCTGGCCATAATGGTTTTCGATGATCAGGGCCTGCCGTGCCAGCTCGCCCAGCTCGGTGTCATTGAGGGCAAATTGCTGGCGTTCGGATTTGTCGACATCCACGATCACGGTGGATTTTCCGGTGGTGCCGGTCTCACCGTAAATCATTTTCTGGTGCTTTGAGCCGAGGTTACGGCGAATGACCGCAGGCCGTCCGTCATTGACCAGCTTTTTGGCCAGATAAAATTCATCGGGGTTGACGGCGCCCTGTACCACCATTTCCCCTAGACCATAGCTGGCGGTAATAAAGACCACATCGCGGAAACCGGATTCGGTATCCAGGGTAAACATCACGC
>CAUJHL010000094.1 GCA_963204705.1 Pseudomonadota bacterium | reverse complement strand
ACTGCCCGAGTATTACATTTTTGCTCAGGTGCAACTGTCACGACTCATTCAGTGCAATGACCCTGAGGATGAAAAATTCTGGCTGAATCGCATTAACCGGATGAGTGCGGACTATGTCGTCGTGCATCCCGACGTCCAGTCGGTCATGGCGGTGGTGGAGCTGGATGACTGGAGTCATGATCGGGCAGACCGCCGTCGCGCCGATGATAAAAAAGACAAGGCCATTCTCAGCGCGGGCTTGCCGATGGTACGTTTTCACACCGATCATTTGCCTGATACGCTGCAAGTGCGCTTTGAAATACTGGATGCCATGGAGGATGTGGCTGTTACGCATTAAGCAGATAGCAGAAATTAGAAAGCAGAAATGTCAAAACATTACAAGCTAAAAATGGTTTTCGCCTCACGCGGGTGGGGAGTTTTCACCCGTATGATCAACGCAGTAGTGGATAAAGGCTTTCAGTCCCGGCCCCTGATACTTTTGCCGATGCAACAACAAATAGAATGGACGGGTCAGCCGCCAGAATGGCGTTTGCAGAATGCTTAACTGGCCCTGTTTCACCATCGGTTCAATCGCCAGACGTGAGGCGCAGCCGATGCCCAGCCCGCCAGCCACCACTTTGAGTACGGCGGCATTGTGTCCCAGAGTCAGGCGCAATACCGGATTGGGCAGATCGGCCAGCACCACCAGATCGAACACTTCACGGGTTCCTGAGCCGGGCTCGCGGATGATCCATTCGGCTTCAGCAAAATCCTCTTTATGGAGCGTTTCGCCCTGGGAAAGTCGTTGCTGTTGCAATCGGGCGAGGGAATGCCCCGGTGCACAGCACACTGCCAGTTCGTCCTCGCGCCACAGTACCGCCTGAAGCTGGGGCAAATGGCAGGAGCCTTCGATCAGGCCCAGATCCAACTGAAATTGGCTCACCGCTTCAATGATCTGACGGGTATTGGCGACCTGCAGCTGCAACTGGGCAGAGGGATGCTGATTTAAAAACCCCGCCATCAAATCGGGCATCAGATAGTCGCTGATGGTCAAGGTAGAACCCAGTCGCAAATCAATACTTTGCAACTCCCCACGCGCCGCCTGCTCAAAATCCTCACATCGCCCCAGAATTTCCATCGCCTGTGGCAGTAAATAACGCCCAAGGTCGTTCAGCATCAGGCGTTTGCCCTGACGATCAAACAGCGGAGAGCCCAGGCCATTTTCCAGATCGGCCAGCGCCATACTGGCCGCACTTTGGGTCAGCCGCACGGCTTCGCTGGCACGCGTCACCGTGCCTTCCTGTGCGACCGCCACAAAAACCGCCAGTTGGCGGAGTGTCATGCGCATAGCCACTCCTTTTTGTTGAGGGCCGAGCAGGCCGAAGGTGTTCCAGCAACATCGCTGTGATCATGGTACCATTTAGCCCGATTTTGCTGGGGCTTTACCGATGCTGGAAGAAAAATATTCCATCGAATCCATTCTGTCCGTTCATCACTGGTCGCCCAGTTTATTCAGTTTTGTCATGACACGCCCGGCCAGTTTTCGGTTTAGCGCCGGTCAGTTTGCCCGGATTGGACTGAAGATTGATGGCCAGCCGGTGATTCGGGCGTATTCCGTGGTGTCATCACCCTTTGATGAGTTTCTGGAATTTTTTTCGATCGTGGTACCGGATGGTGCGCTTACTCCGGTGCTGCAGCGCGTGCAGGTGGGTGACTCCATTCTTTTGGAAAAACAGTCGTTTGGATTCTTGACCCTGGCCCGTTATCAGCAGCCCTTGCCTCAGGATCTCTGGCTACTCGCCACCGGAACCGGACTGGCACCGTTTTTGTCAATTTTGCAGGATTTTTCGGTATGGCAGCAGTATCGCCGGATAGTACTGGCGTACAGTGTGCGTACCGCACATGAGCTAGCATATGCCGAGAAAATCAGAGGCTTGCAGGAACTCTTTGACCCAGATCATCAGGTGGAATTTCAGTTTATACCCATCATCACACGGGCTACAGACTCTGAAACGGCGCTCTTGCAAACGCCCCAGCTGCGTCAGCGTTTGCCACTGCTGATTCGTTCAGGCTCACTTGAGGACACGGCGGGTTTTCCCCTGAGTGCTGATCGCAGCCATGTGATGCTGTGCGGCAATCCACAAATGGTCGAAGATACGCGTAATGCCCTGAAAGAAAAAGGATTGAGCATGAATCGGCGAGGGGAAGGCAATATTGCTGTGGAAAACTATTGGTAAAACTATGGGTGAAATTAGGGGGTGTGGTCGCCGACGGCCGCCACCGTCAGTTGCGCTAGCAGCCTGAAGGATGGGTGTGATGGTCGATCAAACCGAACAGACAAACCGAATGCTCAGTCAAACGATCAGCCAGTCACTTCGCTTAAAGGCAAGGTAATCGATCAAGTAAACGATCATGTAAAACACAGGAGACTTACACGTCATGGAATCGCTTAAACGCTATTCGCTGGTTGCCATGTTACTGATTGATTTGGCGGCCATCGCGTTCGGCTGGGATGCCAACGGTCAGTGGTCAGGATTTGCCCTGACGATGGCCGTACTACTGCAACTGGTGTATTTGCAATTGATTGGCGTCATTCACATTGCGGTATTGGAAGA
>CAUJHL010000093.1 GCA_963204705.1 Pseudomonadota bacterium | reverse complement strand
GCTCTTTTTAGAGATTTTGTTTATTCCGGTTTACCTGTTGAACAAGGAATACTGGAAGGACGTCAAGTAACCATTGGCGGTCGTGACGAAAAGGGGCTTCGGCCCCTTTTTTAGTGTCTCACTGAAACCACCTTTCACTCCTTGCCCAATAACTGATGGGATGCCATGGCTGATTTAAGCGATTTGACACAGGGACTGATTCTTTATTCACATGCAGATGATCATCTCAGTCATCGCATCCGGTTGGCACTACAGTTCAAGGAGCTGCGGTTTGATTCCCGGCTGGTCGACGAACAGTACCCGGATCTTCCTGTATTAAACCCCTATCAGACCTTGCCCGTGCTGATTGACCGCGAATTGCGCCTGTATGAAACCCGGCTGATCCTCGATTATCTGGACGAGCGCTATCGACACAAACGCCTTCTGGCCGATACGCCCGCCCATCGAGCTGAATACCGCCAATACGCCTGGCGTATCGAAAAAGACTGGCTGCGTGCGGCAGACCGCTTGCTGCATAATCCGCATTTAGACGTGACTTTACAGGCTGCTATCCGCCAATCACTGCAGGAATCGCTGACGTCACTGAATCCATTGTTCGCCCGTTATCCCTATTTCTTACAGGATGAGTTTGGCCTGTGTGACTGTTTGCTGGCTCCCTTGTTGTGGCGCCTGCCGCAGCTGGGTATTACACTCTCACCCTTGCATGATCAGGCGCTTCTGGCCTACTGTCAGCGCTTGTTTAAACAACCCTATTTCCAGCTTTCCTTGACACCGCAAGAACGTACCCTTGCTCCCGTCTGGACCCGGAGCCCCTTATGACCACGGATGCCATTCCAGTAACCCCAACCCGGCCCTATTTGATTCGTGCGATTTATGAATGGATCAATGACAATCAGCTCACTCCCTATTTGCTGGTAAATGCCGAGGAAGCACACGTCAAAGTGCCGCGGCAATATGTCAGGGATGGTCAAATCGTGCTGAATCTGGCACCGCATGCGATTCATCGTCTTGATATGGACAATGAGGCGCTGAGTTTTTTAGGACGCTTTGGCGGTGTCTCGCAGTCGCTGTATATTCCGGTGCGTGCAGTGCTGGGGCTGTACGCCCGTGAAAATGGTCAGGGACTGTTCTTTGACCCGCAAGAATACGCCAATGTAGCCGGAACTGATCCCGCTCCATTAGCAGAACTGCCTTCGGAAACGGATACTCCAGCCGAGGCTGCTACATCAGCCCCAAAAAAGCCCGGATTACGCGTCCTGGACTGATATCACCATGAACCCAAACGTAACCCAGGCAGGTGTCTGTTTCATTTGAAATGTGTTCGGGTTTTCAGAGTTCCTGATCAGATATAGGGTTCCAGCGGGGTTTGCGTTATCATGGCAAACCTTTTTCAATCAACGCAGACCCGGTTTGGAATAAAATCATGGCCTTTGAGTTGTTGCCGCATTTTCAATCCAGCTTACTCACGCCCCTGAGTCAGATTTTATCCGCCTCCTCCGCGGTGACGTCCGATGACGCCCGCCAGCATGCACGCAGTCTATTATCGCTAGGGCTCGTTGAGTTACTGGCTGTATTGACTCATCAGGGACAGACAGCACTTTTTGGCTTTGTTGAACATAAAGATGCTCAAGGATTACTTAAAAGTCTGGATATGGAGCATTTTAGCCCAGAAATGACGGCGCCCACGCGTGTCGATGCGGAGCAATTCCGTATCTGGCACGAAATTGTGCTGGAAAAAATCCTTGAAGAATTAAAACAATTCAGCGATATCGCCTCTCTGGGTGAGGCAGGTCTGGCAGAATTGATCAATGGCCAGTGGGAGCATCTGGCCAGTATTCCTCAATGGATGTGGAATGCAACCCAATTAAGCAGCACCGCAGCACGGCATAGCATGGTGTCGCATTCGGAGTCCGCTCCTATGGATACCGAACAGCAACTACAGGAAAATATGGCGGGACTTATGCAACTCATGAAACAGGCTCAACATTCCTCTATTGCATCGCAGGATGTCCATCATCTGCATGACCACCCGGAAATTGCGCTGCCCGTGTTTCTACAGGCGCCTGCGTGGTCGAAATGTGTCTTGCCCTTGCTAGCCGTTGCGGTATTGATCGGCCTGACCTGGCTGTATGGGCAAGACCTCGCCACAGCGACGGAGCGCCCCACGCCGGTTTATCTGATGTCTTCCGATAAATCAGCGAAACCTGCCGAGATTAGACCCTCAAACACAGCGCCCGTTATTTCCCCTGCTCAGGAGTCCGCACACAGTCCGGCGGATAGTGCGCCTTCACTTGCTCCTACTGACCCACAAGCGGCAGATCACACTAAAGAGAGTGATGATGCCGTTCTGAGACCCGTGACTCCGGAAGACGAAAGTACTCAGGAGTTGCCGCTAGAAATCAGCTCGGATGTCAGTAAAGAGCACTAAGCTATACCTCAATAATGGTTGGGTTTGTTCTCAGTACTGGCATTGCCCAGCCATACAGAGGCAAAAAACTAGGGTTGAAAATTAATAAGTAACAACCGGCGTGCGATGCGCCGGTTTTTTTATGAGCCTTTTTTAAATCGTTAGATTAAATCCGGTAGTTGAGCCTGATCTCGGGAGTATGTTTAATTGAGAATCAGCGAATAGCTGTTAACCCACCTAGATAAGGCTGTAAAGCTACTGGAATGCGAATGCTACCATCGGTCTGCTGATGATTTTCCATCAGCGCCAGCAAGGTACGCCCCACGGCAAGACCTGAACCATTCAAGGTGTGAACCAATTCAGTTTTCTTGCCATTGCGGAAACGAGCCTGCAAACGGCGGGCCTGAAAGTCACCGCAATTGGAGCACGATGAAATTTCACGGTACGTGTTCTGGCTAGGCAGCCAGACTTCCAGATCGTGCGTGCGCACCGCAGAAAAACCCATGTCACCACCACACAGCAGCATTACGCGATAGGGCAATTCCAGTAGCTGTAGCACTTTTTCCGCATAACCTGTCATTTCTTCCAGTGCATTCATGGACTGCTCGGGATGAGAAATGATCACCATTTCCACTTTTTCAAATTGATGCTGGCGGATTAGACCCCGTGTATCGCGTCCATACGAACCTGCTTCACTGCGAAAACAGGGTGTATGCGCTGTCCACTTTAGGGGCAGGGAATTTTCTTCCAGGATCTGATCCCGAACCAGATTTGTTAACGGTACTTCAGAGGTAGGAATCAGATAAAACGGCTTGTCGCCCTGTAATTTAAACAAGTCTTCTTCAAATTTAGGCAACTGCCCAGTCCCGTAAAGGCTATCGGCATTGACCATAAAGGGCACATAGGCTTCGGTAAACCCGTGCTCGGTCGTATGTAGATCGAGCATAAACTGAGCAAGTGCGCGCTGAAGCCGAGCCAGCGGGCCTTTGAGCACACTGAATCGGCTGCCCGTGATCCGGGTCGCTGCTTCAAAATCGAGCGCTCCCATCTGCTCACCTAGAGCAGTATGATCTTTGATCTCAAAGGAAAATTCAGCAGGGGTGCCCCAGCGGCGAAGTTCCACATTGTCGTGTTCGTCCTTGCCAGCAGGCACACTCGCATCGGGCAAATTGGGAATCGCGTTGAGCTGAACTTCCATCTCTACCTGTAGCGCCGCCAGCTCTGCTTCGGCCTGTTTCATTTCTTCGCCTACCTGCTGCATACGCTGCATCAGGTCACTGGCATCGCCACCGGCCTTTTTAAGTGCACCAACTTCACGCGCCCCCTGATTACGTTCGGCCTGCAGATTTTCCGTCCGGGTCTGAATACTTTTGCGGCGTGATTCCAGCGCCTCCCATTGCTCGGCATCGAGTGATACTCCCCGCTTGGCCAATGCAGTATTGACTGTATCCAGTTGATTGCGAATCAGTTTGTAGTCGATCATGAGAACAGAATGCTTAAAAAGTACTTGGAACAGTGGATGGAAAAGTGCTTGGAAATGGACGGCGATAGTGTAAATCGTTTGGTCGATTTAAAACAGGGATTCAGCCGATTGATGACTATTTAGACGTGATGAAATGCTCGCAGTCATTAAAAAAACCCGGCAGTTAGCCGGGTTGCATAGGCGTCAATGCTTGCCTTACATGCCAGCATCTTTCAACAGGGATTTTACCTTGGCGACATAGCCTTGCATGGCAGCTTCTTTTCCGGTGCCTTTCAGTTTGGTCCAGGCATCAAATTTGGCACGACCGGCAACATCCAGCATTCCAGGACGTGAACCACTCACATCACCTGCCGTAGCCTGTTTGAAGTGTGAATATAATGTCAGCAAATCATCGTTTTTAGGCTTCTTTGGCAAAGTATTAACGTCTTTTTGAGCCTGTTCAAACTCAGTGGTCAAATCGCTCATGGTGGTGCTCCCGATTTTTATCGAACAACGATGGTACACAATGCTTATACAGAACGAATTTTAGACAATTCGTTGGATAACCGACCGCATCATCCCGTGTGAGGATGATACGTGACTTAAAACCTACTGGCTACCGTCGTCTTTAACGCTCCTAAAGTCGAAGTTAAGGTCGAGCACAGTATTGAGGCCAATCACTGGTCAATAACATCGGTGCCTTTGGGAGGGGTGAACTGGAAATTGGTGTTCGGCAAGGCGGTGTTCTTGGTTACCTTGGCAAACTGGATGGTCGTCTGCTGCCCTAGCGAATCGCGTAGTTCCATGGCAGCGGGCACATTCCCCTGAAAACGAATGGCCAAACTGTCAAATGCGCCGTCTGCTGTTCGTGGATAAAGCACAAAATACGGTTGAGTGGGATTCGGCTGTGTCACCCGAAATGATTTGGCAATAGCTGAGGGCTGGCCTGAAAACAGCAAGGCAGGTGTATTCGCGATCTGTGCGTCCAATTGCTGACGGGTCGCCTGTTGGAGATCCTCGTCGTAAATCCAGACTGTTTTTCCATTGGTGACAATAAGTTGTTTCATGGGGCTACGAGTTTCCCAGCGAAACTGTCCGGGGCGCTTTACCTGCATCACACCACTAAATTTCTGAGTGCCAGCGTGTGGGCGCATTAATTGCCCGGGCTTTGGCTGGCGCGCGGGATTGTTTTTAGTTGTTTGGACAAACTCCGCTTGCATACTTTGTAGTGGCGTCAACAAACGATTGAGAGCCTGCGTGGCTTTAAACTCAGGCATTTGTAACGGGGGTGTCTGCGTGCCAGACGCTGCAACTGGTTGAGCTTGTGCAGTATTCAAGCAAACACTAAGCAATAGTCCGGTGATGACGGCACTTGCCTTAATGGTCTTAAGCACGATCGCAACTCCTGAATGGTCTACAGATGAATTAGCCTTACTATTCCATTGCTAAGCACGTGATTTCCAGACGGTTTTTGTTAGACCATGTAGCCTGAGTCGTCAACTGTGCAGCCCTGCACATGCTTTATTCATAAGCTGAGTTATGCCTGTATACAGGTTGTCGTATCGAAACGCCGGGGTAACAAAAAAGCCTGTCAGGATTTGCCCGGCAGGCTTTAATGGGAATGGTCTTACAGACTGCCTAAACAGGACTGCAAGCCATCCGGTCTGTCGTGATCATCCAGCGCCTTTACAACGCTGTCTGTTCTCAGGCAGCTTCGACAACCGTCACATAACGACGGCCAAAAGCGCCTTTGACTTCGTATTTTACGACGCCATCCATCGTGGCGAACAGGGTGTGGTCACGACCCATGCCGACATTGCTGCCTGCATGGAATTCGGTACCGCGCTGACGAACGATGATGTTGCCGGCAAGAACTTTCTGGCCGCCATACACTTTGATACCCAGCATTTTTGGGTTGGAATCACGGCCGTTCCGTGTGGAACCACCGGCTTTCTTGTGTGCCATGTGCTTAACTCCTTAAACGGTTCGGAAAAATCAGAGGGTGATTCCAGTGATTTTCAGCTCGGTGTACCACTGACGATGACCTTGCTCTTTGTGGTAGTGCTTACGGCGGCGGTGCTTGACGATACGAACTTTATCGCCACGGCCATGGCCCAGGACTTCAGCAGTCACTTTGGCACCACCAACAGAAGGTGCACCGATCGTGATTTTGTCGCCATCGACGACCATTAAGACTTCGGTAATGTCCAGCGACTCGCCTGTTTCACCTTTCAGCAGTTCGACTTTAAGACGCTCGCCGATGCTGACACGGTGCTGCTTGCCACCACTTTGAATAATTGCGTACATGAATGACTCCATCCAAACCCGTATCACAGTGCCGGTAAGGAAAGATACCGATCTTCATACTGATGCAACTGGGTAAATCGCAAGGCGGGGATCATACAGGGCAACACTGGTTTTTTCAAGGGAGTGCTTCTGATTTTTCAAGTGCTTCCAGCCGCTTCATGCTGTGATGGGTGCAGGCCAGTCTTAATGCTACTGTCCAAACCCAGTCCATTAAAAATAGAATCCCTTTCAAAGTAAGCCATTGATAATTCATCAAACAAAGTCGGATTGAAATACATAATCAATTCTTGATTCCAAGCGGCTTTTTGCATATTACAGTGCAGTCAGTCGTGCTTGCAGGATGAACCAGACAGTTCCCCTGTCAAAAAATTTGTCATCCTGATGACTTTTAGTCCTGTTAGCGTGAAAAAATGTACTAAGTCTGCGTATTGCTGGAAGTTGTGCTGGACAAACGGTAGCATAGCCCGGCGTTTTTGTATGACAGTTTCCGTTTGGGACGAATTATGACTGATTTTGCACAGGATGTATTAGGCCCCGTTGTAACGGATTTTGCGGCGATGGATCAGTACATTAAGACGGGCATCCACTCGAAAATTCCGCTGGTGTTGTCAGTAAGTCAGTACGTTGTTGAGGCGGGCGGCAAACGCATGCGGCCGTTAATGTGCCTGCTGAGCGCCCGTGCCTGTCTGGCCGATCAACCAGAAGCTGAACGAGCCTTGCCACAATCGGTTATTGCGCTGTCGGCGATCATCGAAATGCTGCATACGGCGACGTTGGTACACGATGATGTGGTGGATGAATCGGGCTTGCGTCGCGGACGTCCGACCGCCAATGCGAACTGGAATAATCAGACCGCGGTACTGGTTGGGGATTTTCTCATCGCGCGTTCGTTTGATTTACTGGTTGAGATTGGCAGCATGCCACTGCTCAAGGATTTTGCGTCTGGAACCTGTGAAATTGCCGAAGGGGAAGTCTTGCAGTTACAGCATCAGCATAATCCGGATTCGACAGAAGCTGATTATTTGCAGATCATTCACGGTAAAACCTCGCGACTGTTTCAGTTGGCCGCCGAGGGTGGCGCAATCGTCACAGACGCGGTGCACTATCGTCAGGCGCTGCGCGATTTTGCGGGGCATTTCGGCAATGCCTTTCAGATTGTGGATGACATTCTGGATTACACTTCAGATGCCGAAACGCTGGGTAAAAATATTGGCGATGACTTGATGGAGGGTAAACCTACCCTGCCGTTGATTTCTGCGCTCCGTCTGACCACGGGCGAGTCTCATCAACTGATCCGAAAATCTATCCAGACCGGCGGAACGGACAATCTTGAGACTATTATTGGGCTGGTGCATAGCTCTGGTGCGCTCGATTATTGCCGGCAGCGTGTCGCTGAAGAAACACGAGCAGCCATCCACAGCCTGAAATCCTTGCCAGAATCCCGTTATCGTGCTGGCCTGCAAGCCTTGGCCGAAATGGCCGAGTCCCGATTGACGTGATGGTGTATCGTGAAAATGGGTCAGATGGTGCTGACACGATAGGCTCGGCAGACGATGTGTGGTATGAGCATTTAACTGACTGCTTTGAAACCCTGCAAGAGTCATTGACAGCCTTTCTTGCCGTTGCTGATGATCCTAATACTGCTGAACCTTCCACACTCAGTCATGCCCCACTCGCTGATTTACTGTCGTTTCTAAAGCCAGATTATGCTGAACTTGCCTCTACGCCAGAACAACAGGCGGATGACAGTATTCGGCGACTTGAACGCCATTTGAAACATCAGCCTGAACATGCCAGAGTATTGCTGGATTATGTTCTGGAGTTGCTGCGACCCCTGAGCATGCATCCTTTGCTGGGGGAATTGGGCATTCTGGCCAAGGAAGAATTTGGCGTTTCCCTACGCCGCCATTTCACCCATCAGTTACTGCCGCCGTTGCCTTCCAGTTATTCCGGACAAGCGTTATTCAGCGCATTATTTGACGGTGCAGAGAAAAATCACTGGTTAAATTTGATCTCTGAAGACGTCTGGATTCAATTCTTTAAAACGCTTCTTTCTGAGCACTCCAGCTATCAGTCCACCAATCTAGAAAAGTTAGAGTCAGAAGATGCATCAGTAGCGGATTCACTACGTCTCCACGCACGGCAAACCGCTTTACACCACTGGTACCGTGAGCTGGCACAATCCATCATGGTATTGTCGTATCAGATTACTGCCATTGGCTTGGAGCCTGAATTTCAATATGCGTCGCCGGAAAGTGATGAGTTTGATTCGCCTTTTATGGCTCAAAATCGTGAATTGATTGATTTTATCGAACACGTCAGGCTCATGGCGGGAATGCAGGATATTAGTGTGCCGGGTTTGGAAGTTTTGGAGTCCCGTAAACAGGCAATACCTGATCCTGCGCCAAGTCGCGTCATGCTGGAACAATGCCGTGAAAACCTGCATCGAATGAAACGAAGTTCCCGAAAGCAGGGGGTGAGCCTGACATTAACCAATCATTTGATACGTCTCGAACAAACCTTGAATCGGATTGAATTATTAATTGATCTCCTGTCGACAAATACTGAGCAACAAGCCAAATCGACGCTGACGCTATTTCGGCAATGGGCGTTCGCGCTACGGGACAATAAAAGCCTGCGTGCCCTGCTGGCGATTAATACCGAATCATTAGCCCGACAAATTACCGAAAATGCCAGCCGAGCTGGCGAACATTATGTGAGCAATGATACGGCAGGGTATTGGCAGATGTATCGCGCTGCGGCAGGAGCTGGTGTAATCATTGCGATGATGGCCACCTTAAAGCTATTAATTGGCCGATTAACACTGGCGCCCTTTAGTCGCGCATTCTTACAAAGCATGGATTATAGTTTTGGCTTTATGCTGATTCATATGCTGAGTTTTACTGTGGCAACCAAACAGCCTGCCATGACTGCTGCGGCGCTGGCTGCAACGCTACAAACACCGACAGGGACACGCACCCAGCAACTCAGTCAAATGGCAGAGTTGACGGTGGATATTTTAAGAACACAGTTTATTGCGATTATCGGAAATATCTCCATTGCCATGCCAGTGGCAGCGGTGATTACGCTGGGCTGGCAGCATTATTTTAATGAGCCCCTACTCACGCCACAAAAAGCCAGTTTGCTTTTACATAATTTAAATCCGGTATTTTCCCTATCGATACCACATGCTGCCATTGCAGGCGTGTGTTTGTTTTTAGCAGGGCAAATCGCAGGCTATTATGATAATCGGGCGATTTATCGGAAAGTTGGCCCCAGAATTCGTCATCATCCCGTTCTCAAGCTGTATTTCACGGCCTCACAACTGGATCATTTTAGCCAGTATGTTGAGCGTAATCTGGGCGCCCTAGCGGGTAATTTCTGGTTTGGCGTCATGCTGGGCAGTATGGGAACACTGGGGTATATTTTAGGCTTGCCTCTGGATATACGCCACATTGCCTTTGCTTCAGCCAATTTTATTCAGGGCTTGCTCTGCATGGAAGGCCCGATCGACTGGATGCTCATAGCGGTTTCTTTTATCGGAGTTTTGCTGATTGGCATGACAAACCTTATGGTGAGTTTCGGCATTACCCTGTTTGTGGCATTAAGAGCTCGCCGTGTACGTTATGCGCAGTGGCGACCCTTAATGAGATTGCTGATCACACATTTGGCGACTCGACCACTGGATTTTGTCTGGCCTCCACGAGGTCATTAACGATATGCTTCTTGCGCAATCTCTAAACGGTCTATCGGAGAATACCATTGGTTATGTTAAAGATTGTGCCCAGTGACTTATCATAATGATTGAGCACAATGATTTATCACGATGATCATTCCTGACTTTGCCACTTCATTGTTAAAGGAGCCATCAAGACCTGTAAACACTCCTGTCTGGGTGCAATTTCAGGATGAGGATGTTCGCGATCTGGCATTTGCGATCGCCTCGCCGGATATACTTGGCTCCTGGCCTTCAGGGTATTATCCGCAAAGGCAGATTCACTTGGGTTTATCAGTACCCTGGCATCACTGGTTTTCCTGCTATAAGGATCGACTGGCGCAATTAGATGCCAATCCTGCTCCGCTTAAAGCGCATTTAGCCTCCTTAAAATCACACCGACTGGGCTTGCGTTTTGAGTCGCTGTTAGTGTTCTGGTTAAATGACCGTGATTATCATCCTTTTAAATTGATCGCACACAATATTCAGGTGCACATGCACGGTGTGACGCGTGGAGAAATTGATTTTTTGATTCAGAATCAAGAATCCAATGCTATCGAGCATTGGGAAGTCGCACTCAAATTCTATCTGGGTGAATGGGACTTTTCGCCTGAACACTGGTATGGCATCGAGCGAAAGGATACCCTGGCTCGAAAATTAACCCGGAGTGTTACGCATCAATTTGAATATACCGAGGCTTTGGGATATCCCATCGACGTGCGCCGGCTCATCCTAAAAGGTCGCCTGTTTTACCCAATGAATCAAACCAGCCAAGTGCCAGCCTGGGTTAGTGCTGAGCATTTATGGGGATATTGGGGCCATGTGCTTCCTGAGTTAAACGCACAGGCGATGACAGGTACAGGGCGTGTCTGGCGCAAAGCCTCCCGTGCAGAATGGCTAACACGCCGACCCGTTGACACTCATTCAGTCGATCCATGGAGCACAGAACGTCAGGGCTTGTGGTTGTGCGACGGCATTTACCCGGGTCGATTGATGCTACGTGGCGTTTAGCAAGGTTAAGCCATCGAGCGAAAGAGCGTTTTAAGCCGGAATATATGAGGTCTCGATAGCTAAGCGCAGGAGGGTTAAATAATTCTGGTTTGCTTACGCAAAGAATAAATAACTTACTGAATATTAACGGTCTCAACGTTGTCTTGTTAGGATTCACTCGTTAAGTTAAAAGCACCTTTTTGCACTCATACTGGAGTAAATCATGAGCAAAATTATTGCTGCTGTTGCCCTCGCTACTGTGGTACTGACTGGCTGTAACACCATCAAAGGCATGGGCAAAGATGTTCAGCGCGGTGGTGAAAAAGTTCAGCAAGCCGCTGCCGATACCCAGCAAAAAATGTAATAGACCGTTTATCCGGTATAAGACCCGCCATTGTTTCGGCGGGTTTTTTTGTCTGGATTTTTTCTGGTTTTACAGTCTGTGGTATTAGCTATGATTTAGCGACAGGGTTATTGCCAGTGTAAGAATAGTTTTTGCTAGACTGGCGGCTATTTTCACGAGTAACCGAACACGTATGTCTTTCACCGATCCCAGTAGCTCCACTGCTACCCTCGAATTTACCCAGCAATTGATTCGCCAGCCTTCGCTCACGCCAGAAGATGCCGACTGTCAGCAATTGATGGCACAACGCCTTGCTGCCATTGGCTTTAACATCGAATGGATGCCTTTTGGTGAGGTAATGAACCTTTGGGCAAGGCGCGGTAACGATGGGCCAGTGCTGTGTTTTGCCGGGCACACCGATGTTGTGCCAACGGGCGATTTGAATCGCTGGGATTCACTGCCCTTTGAGCCCGAAATACGGGATGGGCTTTTGTATGGTCGTGGCGCGGCAGACATGAAATCGGCATTGGCTGCGATGGTCGTGGCGTGCGAGCGTTTTATCGCCAATTGCCCGGATCATCGGGGGTCGATTGCCTTTTTGATCACCAGTGATGAAGAAGGCCCGTCGATCAATGGCACCGTAAAAGTCATTGAAGCGCTGGAAGCCCGCCAGGAAAAAATCACCTGGTGTCTGGTTGGGGAGCCTTCCAGCACAACACGTCTGGGCGATGTGATCAAAAATGGCCGACGTGGTTCACTTAATGGCATTTTGACGGTACATGGCAAACAAGGTCACGTCGCCTATCCCCACTTGGCCAATAATCCTGTGCACGCGGCGGCTCCGGCACTGGCTGAGCTGTGTGCAGAAGTCTGGGATCAGGGCAATGAATTTTTCCCTCAGACCAGCTTTCAGATTTCCAATATCTCGGCAGGAACGGGTGCCAATAATGTCATTCCAGCGGATTTAGCGGTCGTGTTCAACTTCCGGTTTTCTACTGAAGTCACGGTAGAACAGCTTAAAGCACGTACCGAAGCCATCCTAAAAAAACATGGGCTGAGCTATACCTTGCCCTGGTCATTGTCTGGGCTGCCCTTTTTGACCGCCAAAGGCGAGCTGGTAGCGGCAGCACAAACTGCTATCCGTGACATACAAGGGCTGGAAACAGAACTGTCTACCAGTGGCGGGACATCCGATGGCCGTTTCATCGCGCCGACTGGGGCACAGGTGGTCGAGCTGGGGGTAATAAATGCCAGCATCCATCAAATCAATGAGCATGTGGCGGTGGCAGATCTGGAGCCACTGACGCGGATCTACACCCGAATCCTTGAGCAATTGCTGGCCGTTTAATTTTATCCAGTACCCAGACACGCAAAAAAAGGCCGCTAAGGTGAATAGAGCGGCCTTTTTTAGAGCGACTGATTAAAAGGGCAAAATACTCTTTGCCAACACATTACTCTTTGCCAACACGGCTCATGTATTCGCCAGTACGGGTATCGACGCGAATGACTTCTTCTTGCTGCACAAACAATGGCACACGAACTACAGCGCCGGTTTCGAGTTTGGCAGGTTTGCCACCGCCGCCGGAGGTATCACCACGGACGCCAGGATCGGTCTCGACGATTTTCAGGGTAACAAAGTTTGGTGCCGTGACCGACAGCGGCTGACCATTAAACAGAGTGATGACGCAGGTTTCATTGGAGTCATCTTTCAGCCATTGCGCAGCATCGCCCATCGCGGTTTCACCAGCCTGAATTTGCTCGAAATTTTCAGGATTCATGAAGTGCCAAAATTCACCATCGTTGTACAGATAGTTCATTTCGACATCCACAATGTCGGCACCTTCCAGCGAGTCGCCTGATTTGAACGTCTGTTCCAGCACTTTACCGGTTTTCAGGTTACGCAGTTTGACGCGGTTAAACGCCTGACCTTTGCCGGGCTTGACGTAGACGTTTTCCATGATGGAACACGGGTTACCATCCAGCATGACTTTCAGGCCGGGTTTGAATTCATTAGTAGAAAAACTGGCCATGAACGGCACACTCCACGGATAGTGACAAGATACAAGTCGAAAGAGGGATGCTAAACTAGTCGTTTTGCAAAGCGACGGCATGATAAACCATTTGGCTTCCGAGCAAAACTGGCAAGCTCAACTCAGTGACCTGATTGTTGATCCTGCAGAGCTTCTTCAGTTACTGGATTTGCCCGTCACCTTGCTGCCACCTGCCCTTGCTGCTGCAGAGTCTTTTGGGCTGCGGGTGCCGCGGGTGTTTGTCTCGCGCATGCAAAAGGCAAACCCGCTGGACCCACTGCTATTGCAAGTGTTGCCCTTGCATCAGGAACTCACTGTTGACTCCCGTTTTAGTCTGGATCCTTTAGCAGAAAGACATTCCAACCCTGTGACCGGTTTGCTGCACAAGTATCAGCGCCGCCTCTTGCTAACCCTTACAGGTGCCTGTGCGATTCATTGCCGGTATTGTTTCAGAAGACATTTTCCCTATCAGGACAATTTGCCGGGTACTCAGGAATGGCCGGCCATTCGGGATTACATTCAGGCCGATCCAGAGTTGAACGAGGTCATTCTTAGCGGCGGCGATCCGCTCAGTGTTAGTAATCGCCGGTTCTTTGAATGGCTTGAACGGTTGGAGTCAATGCCACAATTGACGACCCTGCGCATACATACGCGCCTTCCCGTGGTACTACCCGCTCGCATGGACGCAGCGCTGCTTGAGCGTTTACGGGAGACCCGCCTGAAAATTGTGCTGGTGATTCACTGCAATCACGCGCAGGAGCTGGATAATACGGTTTTGCGGGTTTTGCAGGCATGTAAAGATCATGGTATGGTGCTTTTGAATCAAAGTGTTTTGTTGAAAGGGATCAATAGTTCAGCAGATGAGCTGATATTACTGTCTGAACGTCTTTTCGATGCGGGTGTATTACCGTACTATCTTCACCTGCTTGACAAGGTGCAGGGAGCCGCTCACTTTGATCTCAGTCGTCGTGAGGCCCTGGCGATCTACCGTGAAATGATGGAGCGATTGCCGGGTTATTTATTGCCCAGACTGGTCAGGGAGACCCCAGAAGCGCCATTCAAGGTGCCTCTATTACCTGATTTTGGAAGGGCTAACTGCGAGTGAAGGACCGATTTAACGTCTATGGATAGCGATAAAAATACAGGTGCATGATGAACCAGACCATTAGCGACTTATTACAATCTGACCTGACACCTCGTGTGGATAGCAGTCTCAGTCTGGTAAAACCTACTCGTCAGGATTTCCAAAACTGGCTGTCCGGTTTATCCATGCTCAACGTAGGCGACACTGCCCGTCAGCTGTATGTCACCCTGCGTGAACTGGCCCAGTTACCGCTTGATGAACACCAGCGTTTTGAACTGCTGGAACTGATGCGGCCGGCGATTCAGACGATCACCGTTTCATTGTCCAAACATTACATCAATCAAAATCTATTACTGGATGAGCGGGCAGAAAAAATTGCCAGTCTGGCCCAGCAGCTTCAGGCTTATCCAGCCGTCATTTATCGTCATATCGCCCGTGTACTTGCGCATGTACTTGAGCTGCAGCATTTTAATTTGTTCAACATGAACAAGAAAAAAGCGCAGAACCAGATCATTGCCCTCGCCACTTTGCGTTCAATGAGCGATTTGACCAATTTGCTTTATGAAGCTCAGAGTCTCTATTTGCCACCACCGGTTGGTTTATGGAAGTCGCTCTACGAGCTGTATGAATTTGCTTGTAAAAATGAATTGCAGCACTTGGCGCTTGTCGATGAACATCAGCCTCAGGACAGCCGGCCAACGATTGAGCACGCCTTTTTAAAAGCGCTGATTCTTGGTACCTGCAACACTAACAAGTTGCGTCAGGTGGAAATCAAGCGGCTCTATCAGGTCAGTGATTTATGGGTAGATCTGGTTGGTATTTCCAGCCAACCCACTGGGCACGATCTTTTTTTGTTGGACCCGAAGGAAGATTTGCCTCCGGTATACATTACAAAGGCCGTCAAGCCCGGTAGCGATACTTACTACTTGGACACCCGGCTATTATTGTCGCATTTTGAGAATCTGGCGTCATCGGAGCCGAAACTGCGCCATCGTAGCGAAGGCAGCCTGATTACCGGCTCCTTAAAATACCATCTGATCCTCACCTATTCTGCGCCGCTTGAGCGGTCATATGCGCGGCATGCCTACGACGCCCAAATTGAAATTTCACTGGGCCTGATCGGTGCGCATTACCAGCTCTCTGAAGGTAAAACATTTGAAGCGATTATCGGGATGGAAAATACGCTGTCGGTGGGTGGTGTGGCCCGCCTGAGTACCGATAATTTTGACATCAATTACAGCTCCAAAGACGAACAGCTCAAAGTGGATGCCACTCGGGAGCAGTCCGAAATTTATAGCTGTAAAATCGTGAATATCAGCCCTGGGGGTTATTGTATCCGCTGGGAAGGCAAAACCCCTGGCGTGCTTCGTACCGGTGAATTGCTCACCTTACGTGAGGCAGGTGAAAAATCCTGGCATATTGGGATTATTCGCTGGGTAAAACAGACACTGAATTCGGGTGCGGAATTTGGGGTTGAAGTGCTTTCACCCCGTGGCAAACCCTGTGGTGCCAAAGTCTTACGCCATGGCGATGAGCCAGCGGATTTTATGAGAGCACTCATATTACCTGAAATGAAAACGCTAAATCGCCCCGCCACCATTATTACCCCTAATTTATCCTTCAAGGAAAATTATCGGATCATCATTCGCTCCGGTAGTGATGAGGTTAAGGCACAGCTTTCCACTGAAGTGCTGGTTACACAGAGTTTTAGCCAGTTTGAATTTACCGTTTTGCAGAAAGACAAAGGCTTTGCTTCGGAACAAACCAGTCGTGCTGAACCTAAAAACGCTACCGATAACTATGATGAAGTGTGGCATACTCTTTGATTCGGTGACTTAGTAGTCGTTTTCAATAGGAGCCCTGCTCCCGGACGCCCGCAAAGGCTAGAACTTTGCTGCGAGAATGGAGTTCGCATGTTTTCGAGGTTTAAGCGCAGATGAAATCGAGCACTACTGACAGTCTGCGATTGCTGGTGATTGATGATAGTCAGCTGGATGCTGATCGTCTGGTTGACGAGCTGAAAAGCATGGGCACCCCAACCCGTGTGCAGTTACTGGATGACAAGGAAGAACTGACCAAGGCGTTGCGCCAGCCTTGGGACATTATCTTGCTCGGGCGTGCTTATGATCTGACGCCACAGGATACTGTGGCGCTAGTACGTTCTTCAGGCAAGGATCTGCCAATTATTGTCATGCCCGACCAGCTTAGCAACACCGCCGTAAATGGCGAGCTCGACACTACACCCTCAGAGATCGCCCAGTTGATGGAACAGGGAATCACCGACGTGATTCCGCGTATGCATCTTAGCCATCTGGTCAATGCACTGCGCAGGGAACTACGTAATTTATGTTTCCGTCGTAGTCAGCGCGAACTGGAATACATGCTGAGCGAGGCAGAGCGCCGCGCGCAGCTTTTGTTAAAAAATTCACGCAGTGCCGTCGCCTATTTCGATGATGGCGTGCACATTTATGCCAACGAAACCTATTTGCAGCTTTTCCGTCATGAATCCATGGAAGAGCTGATTGGTATGCCCGTAATTGATCTGGTGGCCAAAGAAGACATCACTAAGTTCAAGGAATTTATCAAGAACTACAGTAAAGGCGACCATTCGGTTTCTGAATTTAATTTTACCGGACGCCGTGCCGATGGGTCTTCCTTCGAGGCGCAGCTGCAATTAGCTCCTGCCAGTTATGAAGGTGAGCCTTGCATTCAAATCATCATTCAGAGTCAGGCAGAAGCCAGTACCGAGCTTGAGGCTCAGCTAGCGGCAGTGGAACGACTAGATCCGTTGACTGGCCTTGGTAATCGACGGGCATTTGAAGAGGCCCTGATCACCGCCCGGACTCAGGCTATCCGTCAAAAAACCCAGCAGGCCTTATTGTTTGTCAGTGTTGATAATATTGGTCAGATCAATGCCAGTGCGGGCTTGGCAGGCAGTGATGCCACCATGACCGAGGTTGCCAAAGTACTGTCCGAGACTTTCCCGCAAGCCGACAAGAGCCGATTTGGCGAATCCACATTTACCGTCATCGTCAAGGATACCAGCAGTGAAAAAATCGTGGCTCAGGCAGAAACCTTGTGCGCCACGATCAAAGATTTGCTGATCAGCGTGTCCAATCGTACTGTGCAAACCACCGTCAGTGTGGGTATCGCCATGATTGGTGAAACCTCACCGGATGAGACGGAACTGACTGAACGCGCCTATGAAGCTGCCGACAAGGTTAAACTCAAAACCAAGGGCGTTGGTAACGGCGTCAATCTGTACAACCCTGCCGAAAATGCCAGCGAATCTGATTCTGCCATGCGTGAATTGCTGGAAGATGCGCTTGAGAAAGGCAAATTCCACCTGATGTTCCAGGGCTTGTACGATACTCAGGATGAGCTGAATCAGTTCTTCGAAGTGTTTGTACGCTTACCGGTTGCCGATGGCAAGCTCTTAACTCCAGATGAATTTATGCCAGCCGTTCAACGCTTTAAAATGAATGGTCGTCTCGATCGCTGGGTGCTTCTGAACGCCTGTAAGCGACTGAAATCCCATTTGGTGCAGTACCCCAATGCACGTTTGCTGATTAATCTAACGGCCGATTCCCTGCAAGACCCAAGCCTTCCTGCCCTGACCGGAAAATTGATCAGCGCACTGGGTATCTCCTCAGGAAAGCCGCTGGTATTGCAGTTTGCTGAAAATGATGTAATCACTTATTTAAAAATTGCTAAGGAAAACACCGAACAATTCAGTCAGAACGGTTGTATGATTTCCGTGAGCAATTTTGGTTCTTCCATGAACTCGATGGATATGCTGAACCACATTCCTGCTGATTTGCTGAAAATCGATAAATCGTATGTCCATGATTTAACGGTGGAAGAAAATTTTCAGGCTGCTCAGAAAATCGTTACCCAATTGTCCGAAATGGGCAAGGATTCTATCGCAGCGTATATTGAAAGCCCTGCTGCGATGTCCAAAGCCTGGACCATGGGAGTCCGTTTCCTGCAAGGCTACTACTTGCAGCCTCCTAACGATGAGATGACCCCTCCGTCTCAGGGATGATGCGGTTAGTTTTGGATGATGGGTTACGAGTGCGTTTCCCCATCATGAGCGGATCATGCAGCTATGCAATGCGACTCCACACAGCTTTCCAATCCAAAACCAGAGAACCATCGACATAGCTCAACAGCTTTTCGCTTTCGTCGGATTGTCGACGTCATGCTGTCTCTGATGGGCCCGGTCGCTTTGTGTGGCGGCTTATCTGCTATCGTGTCTGGGTGCGACCGTACGCCAGCCTTGCCCGTAGCCTACCGCGCGCTCCCAACACTGGCCTTGCCTGCTGGGGATTCCAGTGCCGGCAATCTTGTGTTCAGAAATGAATGCGAAAAATGCCACCAGCTGACGCCGGGAAAAAATTTCAAAGGGCCACAGCTGATGAATATTTATGGTGCCAAGGCTGCAGCGTTATCGGACTACACCCGCTACAGTCAGGCTTTGAAAACTAGCCACTGGACGTGGGATCAGCCCACCCTACAGCGTTATCTGGCTGACCCTGGCGGGGCACTTCCTCACGGAAAAATGCTTTACGATGGCCTGCTCGATGCTAAAGAGCGACAGGATGTGATTGCCTATCTTGCTACTTTGCGTAGTCCTGTACCTATCTCTAAAACTGTCACTCCTCAAAGCTAGACCTGCAGTTCACCTGCCAGCTCTGGACTGAAAACGGTTAACCAATACTCTTAATCCCTGCACTAAATCATTAAAAACCGCGACATTGGCAATTTTCCGGTACAAAAAAAGAGCTCCGTAGAGCTCTTCTGTGGTACAGCGTTGGTTGCCTTTCCAGCGAATTAACGCTTGACGGTACGGGACATACCAAAACGCTGTTTGAATTTGTCGATACGACCACCGGTATCCACGACTTTTTGCTGACCAGTATAGAAAGGATGGCAAGCAGAGCAGACGTCAAGGTGAATGGTGTCTTTGCCCAGCGCGGAACGGGTTTCAAAGCTATTGCCGCAAGAGCAAGTGGCTTTCAGGGTTTTATAAGCGGGATGAATATCGGCACGCATGGCGGCACTCCAGTTCAAGATTGGCTTTGCTGATTTCGCGATTTGCCACTCCCAAAGCTTAGGACGCTCAGGGGAAGTCCAGAGGACAGACAAATACGATATCAGACCAGTCTTTTGCACTACCCCCACAGGATTGCAGCGGTTGTGGGAGCCAGTGACAACAAGGCCAATAATACTACCCTAGTGGAGGATTTTGTGCAATTGGCATCGGTCCGTACTCAGGCATCTCGGCACAAACCACCCATGCCGTCTGAACTCTCAACTAGCTTGCGTGGAGTTATTCATATGCGGCAAGGACGGACTAATCCGGCATTTTTATTACATTTTTATCGGATAAGGTTGCAGAAGTTAGCATTCTTCCTGCCGTGTTCCGCCTAGGCTTGGAAACAAACGTTGATATGCCCCTGGAATAAAGTCTATGTCCCAGCACACGCCATTGCCCCCCAGCTCAATGAAAGAAAGTGATTCCCAAAAACATAACTATGGGCAGAGCAATAAAATTCCTAAATCCAATACCTTAAGTTTATGGCAAGGCTTCAAAGCCTGGTTTCGCCATAATAATCCCCTGTTTTTACCCCGCGTATTGGTATGGGTCTGTGTCATCGCTTTGATTTTATCGGGATTATGGTGGCATAAGGCACTTTTGCTGATATTAGCGATCCTGGTTCTGGGTCTGGGTTTATATGACCGTATTCAGACCGAACATTCCATTTTGAGGAATTACCCAATCTCTGGGCACATTCGGTATTTACTGGAAAGTTTTCGGGTGGACATTCGTCTATATTTTATTGAAAGTGATAGTGAAGTAGTTCCTTTCTCCAGAGAACAACGCGCGCTGGTTTACCAGCGCTCCAAGGAACAGCCGGATACCCGCGCCTTTGGCTCGCTGCTCAACCTCTATGAAGAAGGGAGTGAATGGTTTGTGCATTCTTTGCAGCCGCTTACGCTGAAAGAGCACGATTTTCGCATCATCATTGGTGGGAATGACTGCCTGCAACCCTATTCTGCGTCAGTGTTTAATATTTCCGCCATGAGCTTTGGGGCATTGTCGGCAAATGCGATTCGTGCGCTCAATCGTGGCGCTGAAATGGGACATTTTTATCACGACACAGGCGAAGGCTCACTGAGTGCGTATCATCAGGAATCGCAGGGGGATATCGTCTGGGAAATTGCCTCGGGGTATTTTGGCTGTCGCGATGAATCAGGGCACTTTGACCCTGAAAAATTTCGGCTCAAATCCCAGCTCAGTCAGGTCAAAATGATCGAAATCAAACTGAGTCAGGGGGCAAAACCCGGGCTTGGAGGGCAACTGCCCGCAGCCAAGGTG
>CAUJHL010000092.1 GCA_963204705.1 Pseudomonadota bacterium | reverse complement strand
TTTACTGAAAGAACATCAGGAAAAACAAGAGCCTCTCACACGCCAACTGTCACCCGATGCGATTAGCAAAGAGCTGGAAAAAAGCATCCAGACCCAAACTCAATATGACGCCTGGCATCAGGCCGACCGCATGTCGCATGAGTTGCTGGATGCGGGCATTAAAGGCTTTATCAAAGCGCGGGAGCAATTGGCAGAAACCCTGATCAGCCAGTTTCCTGAACTCAAGGCTGAATAAAAAGAATTTTATTATTAAAAATCAAATAATTAATTTTGTAAAAAACAAGGCCTGAACCTTCTCAGGCTTTTTATACAATAATTTTTAAAAAACTGCTTAACTAAAGCCAATATTTTTAATAGAAACTGAATAATTCATGAAGTGAATTGCGTGCCCTATACTGTTTATTTAGTCGTAGGATCAACCATCACCACTACACCTCTGGAAGAAATTATGAGCACTGTCGCAATCGTTTATTTCTCTGGCTATGGCCATACCGTTCGTGTTGCACAAGCCGTTGCTGACGGTGTGCGCAGTGCAGGAGCAACCGTCGAATTGATCGTCATTGATCAGGAAGGCCAAATCAAGGACGCAGACTGGACAACACTGGAAAACGCGGGCGGGATTATTTTCGGTTCGCCCACCTACATGGGAAATGCGCCCTGGCAATTCAAACGCTTTGCCGATGCCAGCAGCAAGCCCTGGTATGCCCGCAAATGGCAAGACAAACTGGCAGGGGGTTTTACCAACTCCGCCTCGATGAATGGCGATAAAGGGTCAACGCTTCAGTCTATGGTAACGTTGGCCAGCCAGCACGGCATGCTCTGGGTGAGCCTCGGCGTATTGCCGTCCAACAGCAAGGCGGCCGAGCGTAATGATCCCAATTTCTTAGGCGGTTCGGTGGGCGTGCTGGCTCAGTCACCTTCAGATTCCAGCCCTGAAGAAGGCCCGCTGCCTGGAGATCTGGACACCGCCCGTGGCTATGGCAGCCGCTTTGCGGGACTACTGGCCCGTTTTAAATAAGCCAGTTTAACAACAGACTACACCCGGAATTTTCCGGGTGTATGTTTTTCTAGCAGAAGTTGTTTTTTAGGAAGAACTGAGTTTTTTGCCGGATTTTTGTTCAGACGCATCAGCCGCGTATTGTCCCCAGAGAAAAGTTTTACTTACTTGTTGAATAAAAATAGTTTTTAGTCAGGCAAACAATTTTGGATGTGCCGCTAATACTGGACTTATCCTATAAATGCCCCTAAGATAGCGCCCCTACAGCGCCCGTAGCTCAGCTGGATAGAGTACTGCCCTCCGAAGGCAGGGGTCGTGGGTTCGAATCCCGCCGGGCGCGCCAATACATTCAAGTCTTTCCAGCAATATCAAGGCTTAGACCAAAAAGCTGGGCGCAAATTGAGCGCCTAAAAAACGCAAAAAGCGCTATTATGCGACCATGTTTTACGCCAAATTTACGCCATCAAACTAAGTCCTAATGCCCGATTAGTAAAAAAAGTATTCACTCGATTATCGAATCTTTTTGCACAGGGATTAATACACTGTCTTGATAAACAATCTTGTCACTTCGTACTTTTCGCGCCAGAAATACCCTAATCTGCGGCACGCCGTCTTGCAACTCCTCCAACATACCTTGTTGCTTCACATACTCCGCAATGTCCCGATTGCTAGCATGGGCTGGCTTGTCATTGCTTGACAGGATGTATTCGATAGAATACATTTCTCCAATGGCACCTGGGATGGCACGCAGTGGAAATAAAGCGACTTGCGGAATTCGACCTGTGGTTTGATGGCCTGAAAGATGCGGTCACTAAAGCCAGATTGACGGCAAGACTTAAAAAGGCTTCTCTGGGTAACCTTGGTGACATTAAGTCCGTGGGTGAAGGGGTGTGGGAAATGCGTGAATTCTTTGGCCCCGGCTGGCGCATGTACTACGTTCAGCGTGGAGATGTGATCATTCTGATGTTGGGCGGAGGTACTAAAGATACGCAAGGCACAGACATTCAGCGGGCAAAAGCCCTTCTTCAAACACTTGAGGATTGAATCATGGTAAAAATTGCTGATTTGCCAACATTTGATGCTGCCGACTATCTGGACAGCGAAGAAGTCATTACAGCATACCTGAACGCTATTCTTGAAGAAAATGATCCTGCTTTGCTGGCCTCTGCTCTTGGTGACATTGCAAAAGCCCGTGGCATAGCCCAAATCGCTAAAGAAGCAGGCTTAGGCCGTGAATCGCTGTACAAAGCATTGCGTGAAGGAGCCAGCCCCCGCTTTGATACGATCAGCCGCGTACTGAAAGCACTGGGAGTCAAACTGGTTGCGGTACCGGCCTAAGAGGATTATGTTGTAACCCTCTTTTGCCGCTCCGCGATTTGAGTTAGCACAGAGCTTGGGCCTACTTAGACGGTGGGCGACGGATGGCCTCGACCAGTTCGATTTTAAGCCGAAACAATCCGATAACACGGCTCATAGTGACTGCCGGGCAATTTCATCCGGCCTTGCTGAACAAAAAATTCCAGCAGCCGATCCATGCTTGCCATACAGTCCGCGTCACCAGTCAATAAAAATGGGCCATGCTCCCGAATCGCACGGATCCCCTCTTCTTTGACGTTCCCACAGACGATTCCAGAAAATGCCCGGCGTAAATTGGCAGCGAGTTCGGCTTTAGGCAACGACTGGCGAATTTGTAAGGCAGCCATGGTGTCATGGGAAGCATGAAATGGCTGCTGAAAACCTTCAGGTATATCCAGTGTCCAGTTAAAATAATAGGCATCACCCACAGATTTTCGATAATGCCGCAAATCAGCACAGCCCTGTTTCATGAGCTGGGCAACTTTGACAGGATCATCAACAATAATCTGTACCCGATTCAGTACTTCAGGGCCCAGCGTAGCTACTAGAAACTGTTCCAGCTCTATAAAATAATGCTCACTTTCACGAGGCCCCGTAAGAATGACCGGCAATATCTGCTCGGCATTGCTGTCACTCATTAAAATACCGAGTAGATATAAGAGCTCTTCTGCAGTCCCTGCTCCACCCGGAAAAATAATAATGCCATGCGCCACACGCATAAAGGCTTCAAGCCGCTTTTCAATATCCGGCAGGATCACCAGCTCATTCACAATCGGGTTTGGCGGTTCCGAGGCAATAATCCCCGGCTCGGTAAGTCCTAAATACCGGCCATGCCGAATACGCTGTTTATTATGGCCAATTGTGGCGCCTTTCATGGGGCCTTTCATCGCACCGGGCCCGCAACCCGTACAAATATCAAGACCACGCAGTCCTAGCTCATAGCCGACTTTTTTGGTGTAATCGTATTCAGTCGAATTAATCGAATGCCCACCCCAACACACAATCACGCTAGGATCCGTGCCTGGTCGCAGTATGTGCGCATTTCTGAGCAGGTCAAACACTTGATGTGTACGCCGTTTCGCGGGCGACTCCGCTAAATGAGCAGGTACAGCTTCCAAGAGAGAATGGGTAAATAAAATATCCCGCAGTACCGCAAATAAATGCTCATGGATACCCCGAATAATCTGACCATCCACAAAAGCATTCTCAGGTGGATTGATCAGTTCAATCCTAATTCCGCGCTCTCTGGCTACTAAATTGACTTCGAAATCCTGAAATTGTTCGTAAATTTCCGCCGCGCTGTCCGTCACACTGCCGACATTCAGCACGGCTAGGCAGCAGTTTCGAAAAATCCGGAAAAGGTCACTGTTCGCATGTGCTTTCAAAACCAGCACTTCGTATTGCGACAACAAGTCCAGTGAGCCGAGAGGGTTAAGTTGAATGGTCATGTCGATAAATTACCTGAATTAAGCAATCCAATAAAAGAGCAGCAATCGCCAGAACAATCGCTTGATGAAGCCGATTACCTGACTTTACTCCACTCAGATGGCGAATCCATGGCAAATCACTGAAAAACGACAGAAAACCAAATGCTTGCACGGCTCGCTCTATATTATTAGGTGCATTCTTACTGCTTTGGGTATGAAGGAAAATCCGTGACTGCTGCGTCTACCAATGTCATCGTTATGCACATAATTCAACCAAATAGTGCTATTTTGCTGACTCGATCATTGACAAATTACGTTTTATTACATGTTTAGGGTGTTTTTGATTGGACAATCTAGACAAGTGTCTAATAACACAAAGTTATTAATGATATTTAAGATATTGATTTAGTTATGTTTTATAGTATTAATAATTATTATGCACTCTTTGTTTGACATTCCTGACTCCTAAAATGGGTAACTTTGTAACCTGTCCGACAGCAACAGTGTGAAGTATTAACACACTTCGATACATTTTAGACATCGAAGGTCAGCTGCCCTTTGACGTTAAGCGCCTGGATAAGGAATGTGTCCTGCGCTATCTGCCTTAAGGGTTGCTGCCTTTTAGGGTAACTGGATAGCTCAGGTCAAAGGTGAATACCCTTCTTTTTTGATCGGCCAAAGCCGTGGAGAATGTCATGTCCAACTATGCCCTGTTATTTCCGTTTATTGCAGTTTTTTTCGCCGTGATTGTCGGCAGATCCATTACGTTGTTTCTGGATCGCTATATTCGTCAGGACGCTGAGATCGGCTCCATTCCTGGTTAAAAATCCGACGCATTCTGCGTCTATTCTTTGCTCAAAAAGCTCATCTCCGGATGGGCTTTTTTATTGCCCTATTGATTTCACTACTGACCAAAATGACTTTTTAAGCGAGTCATTACAGCAATAGCACGCTTCGCTCCAGTATGAAACTATCAGGGATATTGGGGAGCGACCAGTTTGTATAGCCTGATTCTTATGGCCTATCTGCAAATGCTCCCAGTTCACCCATCGGGAGCACGCGTATGAAAATAGAAACCCTGGGAAAATTGCAGGGATTGGGATTGGCCGCATTGACACGATTTGCGTCCAGCGATTTGCCGGATCAACTTAACATACGCCGCTGGATTGAAAAGTCACTGTATCAGGGCAGCAAACAGGGATTTCGTTTTAGCAGCAAAGCCGCTTCGGTCTTTTCTACTCCCACCACAGCCACACCCAAAACCCGTCTCGCTCCCGGGCCACGTTCGGGCATTTTTGATCTGAGTTTGTCCGAAGAACAAAGCATGGTGAAAGAAAGCCTGCAGCGGTTTGCCAGCGACATACTAAAACCCGCTGCTCATGATGCCGATGCCTCCCATTGCCCGCCAGAGACGATTCTCCAGCAAGCGGCGGAATTGGGTCTGATGTTGTACGCGGTGCCTGAAACTCATGGCGGTATTGCCAGTAACGACACCCTGACCACTCAAATGATTGCGTTTGAGGCGCTGGGCTATGGCGATTTTGGTCTGGCGCTGGCATTGCTTGCCCCGGTTAGTGTGGCCAACCTGCTGACCCGTTTCGGCTCAGATCAACAGCAGTCGCGCTACCTGAAAGCTCTTGCGGAAGACTCCGCTCTGATGGCGAGCATTGCCTGTCAGGAGCCCTGGGTAGGATTTAACCCTCAGCAACTCGCCACTCAAGCCGTGCGAACTGCCAATGGCTTTGTGTTGACGGGTGAAAAATCGTTGGTCGTCATGGGGCAAAAAGCCGATTTACTGGTGGTGGCGGCGCAGCTGGCAGGCAAACCCGCCCTGTTTCTGGTAGATACCAGTAGTAAAGGCGTATATGCCGCGCCCGAGCCTGCCATGGGTATGAAAGCAGCCGCCACTGCCCGCTTGCGCTTTGAACAGGTAGAACTGAGCACCGATGCCTTACTGGAAGCGGATTATCAGCAATTTCTGGATCTGGGCAATCTGGCGCTTTGCTCCACTGCATTAGGGGTGTGCGAATCGACACTGGAATACGTCATTCGGTACGTCAATGAGCGGACGGCCTTTGGCGAGCCTATCAGTCATCGTCAGGCAGTCGCTTTTATGGTGGCTGACATGGCCATTGAACTGGACGCCATGCGAATGCTGGTATGGCGTGCGTGCACCCGTGCCGAGGCAGGCCAAAGCTATCACCGTGAAGCCCACCTAGCCCGCATTTTGTGTCAGGAAAAAGCCATGAAAATTGGCACCGATGCCGTGCAATTGCTGGGCGGCCATGGCTACACCAAGGAGCACCCTGTAGAGCGCTGGTACCGTGACTTGCGCAGTCTGGCCATTGTCCAAAGTCCCATCAGCTTCTGAGGAAACGACCATGAATCTGGAATCCCCGAAAAAATTTGCCATGCTGGTAGAGCAGGCGCATCAGGTGGCGTTAAATGTATTGCGACCGGTTTCTCGTAAATACGACAAGGCCGAACACGCCTATCCCAAGGAACTCGACATGCTGGCTGCACTGCTGGACGGCATGAATGAGGGCGCGACCAATGCCGTTGGTGCTGCCAGCACTGGAACCGGCATCACAGAAAAAGACACTGCCACCATTAAAAATGGCGCCAATATGTCCGCCGCGCTCAGCATCATGGAAATGTGCTGGGGTGATGTCGGGCTTCTGTTAGCCATGCCGCGTCAAGGATTGGGCAATGCCGCCATTGCCGCGGTGGCCAATGATGAGCAATTGCAGCGCTTTAAGGGCAAATGGGCCGCCATGGCCATTACCGAACCTGGTGCTGGTTCTGATTCTGCGGCTATCCGTACCACTGCCGTCCGTGATGGCGATCATTACATTCTGAATGGTGAGAAAATCTATGTCACCAGTGGCGAGCGCGCCGACAGTGTAGTGGTCTGGGCCACACTGGACAAACAGGTTGGACGGGCCGCCATTAAATCCTTTGTCGTCGATCACGGTACGCCCGGCATGACGGTCACACGGCTGGAACACAAATTGGGCATCAAGGCCTCTGACACGGCAGCGATCAATTTTATGGATTGTCGGGTTCCTGCTGAGAATCTGCTCGGCTCGCCAGAGATTGACGTGCAAAAGGGCTTTGGCGGGGTGATGCAGACTTTTGATAATACCCGTCCTTTGGTCGCCGCCATGGCTGTTGGAGTTGCCGAAGCCGCGATTCAGCGTACCCGGGAATTACTGAAAGATCAGCTTTCGGTCAATTATGCCCACCCTCCCTTGCAAGCTTCCTACGTCGAAGCCACCCTTGACCGGCTGGAAGCTGAAACCGAAGCAGCCCGTTTACTCACCCTCAAAGCAGCCTGGATGGCCGACAACAAACAACCCAACTCCAAAGAGGCCTCCATCGCCAAAGCCAAAGCGGGCCGTGTCGCCAACGAAGTCACCCTGAAATGCGTCGAGCTCTGTGGCGCTGTGGGTTATGGCGAAACCGAGCTGCTGGAAAAATGGGCGCGGGATTCCAAGATTCTGGATATTTTTGAGGGAACCCAGCAAATTCAGCTGCTGATCATTGCGCGCCGACTGCTCAATAAAACCTCTGCCGAGTTGAAATGACCTGCCTTTTCACCTTGGTAAAGACAAAAAAAAGCCCTGACGGGTCAGGGCTCTTACTCCAGCAGTATGAAGGGAAATCATGAGCTTAGTCTCCGTGTGAATGGCTCAATGAGGAATGCCGTAGCTGCTGACGTGTGGCATGGCGGTCTTTACGGTGCCGGACGGCTTTCCGCTCTTCCGTATGCATGCCACCTTTGCCCAGCAAGGGATGCAGGGCCATCGCCTTACGGCCGGGATGCTGTAAATGCAGCGCATTCACGCTCGCAAATCGCATAGGTGTCTCCTGTGGTGGTAATACTGCTGATAAACCGCAGTGCTTCAAAAACTCCTGAATGAAGGAATCACTATATTATGCGATCAGTGCCCACAGTCCCAGAGACAAGCTTGCGATCACAGCCCCTAACATCGCCCCAGCAATAACATCGGTCGGATAATGCAGCCCCAGTACCATACGGGACAACGCTATCAGCACGGTGAACGGCACCATAACCCAATACAGCACCGGAACAATGGCTCCCAGCAACAGGGTAATCAGAACAGCATGCAGGGTATGTCCCGACGGAAAACTAAAATGATCCAGAGGTCTTTCCCCCAGTTCAATGGCCTGATGCACCTGATAGGGACGCGGCCTGACGGTAGTCTTTTTCAGGAATCGATACAGCCTAAAGCCCAAAAAAGTCGTCACACCCGACCAGGCGAGCTGCGGCACAGTGCTAACCCCTCCAATCAATCCTGCTGCCAGCGCCATGCTGATCCAGAATTTGCCATCGCCCAGTCGGCTGATGCTTTTAAAAAATAAGGCGGTGCCCCGCCTGGCTGACTGCCGATTGAGCCGCAAACACCACTCGAGATCAGTGGCTTGCAAGCGCGCGCGGCGGTCTTGCCAATGCGCCTGATTCCAATGGGCTGATAGAGATTCGCGCCAATGAGACCAGCCATCTACGTCATTAGGCATGGACTTAGACGAAGGCTCTTGCGGTGAGAACTGTCGCACTATGGACTTTTGCAATAAAGATGATTGCGCAGCAATAGGGCGTGCAAGTCGTCGCATCAGTAAGTAGAGGGATGTTCTCAATGATCTACCTAACTTTCTTTGTCGTTGTTGGCCAAAAGTATAAAAAAACCGCATGACAAGTCCATGACCAACCGGTTGTAGACCTGTCGTCAACCTGTTGGCTTTTTACCCTGTTGCGCTTTTCTGCTCTTGCCCTGGCCGTTTTGCCCTGTTGGCTTGTTCCCCAACTTCGCGACCCTTATAAAGCGGGCACTTCCCAGCCACGGCGCTGATAGAAATCCGCCACAAAGGCATCCAGTGCACCTGTTTCAATCGCATCGCGCAGACCCTGCATCAATCGCTGGTAATAGCGCAAATTATGTACCGTACCTAGCATTGCTCCGAGCATTTCCCCACATTTATCCAGATGATACAAATACGCACGGGTAAAATTCTGACAGGTATAACAATCACAGTGCGGATCGAGCGGCCCCATGTCATGCCGGTACTGGCTATTGCGAATCCGCACCACCCCATCGGTAATAAAATAATGGCCATTGCGGGCGTTACGCGTCGGCATCACACAGTCAAACATGTCTACCCCCCGTCGCACCGCTTCGACAATATCCTCCGGCTTGCCCACGCCCATCAGGTAGCGCGGTTTGTCTTCCGGCAATCGGCGCGGTACATGATTGAGAATACGGATCATGTCCTCTTTCGGCTCACCGACTGATAAACCGCCAATCGCATAGCCATCAAATCCAATCTCCTGCAAACCGGCTAGCGACTCATCGCGCAAGTCCGGATACATCCCTCCCTGCACGATGCCAAACAGCGCATTCGGATTGCCTTCATGAGCAGTTTTACAGCGCTTTGCCCAGCGCAGCGACAGTTGCATGCTGGTTCGTGCTTCGTCATGCGTAGCGGGATACGGCGTGCATTCGTCAAAAATCATCACGATGTCGGAATTCAATACTTGTTGAATTTCCATGGATTTTTCAGGTGATAAAAACACTTTGCTGCCATCAATCGGCGAACGAAAGGTAACGCCTTCTTCGGTAATTTTGCGCATTGCACCCAGGCTAAACACCTGAAATCCCCCGGAATCCGTCAGGATCGGCCCTTTCCATTGGACAAAATGATGCAACCCGCCGTGTTCGGCAATGACTTCCAGCCCAGGGCGCAACCATAAGTGAAAGGTATTACCTAAAATAATGTGTGCCCCAATGCTTTCAATGTCCCTCGGCAACATGCCCTTCACCGTGCCATATGTCCCCACTGGCATGAAAGCAGGCGTTTCGACAATACCATGCGCCAGCGTCAAGCGACCCCGGCGAGCCAAACCATCCTGCGCAAGGTGTTCAAATTTCATGGTGGGGTGCTCACTCTTAACAGCGGGCGCCTAGTGTAATTCTTTTGACATGCACAATCATGGATGAATCTGCAAAACGACTACGATTTGCGACTGGCACACCTTGCACATTGCCAGCAAATCGCTGAGTCGTGACAGCGCTTGCCCTGCCATTTGTGCCGCCTGGTAATGCGAGGTTGAGATAGCGCCTGTGTTAAAGGAACTCGCTTTTTTTAATTGATTACCAAAACTATTTCATAACTAACCGGTAATACACCATGATTGGCTTTCGACTTTGAATACAAAATGTGGGCTACCGGCCTCAAGCCAAGCGGCTTGAATCTTATCGAAAGGCGCTGATTCCCCTGCCAAGCCGGGGTCAATAACCCGGAAAATTGCAGACAAGATTTCAGCGCTTTTTACGTTGTAGACGTCGACATCAGACACAAAGGATGAGTGCATAAGCCAAGCAGTAGCAGTCTGGGATCGGCCTTATTACGCCACGGAAGCACATCTGCAACGGTGCTTTAGCATAAAATTCTAATAATTCTGCGAGTTATGGGCTAAACGATATAGTCTGAAACGAGTAGATGGGGTGGCTAATGGGACTCTAAAAAACATATCAAACCAATGTTTTTTAATAATAAATTTCAGGCTATGAAACCAAAACACCGCTATGCCTGCTGCTACACGCGCCCGGCCATTTAGGCGGTTTTGTGTCACCGAAAATGTCACCACAAAACCAAGCTCCGACAATAACTTAGCCAGTGTTCGCCGCAATAAGTGTCACAAGCCATGTCAACCAGTCGGCTCCAGATATAACGCATTGATTTATATTGGTTTAGTGGAATTTTGCTGTTGGCAATGGCCTTGTGTGGCGCCAGCACAAAATAAAAAGCCCTGTCCATTTGGACAGGGCTCAAGTTTTGCAGGCTTGACGCTGTAACGTCTGTCCAGCGCAATCCCCTGTGAGATACCGGAGCGATCTATAAAAGAC
>CAUJHL010000091.1 GCA_963204705.1 Pseudomonadota bacterium | reverse complement strand
GTGGTCGCTGGCGCCGTGCTCAAGCACAGCCGCGATTTCAACATGACACGTGAGTGCGTACTGAATACCGCGCTGGCACCCGAAACCCCAGCCATGGACATTCAGCAAGCCTGTGGTACTGGCCTGCAGGCTGCCTTTCTGGTCGCAAACAAAATTGCGCTTGGTCAGATTGACGTCGGTATCGCGGGTGGTGTGGATACCACTTCCGACGCCCCCATTGCCCTCGGTGATGGCCTGCGCAAAGTATTGCTGGAACTCAACATTGCCAAAACCGGTAAAGACCGCCTGAAAGCGCTGAAAAAGCTGAACCTGAAAGACCTGATGGATGCGCCTAAAAATGGCGAACCACGTACTGGTCTGTCCATGGGCGATCACGCCGCGATTACCGCGCTGGAATGGGGCATCAGCCGCAAGGATCAGGATGAACTGGCTGCCTCCAGCCACAAAAAACTGGCCGCTGCCTACGAGCGCGGATTCTTTAATGACTTGCTGACTGCCTTTATGGGCGTAAGCAAAGACCAAAACCTGCGTGCCGACAGCTCTGTTGAAAAACTGTCCAAGCTGAAACCCGTCTTTGGAAAGGGCGACCACGCCACCATGACCGCGGGTAACTCCACTCCGCTGACCGATGGCGCGTCTGTCGTCCTGCTGGCTTCTGAAGAATGGGCTAAAGCCAATGGCCACGAAGTTCTGGCGTATCTGACCTTCTCGGAAACCGCAGCTGTTGACTTTGTGGGCAAAAAAGAAGGTTTGCTGATGGCACCAGCCTATGCCATGCCTCGTATGCTGGATCGCGCGGGTCTGACCCTGCAGGATTTTGATTTCTACGAAATCCACGAAGCCTTTGCCTCGCAAGTTCTGGCCACGCTGAAAGCCTGGGAAGATCCTGGTTTCTGCAAAGAGCGTCTGGGCCGTGACAAGGCACTGGGCAGCATTGATCGCAGCAAGCTCAACGTCAATGGCTCCTCGCTGGCAGCCGGACACCCGTTTGCCGCTACCGGAGGCCGGATTCTGGTGACTGCAGCCAAACTGTTGAAAGAAAAAGGTCAGGGCCGCGCGCTGATCTCAATCTGCGCGGCAGGTGGTCAGGGCGTTGTGGCGATCGTCGAGCGTCCATGAGACCTGAAACGACCCTGTGCCAGTTCAAGTCGTCGCCTTCATGATGATCTGTTTATCCAAGGCCAAGACCTGAACTGACGCGTTGCTTGTTAGTGGCACCCGCTACCCCTTTGCCTTTTTAGACAAAGGGGTTTTTTCTTGCCAATTTTTTGTTGGGTTAAGGCTTCAATTTATGAGAAATCCCAGTAAAGCAGATGCAGGCAAACAGAGATTGGCAGTTGCGCCTCCTTACGATTAAAGTAGTGCCCATGCGTACTTCTTCCAATGATTGGACAACGATGATTGCGTGACAATGCCTTGGTAAAATAACTGGGCAAAAAGGACTGGGAAAAATGATCCTGACACATAACAATCAGCATTCTTTTTTGGGTAACTTTCCATGCAAAACCCTATGCACCATCGCTATCAGGACGTCAGTAGCCCCCAGCATCCGATGGCGCTGGGCCTGTTGCCCTGCCTGCCATTGACACTGTGGCTTGCGCTGACTGGCCTATTGGCTGTGATCGTTGTTGTGGGGTTATTTCTGTTTCCAGCGTATCCCCATCCGGACAGTAGCCAGAATCAGTTTCTGCAATGGGCGCTGAAGTGGCAAAGTATCCAGGTCAATGCGCCGCTTAGCCACTATCCATTGGCCACGGCGGTGGGCTATGTGCTGTCGCCCCTGCTGGGCATCCTGTCGGGTGTGGCGTTGATTCTGTTAAATACACCGCTCAGCCGAATTCAGCTAAATCGATTCTGGCGCAAGGATTTACTGATGGGCAGCCTGTTGTTTTCCCTACTCGGGGCGACCTTGCTCGCGAGCCTGTACGGGACGATTCCATGGTTTTCCGGCCATTTGTTTTCAGTGGCCTATCATACCGGCGCTGTCTATGATTTTTTGATGGATAGCCTGACGTCACGCAGCCATTTAGTCAGCGTTGGTCTGGCCCTATACGCACTCGGCCTACTCTCGACCAGTGCATTTGTGGGGGGATTTTTGATGCATCGGCTGGACCGGAAACTCGGAGGCTGAAGCTCGTGGTGAACCGATCTCAGAGCCTAGCGATATCCGGAAATTTTCTGGGTACAGGCCCGCGCCTGATCCAGAAACAGGTCAACGCCCCGGATCATGGCTTGCTGATTGCCTGTTCGGAGCACCTGTTGCATGGCATCCTGCAAATTTTGATGCGCAGGTTTTAAACAAACCGGAACCTTGAGTTCAGAGACTGCCCGCTTCACATCTGCACGCGTCACAGGATTATTGGCGGCGTACCACTGGGTGCTTAACTGGCCGATCTGCTGGGTGGCGACCAGATAGTCATTGAAGCGTTCTGAGCGACTCCCTGAGGCTTTGATTTCCTGCTGCAGAAACTCCGGCGTATGCGGCTCTGCGGGGCCCGTCGCATCGGCCACCTGTTCAGGAATCACGCCAGCCATGGCCTTCTGCACACGCGCTCGTTCGGCTGCGTAGGCCTTATCCCGTTCCGTAATCCGTTTTTGCATATCCTTCAGGCTATTCTGCTGACGGTCCAGGTCCGCCTGTAAGTCATGGACCCGAATCGTTTGCACTACTGCCCAGCTGGCTACCAGCACCGCGACCAGCAGCATCCAGCGTATGAAAGCCTGAGGCATGAATGACGTTTCCTTTCAGTTAATGACCTACCAGTAAATGATCTACGCTGAAGCTAAAGTGCGCCTTATTCTTACCAGAATCCGCACTTCATCATCAGATTATTTTAAACGGCGCGCCGCGTCCTGACATTCGGGTTTGCTGCACAGGCCATACAGGTTCAGGGAGTGCCCGGTCAATATAAAGCCCAGACTTTCCGCCACGGCATATTGTTCGGACTCGATCAGATTGTTAGTGAATTCCTGAACTTTACCGCAGTGCTGGCAGACGATGTGATCGTGATGCTCATCCTGCATGATTTCAAACACAGAATGATTGTTTTCAAAATAATGGCGCTGAATGATTCCAGCGGTTTCAAACTGGGTCAATACCCGGTATACCGTTGCCAGACCAACGTCTTCTCCCTGCTCCAGTAGCGTTTTATAAATATCTTCCGCACTGAGATGATGATCCGGGCTGTTTTCCAGAAGCTCCAGAATCTTCACGCGAGGTAGCGTAACTTTCAGGCCTGCTTTGCGTAAATCCTGATTAGTGATCGGCATTGAAACATACTCGCAACAGAAGAAGAAAAGACTGTGCCGGAAACCAGCTTGGTGTCGATGGGCAAAGGGGTAACAGATGCAGTATGATCACAGCCCTGCGAAACCCGCTTACTTTATTGGGATAGTGTAGCAAAATGCCAAAGCCGATGCAGAATCTGATTAGCGCCACAATCGTATCCATCTTTGTCGGTGGCGTCATGAGTGGATCGCTCAGTGGCTGCTCCCTTTTCCGCGTCTATCGCATTGATATTCCACAGGGCAGCCCTCTTACCAAGGCACAGGCCGCTCAAGTCCGGGTAGGCATGACACAATCCCAGGTACGCTATCTCCTCGGCAGCCCTACGTTGACTGATACGCTGAACCCGAATGTGTGGGATTATCAGTATGCCTATCGTCCGGGAACCTATGCCCGCAAGCTGAACATCCAGCCAGTGAATGATCAGCACTTGCGGATTCACTTTGACACAAATGCCAAAGTCAGCTTAATCGAGGGTATGGATACCCTGCCGGACAGCCAGATCGGCCTGCCACCGGCCAAAATCACTCCTGTCCTGCCCATCGTGTCACCCGCAGCCCCAGTCGGCCAATAATCCCGTGCAAACACCTGCCTCAGGGCTTCGGCTCTAGGCTTTGTGAGTGTGGGCTTTTATGGGTTTGGTAGGCTTTCGGAGCTTACTGCCACATCGGCACCTTCGGGCTGCCCCACTGGCATAACACGTTCACTGGCCAGCGCCCAGACGCGGCGCAAACCAGCCAGTTTACCCGGCCTTTTCACTTTACCCACTGGATAAGCAGCCGCACGTTTGAGCCGCCGGGATTTGGGATCCGCAATCAGGGGACGGTACAGCTCAATACGATCACCATTCGTTACCTGATGCCTCTGAGGATCATGGACACGCTGCCCGAAAACCCCAACGGGTGTGGTCGCAGACAAACCAAATTGCTCATAGACACCCGACACCTGTAATACCTCGGTAATGGTCGCTCCGGGCCGCACACTACACTGCTGCTGAAAATATTGATCAGGCAATGCGTAAACGATCTGTACGCTGATCGCAATGTCCTCAGACAAAACATCAGCATCCTCCACGGAAGGAATGCTCTGTCCCGATGAATCGGCCATGGGTTAGGCCAACCGAACCCAGTGAGCGATCATTCCCACGATGGCAATCACAATCGCGAGGGGAATCACCAGCCGCACGGCTACCCTCCAGAGGTTATAGTGCATTTCCGAATCAAAATTCAGTGACTTGCGCAAATGACTGATTTTCATCTGCCATCCACTGAAAATCGCGTAAACCAGACACACGATCAAGCCCAGCACACTGGCCAGTGCAGTCCACAGAACGGTTTCAGGAATGATCCACACCCCAAGCGCGACAAGAATGGCGAGCCACTGCATGATCATTGGCAAACCACGCGCGATCAATTGTTGCCTCAGCAGTGCCACCAGATACCCCGCACCACAGACCAGCGCAATGGCAAACAGTAATTTGGCGGTCAGGGTATGTAAGCCTTGCGACAGCGCAAACATAATGCCACCGGCAAGCTGAGCCAGCCAGATAGGCAGTGCCAGATGCAACGCGGTATCCGCTTCGGGCTTTTCCAGTGCCGACTGCCAATACAGCCCTAGCCCCAGCCCAGTTGCAACCAATGCCAGAACTACTGCATTTGCCCATTCACTCAGGCTAAACGAGGTCATTTGCCAATGGCCAATACCCAGCGTAAAGGTGCCCCACTCGACGGCGGCCAACCCAGCGACTAGCCCGATGATTAACGCCGGTCTGGCCACAAAAGACAGGCCCACAGCCGCCAGTGGCAAGATCAGAGCGAACAACATCGTGTCAGAAAGCGGAAGTGAGGTTTGCTGGGCAATTCCCTCATTCAGATACATCGCTGCCTGATGGGTCATTCCCCCTGCAATCAGACCAATTGCCGCCACTGCCAGCCAGCCAACCAGCCGCCATACCGGCGCCACATCGGCCTCTCGCGTCAGTGTGGACAGTGCCTGCAAGGGCGAGCTCTGACTACGTCGCGCAAGAGCCGTTTCCAGTAGCGTCAAGGGCAATGCCAGTACGACCATGCAGAGCAGCCAGACCAGCCAAAAATCAATTTGCTGTACTGCGGTACGATCACCGCCGGGTGCAAACCAGCTGGACAACAGCAACATGATCAATAGAGCTACCATCACACCGGGGCGATTGAGCTTGAGTTGGGACAACATAGCGGTTTCCTTGCTTAAACCCTGTGGCCAGAAGCCCATTGGATGCCAATCGTTCCCTGTTTTATGAAAAAAACAGGTGTCACGACATCGGTCAATGGTGATGGGTAGGCACTAGTCTAAGCCATTCGTCCAGTGATTAAAAACGTAGACGGTCATTGATCGCCTTTAGCCATTCGGGCTACTTTAACCAAACCAAAAAAAAGCCCCAGTCACCGGGGCTTTGGAGGCGCTGTCGTTCTGAAATCGGTTAATGGAGTCCAGACACGTAATTGGACAGCAGCTCAATATCGGTATCCGACAGCTTGCTGGCAACCATTTGCATTGGGGATTCTTCGGGTTTGGTACCATCATTGGTGCGCTTGATCCCGGTACTGTCATTACGACCGGCCGCACGGAATGCCTGCAGCTGCGCCTTGACATACTCAGCGTGCTGGCCGCCGATTTTCGGGAAGGCGGCAAAAGGATTGCCCTTGCCACCGGGCCCATGGCAGCCTGCGCAGGGAACCACACCGGAAGCCGCATTTCCGCCACGGTACAGCTTTTCACCCGCCGCAATTGGAGCCGGATTAGCCAGATCCACACCCGCCTTTTTGGAGCTGAAATACACCGCCAAATTGGCCATTTGCTGTTCGGTCAGATTCGCAACCTGACCCTGCATGATCGCATTCTGACGACGACCTGACTTGAAATCAGTCAGCTGTTTAAAAATGTATTTGGCGCCCTGACCCGCAAGACGAGGAAAATTGGGCGCACCGCTGTTGCCATCGGCATTGTGACAGGCAGCACATTGAGTCGAAGCGGCTTCGCCCGCCTTGATCACCCCAGCTGGCATCGTCACTGACGCAGCCTGTGCACCCGGCATCAGTCCGGACATGGCCAAAGTCATCACGCCAGCAGTAAAAAATTTTTTCATAACAGATATTCCAGTACGGCCAGGATAGCTATCCAATCCAATTCGGCGGATAGTGTACAGACAAAATAAAACTAAGTCAGTGTTTGAGTACCAGTATTTCTAGCAGGCTTTGCAGCAAACCAATCACACAACCACCCGTTTAACGCATAACGCACACCCTGGCGCACTCTTAGACAGACGGAACCAAAGTCAACACCGCCAAAATCCTTAAAACCGTCCAAACCCTTTCTGTCACAAACTTTCTGGCTCAATCGCAAATCCCGTGTAGCCATACCAGCCCGGGAGGATTCTTCAGACTGGCTGGCCTCAACAACGGGATGCTATTCCGCCATTAGCCGAATTAAGGCTTCGTAATCTGAATCTTTACAGTCATCACAGAGTCCACGGGCGGGCATATTTTTGTAGCCATTTTTGACATGGCTTACCAGCGTGGGCATGCCCTGCTTCATACGTGGTGCCCATGCAGATTTATCACCTGATTTGGGTGCACCCAGAACACCGGCACTATGGCAGGTCGCACAGGAAGCATTGAACTGAGTGCGGGTATCCGCCTGAACAGACGTGACACCAAACAACAAACCACAGGCCATCAGCGCAGTAAAACGAGCCATCGTGATTCCCCTGGCAACAAAACCCATTGTATGCCGTGTATGCATGATACGCATGGTCATCTACTCCCTCTCTAAAGGATTCAGCACTGGCTTTGGTTTTCGACGATTTCATCCCACAGACATAGGGCTACTTAATCAAAAAACCACCGCTCAAAAAACCACCGCTCAGAAAACCACTGCTCAGTAAACGCATGCAGCCAGTGCAACCCAACAGTGAAACGTGTACCCTATTGGCTCGATTAGCCTATGCCCTCACAGTAAGCGTGAGCACGGACATATCCACACGTTCGTCAGGTCATTATAGCGCCAAGTCGCGTAAACTGTAATAGCCGCTGGTTGATTTGCGATTGGCAACCGTTTGAATCAAGCGATGTCATCAACTGATTTTAGGTAGTATGCATGTCTGGTGTGACCAAGAACGAATTGACTCAGGATGCAACCGATCCGACCACGGAAGTCGTTTTAGATGCATCCCTTGATGTCTCTTTAGCTGTCTCATTAAATGTCCCTGGCCAAGCCGCTTCAGCGGAAACCGGGATCACCGATTCCAGTGCCATCGCCCGGCGCATGATTAACCGCCTGCATCAGACCCGTTTTTTGACCAGTGCGCCCAAATTATCGCTGTGCCCGCCCGATGTCGGCGCTGAACTGGCGTTTGCCGGCCGCTCCAATGCGGGAAAATCCAGCGCTATCAATGCGATGACCCAACAAAAACAACTTGCACGCGCTTCCCGAACACCCGGCCGTACGCAGATGATCAATTTTTTTGTGCTGGGCGAAGAAGACAGCCAGCGCATCGTGGATTTACCGGGCTATGGCTACGCGGCTGTGTCAGAAAGCATGAAGCTGGTCTGGCAAAAAGAGCTGGAAAAATACCTGATTCAGCGCAAAAGCCTGACTGGGCTGGTGTTGCTGATGGATGTGCGCCACCCTTTGCAAAGCTATGACCGGATGATGCTGGACTGGGCTAAAAAACGACATTTATACGTCCACATACTGCTTACCAAAGCGGACAAATTAAACCGTGGCCCCGCCAATACGGCTCTGCTGGAAGTCCGCAAGGAACTGAAAAAACTGGAGATGGATTTTTCCATTCAGTTATTTTCGGCACTACGCAAACAGGGCTTGGAGGAATTGGCTCTGGTGATGGTGGAGAGGTTGGGTATCGTTACGAGCAATCTTTAATGCCACCGCAATTTTCTAGTAAACGTGTAGAATTTTTAAAATTTACTCTGTTATCAGGGACTGGCTGGCTTCTAGATAATATGCTATTACAACTTCTGATAAATCAAATTGCATTACCACCATTTTCGTCTAATATACTAAGCTCCCTGACAGCAGCTATGTTTGTGTTTTCTGTGAGCAAAAATTCTATATTTAACAGTAAAATTAGCAATCGGTTTTATGGATTACACATTGTTTATGCTATTTATACTTTCGCTGTTATTTTAATAAGTTCGGCAATATTTAAAAATGTACTTGAAAACCTTTCAGGTCCATATAATCCACAGGGTCAAATGGCAATATTTATCAGTAAATTAATAATCACCCCACCACAGCTAATCATGAATTTTTGTATGGCGCGATTCATTTCCCTAAAAATTAAGAGCAGCTTATAATGAATCAAAAGTTATTAGTATTCATACCTTGCTATAACTGTCAGGGTCAAATTAATCGCGTTATCAGTCAGTTTGAAAATTTTAATAATGACTATTTTTCAGAAATTTTAATTCTGGATAATAATAGTACTGATCAAACACTAAATCATGCTATAGCCGGATTAAAAAAACTTAAATCCATTGCACCCACATTAACGTTAACAGCAGCTCAAAATAATTACAATTACAACTTGGGTGGTTCACATAAAGCAGCATTTAAGTATGCAATTGATAATAATTTCTCCCATGTTGTCGTTTTGCATGGTGATGATCAAGGTGAGATTAAGGACTTGGAGCCTATTCTAAAAAACTTATTACACCTTCAACATGAAGCCATGCTTGGGGCACGTTTTATGCCGAATTCTACTTTAAATGGATATTCAGAATTCAGAATTTTGGGAAACAAAATTTTTAATATACTCTTTAGCATAGCTCTGACCAAGCCAATTCATGACCTAGGATCTGGACTAAACATTTTTAGTCATTCGGTTTTCGCAAGAAAAGAAGTTTTTAAATTTTCCGATGACTTAAGATTTAACGTTTTTTTACTTATATTTCTTTGCAATCAATTTGATTATAAATTTTTCCCAATTAGCTGGAAAGAAACCGATCAAATTTCAAATGTTAAATTGTACTCTCAATCCATGAAAACTCTAAAAATATTATTATCTTATGTTTTTAAAAATAAGATTTTTTTAACATCTGATCATAGGGACGAAAAATTTTCAGACTATACATTTACTATTCGATTTCAGGACTAGCTATTCAAAGGCAGCATGTAATGATTAACCCAAAAGCTCCCATGCAAATAATCAACTCCAAAGGAATAAAACAGAGGGTTGATCTAAAAAAAATCAGCGCGATTTCGGTATTTATTATTATACTACTGTATTGCCTCACACCAATTTTGAGTTCTGTACATGTTGAAGGATTTAGCGCACAAACAGAATCCATCGCACTTTTAAAAGCCACTCACCCCACAGTTATTCATGATCCTTATCTACCACGTGTGACAGACTATATTCTGTACACCAGAAGTGCTGTGATCAATATTTTAACGGCCATATACTATTTTTTCCCCACTCTTGGAAATACCGCATATAAAATATTAGTTATTTTTAGCTTTGTACTATTGATCGCGAGCAGCAGTCATTATGCCAAAAAAACATTTAATGTACCCTATATCCACTCTTTAATTGCTTTACTCGCCACCAATGGAATCTGTGAAATTAGTTTTTTTTATAATGATAATATTGTTTCAGCAGCGTTTTTAGCTTTAGCACTCGCACTAATTAGGCAAGATGACAGAGTATTATTCAATTTTGTAAGCGGGATTTCAGCTGGAATAGCCCTCCTGTGCAGATTAGATGCAGTCTTTGCTGCTCCCTTATTTTTACTCACTGTTTGGTTTTTTAATAAATCACTTTATATATCTTGCAAAGCCACCGCCACTATTGTACTTGGAACAGTGTTTTGTTTGCTAATCAGCGCGTGGATCAATGGATTTTACATCTGGACACAGCTGTTGGATATGAAAGACTTTTTCAAACTAGTGCAATACTCATCAAATCTAGGAATAACAGTTAGAACTTATTTTTTTGGCTTTATGATTGTACCTTTTATTGCGATTGGCTCAATTCTTTGTCTTTCCAACCCGAATAGAGATTTTTATAAAAATCGGCTATATACAGCTTTGTGCTTGGTCTTCGCTTTTATATTAATCATTTTCTCTCCAAAGCTTTCTGAAATTCGCTATGTATTACCGTTATTGTCAGTGGCAATAGCCATCTATGGAGGTCTGGGAGTACAATTTTTCTTTGATTCAGTGTCATCAAGGCTAGTAGAGCGGAAACAACTATTTTTTGGTTTGTCGCTTTATTGCTTGTGGATATTTTTTTCGCCAGCAACTTTTCTATGGATGCATGATGGCCCTCATGTTTTATTAGGCCGTGTTTACTCAATTAAGCTGTGGAATCAATGGCAAAAAACAGTGACTGACAATGAATTGACTTTGCAAAATTTAGCGAATCATTTTGAGGCCAAAAAAAATTATGTGGTTATTTCCACAAAATACAATGATGAGCTCTACTTTAGACTAATCATGATTCAAAAAGGGTACGTACCAGAAATATCCTCTAAAGTTTTCCCTGGCTGTTATGGATTTTCGACATTTAACAATGGAAGTACGAGAGTTTTTCACATAAGAACAGAACCACAATATTTTCTTTCTCGTATTCGATGGGAAGAAAATTTCGCATTACAAGTAAGCCAGGCCTTTAAATGCAAAGAGCTAAAAAGTCCAATGAGAACATTTATAACAAAATTTGGGGACAAAGCTGATAATACATATTATGGCTACACCCCGGTTGTGAACGAAAAAGAAAATGAAGAGTTTAGCGTTAGATATATTTATGCTTTGGTCGATTCCCAGACTATTATTTATGAAAAGGATTACTATGGAATTTTAAATACTCACGAGTATACACCTGAAGAAATATCTCATTTAAAAATTTCTGCAGATATAAAATTAAGTTCATTACGTCAAAATTCAAGCAACTCCAGTTTTTACGATATTAAAAATTATCTTAAAACTTACCGCTCTATTGAACTAGCACACCCAGACATTCAGCCGAGTAACTACCCATGAAACCCACCCTCCTACTCCCCATGGCAGGCTTAGGTACACGATTTAAGCAAATGGAAGATTCTCCTTTAAAGCCATTAATCACTTTGCTGGATAAACCCTTTTTTTGGTGGGCGACACAATCGGCACTCACCGCATTTGGACCATGTGATCTTGTATATGTCGTATTACAAGAGCATGTAGATCAATATTCTATTGATCGTGCTATTTTAAATTACTTCCCTTACGCTAGAATAATCACCTTGAGTAATCCCACCCTTGGAGCAGCCGACACCGTCTTTCAAGCCCTACGACTCTGTTCTATTCCAGGACCTTTAATAATTAATGACTGTGACCATGCCTTTTATTTAAACCACCCTGCTGTAATTTCAAATATTTTAAGCCATCAAGATTCAGCGGGCTTATTAACCTTTAACTCCAACAATCCAGCTTATTCCTATATTATTTACGATCGAGAACACAACGCGGTTGGCACAAAGGAGAAAGAAGTGGTTAGTCAATCAGCAATTGCTGGCTGCTACCTTTTTAGCTCTGACTGGATTTTTAAAAAATTATATGCCGAGTACATTAAAGATTGCCAATATAATGAGTTGTATATCAGCGGGCTATATAATAGTCCTAAATTAACCAAGCCTATACCCCATTTGAATTTAGCTTACCACCTATCATTTGGTACGCCCTCTGAATATTCCCTAGCCCTCAAAAGTGATTTACGGGCACTACAGAACACCTTAGTCACATGAATACGATTTTTCTCTTTACGCTCTCTTGCCTCCTATTAGTTATGGGACATATAACCCGTGCGTACCGATGGAAGATGCTGTTCCCAGTTGCAATCCAAAAGGATCGCTACAGCCTAATTTTGTCTCTTTCCGTAGCTTATGCCATAAACTTTATTTTACCTTTTCGCATTGGCGAATTAGTTCGGGTTATTTTACTTTCGTGGTATTGGAAAATTAAAAGCAGCCAAACCGCTGCGACGGTAGTTGCAGAACGTATAATTGACGTTATTTGCCTTTTAATTATTTATTTGGCTGTCTTTAGAAATTTAACTGTTTTTACCGGATTTCCCTTACTCATAGCGTTCTTTTTATTCTTTATAGTCCTAATTGATAGATCACAGGTTTTTAGAAAGTATACCGGGTTATTCATTAAAATTTTCAATCATAGAATTCAGACATTTTTAATTGATTTTTTATGGTCAACGTCTCAGCTTTTATTCAACAAAAAAATGTTCACACCTTTATTTTTAACAACTTCATTACTGATGTGGTCATTTTATCTCTTATCCTATCTTTTGTTTTCATATTCAACAGGAATAACTTTTGATAATGTCATAAATATTTTATTTTTAAATCCTTTATCCTCTACATTTTTATCTACCTCGGTGTTTGGAGATTTTAAAAACTCTTTATTTATTCTTTACACGCTTACTCCGATAGCAATTTTACTATGTTACTCTCTATTCAATCTAAAGGATAGTTATAGCCTGATTACAAGGTCCAAAGAAATACTCTTCCCGAGTACCTCCCATACCATTAGCACATATTTTCACCATAACTTTACTACCAATTCCGATTTTGAAAATTTTCTCTCCTCCTTATTTGCGACAAATGAGTATTCACTCAGAAATTTTGGGCTACAAGCCATTGGTGATGCACGAGTCCATAAAGTTTATAATGGAGGCTCCGGTGCCATCACTGCCGTTGTCGAAAATGTTAATGGAATGTTTATCCGTAAATATGTTAATAAAGATGCTCAAACAAAACTAACTGAGCAATTCAACTGGCTTAGGACTTATAGCAGTTCTAATCTCCCACTAGTAAACGTGATTCATGATACGATCACTTCTAGTGGATATTACTATGATATGACTTTAAAAAGTCCTTCTGTGGATTTTTATGAGTTCATTCAAAACAACCCCGTAGAAATATCTTCCGGCATTCTGGATGATATATGCATTCAACTAAAAAGCTTCCATTGTTTATTCCCCGCCACTAGTGCTAGCCCGGAAGATTTAGCCAAGTTTCATACTCAAAAAATAATTTACACGATTGAAGTAATTAAATCGTTTTTCTCCGAACTCTTTAATAATGGCTTTATTACCATTCAAAACGAACGAATTGCGCTAGATGAATGGAACTCATTTCTTGATTATACCTGGTTTATTGACCAACTTTATAATTTTGACACCACTGTAATTCATGGAGATTTTACCATTGAAAATATTATTATTGGCTATTCCGCAAATATTTCATGGTTTGCCATTGACCCTAATCCTGAAAATATTTTCAACTCACCCTTAATCGATTGGTCAAAATTAATGCAATCCCTGAATCTGGGCTATGAAAAACTGAATAAAGGAATCCCTTTTGAGTATAATGATTCTACTTTAAAAATAGACTTATCCACATCAGAATCGTACCAGGCCATGCATACTCGCTACTGCGAGTTCATTGTTCAAAATTTTGGTCCTGAATTTTTAAAGGCAGTTTATTTTTATGAAATTATCTGTTATTTAAGATTACTCCCGTATAAAATAAAACATCAGAGCACGAATGCGATCGTTTTTTTTGGGTGTGTATGCCTTTTAATCCGCAATTATCACCTGAGTAATCAGAAGCAATAAACTAACTGGCATTTAATGGAATTTTTTAATTTCCATTATTTTCCCCACAATTTCATACAGCTCAGCATGTGATGCGGCAAGATAATTTGCACAGGTATTTTCTAAAGCCCTATTTGGAGTAATTTTTATTAAATTCTTAATATGCACTTTCTTCGCCGCCTCTACATCCCACTCATTATCACCAATCATGATGGATTCATCAACTTTCACATTGAAATCCTCTATGGCTCTCATAAACATCCCTGGCTTCGGTTTTCTGCAGTTACAGTCTTCCAGATAAATTCCTTTTGCACGAAAAGGATGATGAGGACAATGGTAGTATTTATCCACCCAACATCCTTTTGAGTTTAGCTCATTCATCATCCAGCGCATAAACTCTTGATAGGCATTCTCTGTATAATATCCCCTACCGATACCGGCCTGATTGGTGACGATAATAACCTTATAACCAGTCTCGTTTGCGAGTCGAATAACGTCAAAGATTTCAGGATAAAAAATGCACTTTTCTCGCGAATGTACGTAGCCCAAATCCTGATTGATCACGCCATCTCGGTCCAAAAATAAGGCTCTATTCATACTATGGTTGATTCCGCACCCTCTGCACCCTTTTCCGGCGCGCCCACAAAACGCTCCACCACAACACTGATCATCAGATCACCTTGTACGTTTACCACGGTGCGTACCGTATCGAGCAGCCGGTCAATCGGTAACAGGATCGCAACGGCTTCAGCAGGTAATCCCACCGATTGCAGCACCATGATCATAGTGACCATGCCGGCACTGGGAATCCCAGGTGCGCCCAGTGACGCCAGCATGGCGGTAAGACAGACGATCACCTGCTGCCCAATCGTCAGATCCATTCCCACCAGATTGGCAATGAACAGCGCCGCAGCGGCTTCGTAGAGCGCCGTACCATCCATGTTCATTTGTGAGCCGATGGGCACGACGAAACCTGCGATCGACGGATGAACGCCGAGATTGTCCTCGGTACACCGCAAACTGACCGGTAATGTGGCTGAGCTGGAACTGGTGGCAAATGCTGTGATCAGCGCAGGCCGCGCCCCTCTGAAAAAAGTCAGCGGTGACATTTTGCCAAAAATCCACAGCAGGGCCGGTAACACAATCAAGCCATGAAAGAGGGTACTGCCGGTGACTACAACAGCAAATGTTGCCAGACTGCCCAATATGTCGAGATTTTCAGTGGCAACCAGCTTGGCCAGCAGGGCAAAAATCCCCATCGGAGCCAACTGCATGATCCAGCCCACTAGCACCATCACCAGCTGAAAGGCTTGCTCCATAAAGGTGTGTAACTGATTAAAACGTTTTTTGCCGGAGACAAGTCCGGCACCCACGAGCAGGGCAAACAGTACGATGGCAAGAATGTTGTTTTCTGCCATGGCCTTAAAGGGATTGACCAGCAGGCCATTAATAAATTGCTGGATAAACTCGGTGCCTGAAAAAGAATGCGCCGGGGTATACCCTGCCATGGCACCATGAAATAGCTGAATATTAAGACCTTTTCCTGGATCAAACCAGTGCGCGCACAGAATACCAAGCGTCACAGCCAGCGTTGTAGTGGTCAGGCAACACAGCGCGGTGACTTTCCATACCCGGTGTATGCTGTGATGGGCCTGTAGCTGGGCAACGCCGACGACGATCGAACAAAAGATCAGCGGCACCAGAATCAGTTTGAGTAGACCGATAAAGACGGAGCCGGCCAGACTGAGCGCATACAGGACAGGCGCATGCCACAACGCAGAGGGACCCCCGGCGGACAACGCCAGACCGAGCAGGATACCGGCGATGGCGGCGATCAGAATTCGGCTATTTAATGAGCTAAACATGGAACCTTACCCTGTTTTGCACCGCTGTTGAGCTGAGCTCAGTACAGCTAAATGCTTGTTCGCTTTGTCCACCAGCTTTCATCAATTAATGTTCTTCGGTTTCACGCAAGCGCATCAGCCCTTCCTGTACCGTTGTCACCACCAGCTCGCCGTTTTGCCACATGCGTCCGTGATTGAGACCGCGCGCGGAGCTGGTCACGGTTGCGTTCATGTCGTACAGCAGCCAGTCGTCAGCGCGGCAGGGTTTGTGAAAGTACATGCCATGATCCAGACTCGCGGCTTGTAGATTCGGCGTCATAAAACTAATCCCATGCGGCATCAGTCCTGTGCCCATCAGTGCGTAGTCAGACGCGAAAGCAATAATCGCCTGATGCAAAGCCGGATCGTCCGGCAGACGGTCTTTGACTCGCATCCAGTGTGCTCGGGAAGGCGCTTCAGGCTGAGGTGTAAAGGGATTGGTTGGATTGATCGGCCGCAACTCCACATGGCGTTCCCGCAAGAAATTGGTACGCACTTTTTCTGGCAAAAATGGCGCAATCAGATTTTTTAATTCCTGTTCGTTTTTGAGTTCATCGGGTTGGGGGTATGCAGGATGTTCCACCTGAAAATTCAGGCCCTCTTCCTGCGGGGCAAATGATAGCAAGGCCTGAAAAATCACCTGACCATACTGAATGGCACGAACTTGGCGGGTCGCAAAGCTTTTTCCATCGCGCAGACGCTCCACCTGATAAACAATCGGCGCTTCGATGTCACCCCCCCGTAAAAAATACCCATGCAGTGAATGCACCGGCCGATCCACCGTCAGTGCTGCAGCCCGCAATGCCTGACCCAGCACTTGTCCGCCAAATACCCGTTTCCCCACAAAATTACGGCTTTTGCCACGAAACAGATTTTCTTCGAGTTTTTCGAGGGTAAGCACATCGATCAGTTCTTTAACGAGAGCAGAAGTCATGGGTTGTCCTGACAAGAGAGGCTGAAGCTGATCCTGAGAGTGGCGTACACGCTACCGTTGATGCAAGCGTTTTTGGCCATGAAGCGTGAATGCAGGGTCATCCTTGAGTGATAGACAGGGGTGAACACCCTAGGGCGAATTGGCAGAATTGCCCGTGTAAATGATTCTCCAAGCCAGCGCTGCCGTTGATTCGCTTTGCTAGGATGACAGCATTAGGGCCGAATACGCCGCAGGGGTTTTCTGTGTTTTCTTTTAGTCTGGAGCATTGTCATGACTTCCCTGAACTCCACACCCATCCCTAACGGGATGACACAGACACAGCCCTATTCCCAGCGACATTCAGAGAAAAGCGCACAGCACCGTGCTAACCGCCCTGTGCAAACGCCACGAATGGAAACGCTAAAAACAGCCTTGCACCATGCGCGCCTCCGGGTGTTTGATCGCCACTCGCTCATTCAGGCCGGCAAGCTCCCTTACACCATCATCGCTTCTTACGATCTGGCCAGTGTGCGCCATTATGCTGCTCAACCCAATGCCGCACAGAAGCAGGCGATTCCGCTGATCATCGTGGCACCACTTGCCATTACCATGCTGGTGTTTGATCTGTTTCCCCAGCGCTCGCTGATTGGATCATTAACTGCACAGGGATTTGAGGTTTACCTCATCGACTGGGGCACGCCTACCCGTAAGCACACGCACCACGACTTTGAGTATTACGTGCTGAATGCCTTGCCAAAACTGATTGCCAATGTCCAGCAACACAGTGGCAGCAGTGATTACAGTCTGCATGGCTGGAGTATGGCTGGGGTGTTTTGCCTGTTGTACGCGGCATATTTTAAAGACGCGCATTTGCGCAATCTGATTATTTTAGGCAGCCCGGTGGATAGCTATGCATCCGGGGCGCTGGGTCGTCAATTTCAGCGTTTCAGCCGGTTAAGTCATTGGTTAAACGCTCGTACTGGCTGGCATCCTCTGGGTATTCCACTCAGCCTGCTGCATTCTTCAGGTCAGCAAAATGCCTTGGGATTCAAACTGATGGACCCGATGGGCACCTTGAAAGGCCATCTTACTCTCCTACGCAATCTGCATGACCGTAGTCGGGTGGAAGCCCATGCCACGCTTGGTGCATTTTTAAACACGATGGTGGATTATCCCGGTGGCATTAACCGCGACATGCTACTGAAAGTCTGGATGGCCAACCGTTTATCACAGGGGAGTTTTAGACTGGGCGGTCAGACCATTTATCTGAAGGACATCCACTGCGCTCTGCTGGCGGGGGCTGGCCGTTCGGATGGCATGGTGACGGCAGCAGCAGTTAGACCCTTACTGCAACTAGTGAGCTCAAAAGACAGCCAATTTGTTGATATTCCCGGTGGGCATGTAGGGCTGATCAGCTCTGAGGCAGCTGCGGCTGAGTTCTGGCCGGTGATGATAAACTGGCTGGCCGCACGTTCGCAGAATCAGCCACAGTATCCGCACCCGGCCAAGGCATCCTGAAAATTTTAGCCTGAAATTTTCTCTACCTGAAAATTTTCTTAGTAGCTAACTCAAGATCGCTTTTTGTCGCTAGAATCAACCCTTTACCGTTACGGGGCGTCTCATGAGCGTTGTTCTGCCTACACCAAGCCAGCCAGGCTCTCAACCAGACTCTACCCCAGATTCTGTCACCATTCACTCAGTAGCGTTTATCGGACTGGGTGCCATGGGCTGGCGGATGGCAGCGCATCTGCCCAAGGCTTTTGCCGATGTGCGTGTCTGGAACCGGACACCCCAGCGGGCGACTGACCATGCGATGACCTACGGCACCCAAGCCGTTTCCCTGTCTGAAGCGGTTCAGGCAGACGTGATATTTTCCTGCCTGCCTACCACGGCAGAGGTCGAAGCGCTCATACTCGCAAATCCGCCGCGTGTTGGCAGTATCTGGGTGGATTGCACCAGTGGTGAACCCATCGTCGCACAGCGACTGTCCGCTTTTCTGAAAGAACACGGCGCCGAGTATCTGGATGCGCCGGTATCCGGACAAACCATTGGCGCTGAAAATGGCACTCTGACGGTCATGGTGGGCGGTGAGCCTGCAGCACTCGCCAAAGCACGTCCGGCACTCGAACCCTTTTCAGGAAAAATCGAATGGGTGGGTGGCAGTGGCTGCGGCTTTGCGGTGAAAGCGATCAACAATACCCTGCTGGCAGCGAACCTGCTGGCAGCGGCAGAAGGCCTCAGCGTACTCAAAGCGCACGGCGTGCAACTGGACGCCGCCCTGGCCTGCATCAATGCCTCCAGCGGCCGCAGTATGGCCAGTGAAAGCGTCATTCCTCAACGAGTGCTTAACCGCAGTTTCCCCCTGACGTTTGCGCTGGATTTACTCGCGAAAGACACACACATCGCTATGGATCTGGTGCTGGCCGCCCGATTGCCAGCTCCCGTGCTGGCACAAAGCCAGAGTCTGGTGCGGGCCGCCAGCCTGAGCTTTCCGCAACCGGCGGATTTTTCTGAGGCAGTGCGCCTACTGGAATCGTGGACGGGGATTACTCTCGAAACTTGAAAATTCACGATCAATGCTGCGCTGGTAAAGCGCGCTTTTATGACACTGACAAAGGAAAACGGTATGCCATCGTATGCTGTGCTATCGTTCTCTTAAAGGTGATGGGTATGTCCGTCGTCGCCTCGTTAAATCCTGCCGCCTATTGACCCACATGGAATGATGTCCCGTATGAGTACCCTGACCGATCAAGTTCGTGAATTGCTGATTGAGGAAGGCTTTACGCTGGATAAAATGCCCGAGGATCACAGTTATACTGATGATGAAGTCACCAATTTTCAGGGGCTGGTCCATGGCAAGCACGCGGAATGGCTGAGCCTGATCCGCATTTTTGAAAAAACCCAGCGGCTGGTCGTGTACAGCCTCTATCCTGAACATGTGCCCGAGGCGCGATTGGGCCGCCTGATGGAGCTGATTACCCGGATTAATTACGGGCTGATTTTGGGCAACTTTGAGATGGACTTACGCGATGGGGAAATTCGCTATAAAACCAGTATTGATCTGGAAAGCATTGATATTAGTCCGGTGATGATTCGCAATCTGGTCTTTGGCAATTTCTTTTCGGTGGATTTATATTTTTATGCCATTCAGGCAGCCATTCATGGTGAACAGTCGATCGACCAGTTGGTGTATGAGGCGGAGCATCCGCAAACCGATGTTTTCGAGCTGGTAGATGAAGCGGTGCATTAGGGTTTTATATTCTTCAGCGCCCTTTCCCACTCCGTAACTTGAGCGGTACTTGTACGGTAGCTTGAGCGGTGAAATGATAAAATGAAGTGCCAAAAAAGCCACCCTGACAGTGGCTCTGTGACAGACTCGCTAAAACGACAATACAGTAACAACAGGCCAATAACGACCGGCCAACCGCTTATTTAAAATAAGCGGTTTCTTTTTTACTGTGATCGGTCTGGTCGATCACGCGGCCCAATTGCGGAATCTGGGCACGCAAGGTCGTTTCCACACCCTGTTTCAGCGTCATATCTACAGCCGAACAGCCCTGACAGCCACCGCCAAACTGCAGCACTGCTGTCAGTCCATCCTCGGGATCATCAAACAGTTCTACCAGAGACACGTTGCCACCATGAGCGGCAAGGCCAGGGTTGATTTCAGATTGCAGGACATAGCCAATGCGCTCCTCAATCGACGCATCTTCGCCAATCCTGGGCACTTTGGAATTGGGTGCCTTGAACGTCAGCTGACCACCAAAGCGATCCTTGTTGTAATCAATCACCGCATCCTGCAAATAGGGAACGGAGGGTGCATCCAGATGGGCAATAAAATCGGGATAGACCAGCTGCAGATCACCGGCTTTTTCTTCGCCCGGCATGCAATAGGCCATGCAGCACTCGGCGCGCGGCGTCCCCGGATTTTCGACAAAAATACGAACGCCAATCCCGGGGGTGTTCTGTTTGGCCAGCAGCTCACGCAGGTATTCCTGGGCACTGGGCGTGACCGACATGTTGCTGCTCAGTGTGTCAACCGGTTGTAGATCGGACATGTACGTTCTCCCATTGAGGCGGATATGATACTCCACTGGGCAAGTTCCTGAAACCCGAAGCACACCCTTGACAGCGATACTCCCCATAAGACTGGCGGCTTGAAAGTCCTACAGTCTGGGGTGTTTCTGAACTTAATTCCCAGATAGTTGCACCACCCGCAGTAATTGCATCGACGTATCTGCGGGGCCCACCATTTTACTGCCAGCCTGCATAAATGCCTCGATGGATTGCATCGCTTGCGCGTCGATCAATTCCCCCGGTACGACCAGCGGAATCCCCGGTGGATAGGGAATGATGTATTCCGCCGATATACGACCGGTACACTGGGCCAGCGGCAGAGTTTCCATGGGTTTGGCCAGTGCTTCGCGGGGTGACAGTGCCTGCGGCGGGATACCCAGATCCAGTGCCGGCAAAGACTGCCGCTCGGTTTGTGGCGCATTTGCTAGAGCCTGTAAAGACTCGATTAAAAAATCCGCCGAAGCCTGAGTATCGCCCAGTGTCAGCGAGCAAATAATGCGTCGATGGTCGGCCAGTTCGACATAGAGCTTGCGGTGTTCACGCAACCAGGCAGAGGCCGCAAATCCCGTCAGGCCCAGACCTGAGACATCCATGACCAGCTTGCTGGGGTCATAATCCGTGATGTTGCCATCCGTAATTTCCGGGCCGTAAGCATCCAACCCGGGAATGTTCCCAATCGCTTTTCGCACATGATCAGTAAGCGCCAATTGCGCTGCAAACAGCGCTGGCCCTTCGGCACGAATCTCAGCCGCCGCCAGATCCAGCGATAACGACAGCACCACACTGGGCGAGGAGGACTGCAACATGGGGAGTGCCCGTTTCAGGGCATCTACATTGACCTTGCTGCCCTTGCGCACATGCATCATCGACGCCTGAGTCAATGCGCCCAGCGTTTTATGAGTGGATTGAATGACGATATCCGCACCTTCCTGCAGGGCGGAACGGGGAAACGCTGGATGAAGGCCAAAATGGCTGCCGTGGGCTTCGTCCACCACCAGCACCGCGCCGGTGCGGTCTGCCAGTGCCCGCCAGGGTGCCAGATCCACCGCCATACCGTAGTAGTTTGGCCGGGTAATATGTATCATTGCCAGTGAGTCGGGCAGATCGGCAATAGCAGACGGATCGGCAACGAACCAGCCATCGCGGGCGGTATCCCGTACCATGGGCAAATAATGTGGAATGGCGCCCGTCAGTACAACGCCGGCATAGGCACTGCGATGCGATCCGCGTAACAGCGCCACATGCTGGCCATCGCTGGCATAGGCCAGAAAGGCCGCCAGATTACCCACGGTCGAGCCACCCACCAGAAAAAAGGTTTCGCCGGCACCAAAGGCGTCGGCAGCCAGCTGCTGTGCCTCCACCAGTGCGCCTTGCGGAGCATGCAGATAATCATAGCCCCCCATTTCACTGACATCCGCATGCCAGATTTGTGCACCCAGTACCTGGTCAGCGAGCGGATAGCGTCCCGACCGCTGCTTGTGACCAGGCATGTGAAAGGACGCTACTTCCCCCTGATAATAGGCTTCAAGGGCCATGGCGAGAGGAGAATACGGGGCAGGTTTGGCAGAGTCGGACATGACAAGTTCCAGGACACAACAGTCGGCAAAAATGAGGCGAAAAAATTCAAAAATCGAGTCAAAAATTGAGCGTCAGCCAGTCGGGCAAAAACCGACTTTTCCTAACTGACTTCTTTAACTGATTGCCCTAATGAAAATGCCCCGTACAGGCCAGCCGACGGGGCATACACGCTTTTCGAGGGTTAGTGACCCTTCCCAGCCCAGTCTGCGACGACTTCACGTACTACTTGTACGATCAGCTCAACGCCTTCACGCAATTCAGCATCGGTGATCGTCAGTGGTGGCATCAGTTTCACCACGGTGTCCATACGACCTACCCGCTCGATGATGAGTTGACGATCGAAACACAAGCGGCTGATCTGTTTGGCGAGCTGGCCAGTATTGTCCAGTTCATGAAAATCCAGACCGATCATCAGGCCCAGACCCCGAACCTCAATCCGTGGGTCAATCTCTGCCATTTGCGCACTGAGCTGCGCGACCAGTTGCTCGCCGCGCTGGGTTGTTTGCGCGGCCAGATTCAGGTCTTCAAACTGGCGCAAGCCGATTTCCGCAGAAACAAAGGCCAGCTGATTGCCCCGGAACGTTCCGGTATGCTCTGCAGGCTGCCAAATGTCGAGGTCAGGCTTGATCAGCACGATCGACATCGGCAGGCCAAAACCAGAAATAGACTTCGATATCGTCACCATATCCGGTACGATGCCGGCGCGCTCAAACGACAGGAACGGCCCGGTACGGCCACAACCGGTTTGAATTTCATCCACGATCATCACGATGCCGAACTCGTCGCACAGGGCACGGACGTCTTTCAGCCACTGCGTAGGCGCTACCCAGATGCCGCCTTCGCCTTGTACAGTTTCCAGAATCACCGCCGCAGGCAAATCCAGACCAGAGTGGGTATCGACCAGCAAGCTACGCAAATAAGCCAGACCGTCAATGTGGCTATAGGCACCATTGGGAAACGGAACAAAGGTCGCGCCTGACAGGGGAATGTGCGCCGCTTGACGATGTTCGCGGTTGGCAGTGGCAGCAAGGCTCCCGAGCGAATGCCCATGATAGCCACCGGTAAACGCCACCACAGTGGTACGGCCAGTGATTTTACGGGCCAGTTTCAGAGCGGCTTCGACGGCGTTGGTTCCAGTAGGACCGGTAAATTGTACGCGGTAATTCAGGCCACGCGGACGCAGAATGACTTCATCCAGCGTTTTCAGAAAGGCTTCTTTGGCTGGTGTGTACATATCCAGCGCATGGGACAGGCCGTCATTCATCAGGTGCTGAATGATCGCATCGCGCAGCGCAGGTGGATTGTGTCCGAGATTCAGCGCACCAGCACCCGCAAAAAAGTCGAGATAATCACGTCCTTGGGTATCTGTGAGCGTGCTTCCTTTTGCCTTGGCAAAACTGGCAGGAAAACTACGGCAATAGGAACGAATGTTGGATTCGAGACGCTCGAAAACAGTGAACGGTGACGATGCAGTGTTCAAGACCAATCCCCCTTCTTAACAGGTGACCAGATTGAGAGAGTATAGACAGCTTCCAGAGTAGCCTGCGTCGTCAGAGCACGGGCCAGCTCCCAGAACACGTCACGGCGATCATTTGCGGGAAAGTGATTTCCCAAAACGACCGTCGCAAATGCCTGCGAAAAAAGTCTACCGAAAAAAAATACCCAGACTTTATTACAGTCCAGGTATTTCAAAAAAGTCTGTGAGCAAAAGGACACTCCCCGTCTGTTTGCCCGTTCCTGCCAACATCGCCATTCCTATGGAATTTCAACGCCGCAAGCCTTCGCATCCCGCCGGATTTGAAGAAGGCGAAGTCTAAAGGACTACCCCCTTGAAAGCAAGCCTGAACCGGCTGAAAAAAGCCACTTATGGCATACAGAAACAGCAAGTTGATCCAGACTCACAACACTGTGAATACCATCAAAAAACCTGTCGCAACCATTCCGGTTAAGCCCACCAGAAACAGCCCATCCGCCCAAACGGTGAGCCAGTAGCGAATGGAGCCGGTACGCACTCTGAGCGCCCAGAAAATGGCGTAACTGCACAGCAGAAAAAACAACGCGGAAAACACCCGTACATCATCGGCAATGGTGGATGACAATGCTTCTTTGCCCAGTGTTTTGAATACAGTAACGCCGGTAATGCACAGACCCGCGAGGGTGCCACTGACCGTCAGCAGCTGAAACAACTCTTCCCGTTTCCAGTATCGAGTGTCATTGGGAGAAGGCCTCTATTGAACAGAAGCCGGGCTAGAATCCGGTGGTAGTGCGTCCAGTCGCTAAATTCCTGATTTATTCCTTCTCGGAATTGCCTTCGTCGCGGAGCCAGACTTCAGTACGGCCCAGCATGGAAATGCTAATATAGCCGCGCATCCATAACCGGCGACCATCGGAGCTGATTCTACCTTTGCCTTTATAAATCTTGCCGTTGGCAGGATCCATGGCATAACCCGACGTATAATTACCCGGATGATTGGTCTCGGGTTTCAGGCCCCAGATCACCCGCATGTTCAACACCGGTTTGTTGGTAAATGGCGCAGGACACAGGGTACAGACCGTCACGACCCGTGGATCAGCCGTATTCAGCTTTCGGACATAACCACTGATGGTGCCATCGTCTTCTTTAACAAATTCAACAATGGATTGCAGGGTGCCTGTGCGGTTGTAGTACACCTTCCAGCGAGTGAGGATCGGATCTTCCTCCGTTTGGGCAGCCTGTACCAACCCCGGCAGTGCGATGGCCAATGCCAGTGCCACACGGGCTGCAAACGGTTTGAATGTAAACGTCATTTCGTATTCCCTGAAAAAAGCATGGGTCGCTTGGATTCCGTTGAAATCAAATTTAACAAATCATGCCAAAATGCCACTTAAATTCCGACCGGTGACCGCAATTTGGGGGTGAATTGCCCAGCTTTTTAACTGACTGTGGAATCCAGATTTGCCAGCAAAGCAGCCACTTCGTCAATCCAGTCCAGCCCAGCCTGTTCGTACTGAATGCCCGCCTTGAGTATTTTATGCTCAATCTGCAATGACCGCGGCATGGCCGGATCATGAAAATACTGTTGCTCAAGGGCCTGATATTTTTTCAGTCGTTCTTCATGAATGGCACGTCTCGCAGCCAGCGGTGGCTGCATGCCCAGCGGCCCAATGATCGCGTCAACCCGAAGTTTTACCATCAGCTCCTCACGCAGGGGCATCGGCTCACTGGGCAACAGCGCCCACTGTCTCAGGGTTTCTTCACCCGCTGGCAAGATGTGGTAGATCTTCTTTCGGCTGCGTGACGTGCTGGATTCTCCTGCTTCAGAATCACCACTACGAATGAGCTGCTCCTGCTCCAGTCGTGCCAGTTCGCGATAAATTTGCTGATGCGTTGCCTGCCAGTAATACCCCATGGAGCGGTCAAAGCGTTTGGCCAGATCAAAACCCGTAGACGGTTTTTCAATCAGCGCCAATAACAGGGCATGTGGTAAGGACATAAAGCCATAAACTCCGTTGTGTGTATTTCGCCGGCGTAGCTTGCCTGTGTGTTTTGCCTGTGTGTTTTGCCTGTGTAGCTCGCCGCTCGCTCAACTAAGCGCACGCTCGACTAAAAGCCACGATCGACTGGCAGCAATTAACCGAATGGTCATCCTGCGCACATTATGCAACTAGTTGCATAAAAATCGCAAACTGAGTATGGTCTGCTCATCGCCGTCAGGACGGCACACAATTAGCCAAATAAGCCAAATTCGACCGACTCACCATTTCCATGATCAGGAGCCATCATGCCTACCCTAAGCCCGAGTACCCTACGCATTGGCCACCGCTACCGGAGTAACCGCCTGCAAGGTCCTTACGACGCCATCGTCATTGGCTCAGGCATGAGCGGGCTGACCACAGCGGCCTTTCTGTCGGCGCTGGGAAAGAAAGTGCTGGTACTGGAACAGCACTATACCGCCGGAGGGTTTACCCACAGCTACAGCCGCAACGGCTATGAATGGGATGTCGGCGTGCATTACATCGGGGACATGGGCTATCCCACCCTGCCACGGAAATTATTTGACTGGCTGACCCAGGGCAACCTGAAATGGGCACCGATGGACAGTCATTACGATCGCTTTTATTTTGGTGAAAAACAGTTTGATGCTGTTGCCGGCAGCCGCGCCTACCGTGACCATCTGATCGCGCAGTTTCCAGCAGAAAAAGAAGCGATTCTCACGTACTTCTCGCTGATTCGCGAGGTCAGTCAGGATTATCGCTGGCTGCTGATGCCGCGTCTTTTTCCAACCCTACCCAAGCCCATTTCCGGCCTTCTTCAGCCGCTCAGCAAGCGCTTTGGCCCACGGACGCACAATCGCACCACGCTGGACGTTCTTCAGGAATTGACCAGTAACCCGGAGCTGATTGCCGTGCTCTGTGGTCAATGGGGTGACTATGGCCTGCCGCCGTCGCAATCGTCTTTTGTCATGCATGCACTGGTCGCACGGCATTACCTGAATGGCGGCTATTACCCGGTAGGCGGTTCCTGGAAAATGGCCGAAACTATTATTCCACGCATTCAGGCAAGTGGCGGTGAGGTGTTTACCTATGCGCGTGTCGAGTCCATTCTGGTGGAAAATGACCGCGTTGCCGGTGTAACCATGGCAGATGGTGAAATCATCCATTGCCCGACCGTGATCTCCAGCGCGGGTGTGCAGACCACCTTTAGTACGCTGCTGCCGCGACCACTCGTTCAACGACTGGGCTATCAGGAAAAACTGGATCAGGTCACGCCCAGTATCGGTCATGTCGGGCTGTATATCGGTCTGAAAGGCAGCGCCACTGAGCATCAATTGCCCAAAACGAACCTGTGGATTTACCCAAGCACCGATTACGACGGCGATTTGCGCAATTTTCTGGCGCGTGGCAAGGATGGCTCAGCACCCTTTCCTATCGTCTATGTGTCCTTCCCGAGTGCCAAAGATCCAGAATTTGCCGTGCGTCACCCCGATCGCTCCACGATTGAAGTCGTGGCCCCTGCTCCTTACGAGTGGTTTGCACCCTGGAAAAATGAGACTTGGGGCAAGCGTGGTGCGGACTACGATGCCTTCAAAGAGCAACTTTGCGAGCGCCTGCTTGAAGCACTCTTTCAAAAAATGCCACAGTTGCGTGGAAAAATTGACTACGTCGAAGTCTCTACGCCCTTGTCGACAGAGTGGTTTGGCAATTATCAATTTGGTGAATTGTATGGCATCAACCATGATCCCAGCCGGTTTGATCAGGATTGGCTCAAGCCTAAAACCCGCCTGCCAGGCCTATACCTGACGGGCCAGGACATTGTGTCATGCGGGGTGGTTGGTGCGCTGATGAGTGGCGTGCTGACGTCCATCAGTATCGCTGGCCCTTTGAAAATGTTGCCCTTGCTCAAAGCCATAACTGGCCGTGAGCACTAAGCGCCTACCCTGGCAAAACGACTGCCTTTGCAAAACGACAGCCTTTAACGGTGAGCAACACTGCCCAGAATCATTTTTTGGGCAGCATTTTGATGTTCAGCATGCATTGAAAGCTCTGTTTTCCCCGAGTATTCAATATCTTTTTCATGGCCACTGAACGCTCACCGGGAGTCGCCAATTCCTGTTTGATGGCGATATCCATCGCCTGTTTCACCTCGGTATACGGTTTGCCTTCAGCCGTACGATCAATCGCTAATTGCTGAATATAGGAAGGATACGCCCTGACTACTGTCATGGCACATTGAGTCATTTCTGTCGCTATGCGACTAATTTCATGCTTTTTTTTGGCATCGTCCAGCTTGACTGCCTGCGGGGTCTGTGCCATGGAAACCATCATGCGTTCCTGCATGGCCTGATGCAGGCTGGCTTCAAACGCGTCCAGTGTCTGCCCCGGCTCGTTTGCCCATGCAAAATGGACACTACCCAGCAAGAAACTCAGCATCAGCGTGGACATCCGGTTTTTGAAAACCAGATGTGCCGCCTTTACTGTAGCAATGCCATTAACACCAGCAGCCGCCATCGAAATATCTCCTTAACCATGAGGGATCAGGTGCTGGACGCCCTGGGCAAGGTTATACGACTCCCTGCGCAAGCGTTGCCTCAGCAACCTTATAAAAAGATGCCACATTGGCACCACGGACATAATCCACATGTCCATCCGGACCTGTGCCAAAATTGACGCAGGCCTGGTGAATGTCTGCCATGATCCGGTGAAGTTCCTGATCGACTTTTTCTGAGCTCCAGAACAAGCGAGTGGCATTTTGTGTCATTTCCAGTCCTGACGTGGCTACTCCACCTGCATTGGCCGCTTTTCCAGGCGCGAACCAGCAGTGGTGATCCTGCTGAAACAGCTCGGTTGCTTGCAGAGTACAGGGCATATTGGCCCCTTCGGCCACCCCGGTTATACCGTTCTTTAACAGCAGTCGGGCGTCGTCGGCATCCAGTTCATTCTGGGTCGCACAGGGCAAGGCAATGTCCATGGGAATGCGCCAGGGGCGTTCATTAGGATAGAATTCAACCCCTTCGCATTGCAGCGCATAGTCTGCCAGAGTCCGTTGCTGATCATTTTTGAATGACTGTAACAACTGTAGCTTTTTCTGGGTAAATCCAGCCGGATCATGGATAAATCCGGTCGAGTCTGAAGCAGTAACCACCACCGCACCAAGCTGAAGGGCTTTTTCTATCGCAAACTGCGCCACATTGCCTGCACCCGAAACCCCGACTGTTTTTCCGGCGATCTGCTCTCCCCGGTGGGCAAGAATACCCTGTACAAAATATAGCAGCCCGTACCCCGTTGCTTCTGGCCGCAATTGGGATCCCCCGTAATAAAGCCCCTTGCCAGTCAGCACGCTGTCGGTACGATTGCTGATTTTTTTATACATGCCGTTCAGATATCCAACTTCACGCTTGCCTACACCAATATCCCCCGCTGGAATATCGGTGTCAGAGCCAATATGGCGGTATAACTCAAGCATAAAGGCATGGCAGAACCGCATGATTTCGCCGTCACTTTTTCCTTTTGGATCAAAATCAGCCCCGCCTTTGCCTCCCCCCATCGGCAAGGTCGTCAGGCTGTTTTTAAACGTTTGTTCAAAGGCCAGAAATTTCAGTACTGATAAATTGACGGTAGGGTGAAAGCGCAACCCCCCTTTGAAGGGCCCGATGGCAGAGCTATGCTGTACGCGATATCCCCGATTGACGTGCACCTGACCCTGATCATCCACCCAGCAAACCCGAAACTGAATGATACGCTCTGGTTCAACCAGCCGGTTTAGCAGCCCCTCTTTTTCATGGTCAGTAAAGCGCCCCAGCGATGGCTGGATACTCTCATACCACTCTTGGACCGCTTGTAAATATTCAGGCTGATGAGGATTACGTGCCGCAAGCTGGCTTAAAAACGGATACTCTTTCATCGAAGTCCTCCCTTTATGAATTTTTGTCCATGTTAGCCAAAGCCGATTAAACGCCAAGCCCGGTGTCATTTGTGTAGTGCATGTGTTGGTCTTATCTTTAGGGTATACGGGCTGTGCCTTGTGTGTCATGCGTGGAACAGTGCAACTCCTTGAGTTACCACACTGGCCTGTCTCCTCACCGCTCCCTAAACTGGCCCAGCCCTGTTTTTTGGGAGAGCTCCATCATGATCACCACCGACCGCTCTCTCAATCCTTTTACCGATTTTCGGCTTTAAAAAATCTTCGGCGAAGAACCCTCTAAAGACATTCAGATCCATTTTCTCAATACCCTTGAACTGGCAAAACTCCCACAGCCAGATGCTGGGCAAGCACTGAACGATGTCATAGCCGCCACCACAGCCCGCCAACAGCACGGCCCGATGTTGGGATAAACGGGTGAAAAATTCCGGAGTCACTCCATTCCCTTATAGATTACTGCAACCCATAAATCTGGAAAGCCACTGTTTATAACCTTAAGATTTTTAATATAAAAAACCCTGCTTTCGCAGGGTCTTAACTCACGACAGTATAGAAGAGAAAACTCAGTTCTTTTCTTTGTCGATGATTTTGTTTTTCTGAATCCATGGCATCATGGAACGCAGCTGGCCACCGATCACTTCGATGCCGTGAGCCGCGTTGTTGCGACGACGGGCAGTCATGGATGGGTAGTTGTGCGCGCCTTCCGCGATGAACATCTTGGCATATTCACCGGACTGGATGCGTTTCAGCGCATTGCGCATGGCTTCACGGGATTGCTCGTTGATGACTTCAGGGCCAGTGACGTACTCACCATACTCAGCATTGTTGGAGATGGAGTAGTTCATGTCGGCGATGCCGCCTTCGAACATCAGATCCACGATCAGTTTCAGCTCGTGCAGGCACTCGAAGTAGGCCATTTCAGGTTTGTAACCGGCTTCCACCAGGGTTTCAAAGCCCATTTTAACCAGTTCAACCGCACCACCACACAGAACAGCCTGTTCACCGAACAGATCGGTTTCAGTTTCGTCTTTAAAGGTGGTTTCGATGATGCCAGTGCGGCCACCGCCTACACCAGACGCGTAGGACATCGCCAGATCACGGGCTTTGCCAGAAGCATCCTGGAACACGGCAATCAGATCCGGCACGCCGCTGCCACGAACAAATTCGGAGCGTACAGTGTGGCCTGGCGCTTTGGGAGCCACCATGATCACATCCAGATCCTTGCGAGGCACAATCTGGTTGTAGTGAATGGAAAAACCATGAGCAAATGCCAGTGTGCCGCCCTGTTTCAGGTTTGGCTCGATTTCGTCCTTGTACAGGCGTGACTGGAATTCGTCTGGAGTCAGAATCATCACCACGTCAGCAGCAGTCACCGCATCTTTAACTTCAGCAACCTTGATACCGTGGTTTTCGGCTTTCTTCCACGAAGGCGAATCTTTGCGCAGACCGACGGTGACATCGACACCGGAGTCTTTCAGGTTCAGCGCGTGGGCGTGGCCCTGTGAGCCATAGCCAATAATCGCGACTTTTTTACCCTGAATCAGGGACAGGTCGGCGTCTTTGTCATAAAAAATCTGCATGAAACACTCCAGAAAATAGCCGGAACCCTGTTGGTCCGGTATGTCACTCACACTGCGCGGCAACCTTAGCAGATTTTGCGTCTGAATAAAGGCCACGCGTTAAAATTTCCACGGTATCCGACCACCAGTGCACCGCCACTGAATACAACCTGAAAGGCACTGGAAGAGTCAGAAAATAAGCCTTAAATACTCAGGATTTTTTCACCCCGAGCGATGCCGGAAATCCCGGAACG
>CAUJHL010000090.1 GCA_963204705.1 Pseudomonadota bacterium | reverse complement strand
TCTCGCTTAGCGAAATTACTCAAATAAACTTCGAGTCTTTCCACCAGCTCAATGAAATGTTTTTCTCATCAAACCAGCAAAAATCCACACAAGTTGCTCTTTAGCTGTTAACGATTCGTCACATCCGTCGTCCGGACTGTGTTTGTCGAGGCTGGCTATTTTACGCAATCTCAACTGTTTGTCAACCACTTTTTTACAAATTTTGCTTTGATCTATTTCGCCGCAAACTTTGTGATTCATGTATCTCGTGGTGGATGGCCAGTATAGCGGTTTAATTTACAGACACAAGCCATTTGTTTCATTTTTTCTCGAATTTGCGTCGTTTGGTGTTTTTTTGGTCAGAGTGGCAAGCAGATTTTCGTCGATTAGCATGGCCATGATTTCATTAAATTTCACTGAATCTCTAGACTTCAATCGCCTATTATCACTTAACTAGTTGTTTTTATAATATTTGTTATAAATTCTAAGGCCAAATAGACCTAGCAACAACACACACCACGGCCATGTTTCCATGAATCCAACTTTTTTAAGCCAGGTGTAATGAAGCATCACGAGTATGGCAATCAGATAAATGCTCTTATGAAGAGTCTGCCATTGGCGCTTTAAGCGTCGTTGCCAGCCACGGGTGGAGGTGATCGCAAGAGGGACATAGAGGAGTAACGCCAGAAATCCAACAATGACATACGGCTTTTTGGTGATATCCCCAAGTATCACTGTCATATCCAGTTGATTTAAGATGACCGTATAACTGAGAAAATGACTGAGTGCGTACCCCGCGGCTGCAAGACCTGTCGCCCGCCTCCACACGATCCATCCCGAATGTCCGGTTAAAATCCGTAATGGAGTCAATGAAAGCGTGGCAAATAAGGTATATAGCGACCATTTTCCTGTTTGGTCTACCAGCCATTTGGCGGGATCCGGCCCCATCTGTTCAGGAAATGCCAGCGCGATGATCACCAGACTTACTAGTGGCAACCAGCACAGAATTGTCCAGTATGGCTTTAAGCGTCTAAACATTGAGTGCTCTCGGGTCTATGCAATGACTTGTGGCAGTAGCTTCTGGCTGTGATTTGTATTTGTTATCACAGTTCTAACTGATTTGCTGGGCAAGAGCGCAGTGTGGTAATTCAATCATTTTCACCATTAAAGCCTTAATAAAAACGCTTTAAATTCATTCCTTTGTAAAGGCTGGCTACCTGAGCAGCATAGCCATTAAACAGTAAAGTGTCCTTCCACTGTGCCTGAAACAGCTTTAAGGGCAAAACGCGCTCACGGGACTGGCTCCATCTGGGGTGATCCACCGAAGGATTGACGTTAGCGTAAAAACCGTACTCAGAAGGCGCCATAGCCAGCCAGGTGGTGACGGGTGCTTTTTCAGTAAAGCGGATACGCACGATGGACTTAATTGACTTGAATCCGTATTTCCATGGAACGATCAACCGAATCGGAGCGCCATTCTGATCGGGCAAACTTCGGCCGTAGACTCCAACTGCCAGCAATGTTAAGGGGTGCATGGCTTCGTCCAGTCTCAGTCCCTCAACATAGGGCCAGTCGAGAGTGTTGGAACGCTGGCCCGGTAGTTGGTTTGAATCTTCAAGGGTGGTGAATTCAACAAATCGGGCAGTGGATTTGGGCTGAAACCGTTTAATTAACGCTGCCAGCGGAAATCCAAGCCAGGGCACAACCATAGACCAGGCTTCGACACAGCGAAACCGGTAAATTCGGTCTTCCAGCGTATGGGGAGCCAGAATATCTTCCAGGGTGTAATTTCCCGGTTTGTCACACAGCCCATCAATCTGGATTTTCCAGGGATCAATTCGGAGGGTTCCGGCATTTTCCGCGGGGTCTGTTTTAGCGGTGCCGAACTCATAAAAATTGTTGTAGGTGGTGACCGCGCTATACGGCGTCAGGTCTAGCCCTGGTACTGTCCAAGGAGGTGCAACGTGCTTGCGCTGGGCAATTTTGTTGAGCAAAAAAGGCGGTAAATTTTTACGATCGGGTGGAACTGAAAACGATGGAATGCCCGCTGAAGGCGTTAGGGCATGGCTGGAGGTATTAACCCCCAGTAGTCCGAGCCCCGCGCCAAGGCCCATTTCCCGAAGGAATTGCCGCCGGTTGCGGTACTGTGTTTCGGAAGGAATCTCACTGGGGAGGATCAGGGGCTGGCTGGTGTGTTTCATTGTTATCCCTGCAGTCTCGTACGGTATTGCTCAAGAATACTGCTGGAAAGAATGACAAAGACAGTAGGATTTTGTGCAGAAATACTAGGTGAGTTGTAGAAAAAAAGAATGTTCGCACTTTATCGGCGCGCATTTTAAGAGGTTAAATGGCCTAAAGTATTTGCAGGCAACCATGCAGCGGAGGATGCCCGCTCAGAGTGGAACGGGCAGTGACTGGAACATTCGGAGACTGGCGCTCAAGCAGCCGAAGGTTTGCTGCCTAGTTTGCTGCCTAGTTTGCTCCACACCAATGACACCAGACCGGATGCCGCGTAGATTAAGGCCACGCAAAAGACGCCAAACGGAATGTCATAGGTGGCTGCCAGAATGACCAGCACAATCGGCAACATGAGCGCAAAAGGCACGCGTTTGCTGTCTAGCTGTTTAAAGCTAAAATATCGGACATTGCTGATCATCAGCAGCCCCGCAGCAACCGACAGGCCGCAGTACAGAATCTGATAGGCCAGCATCCGAATATCAATGATCCCGCTATTGTCCAGCCCAACCCACACACCACTGGCGACAATCACCGCAGCCAAAGGGCTGGCAAGACCAATAAAATAGCGTTTATCGACAACGCCAATTTGCACATTAAAACGGGCCAGACGGAACGCCGCACAAGCCGTGTAGATAAAGGCGCAGGCCAATCCAATACGTCCAAGTGGCGCCAGCGCCCAGCAATAAATCAGCATGGCCGGTGCCACCCCAAACGACAGCATATCGGACAGGGAGTCGTATTGCTCACCAAAGGCACTCTGGGAATTGGTCATGCGGGCCACACGTCCGTCGAGTCCATCAAACAGACCCGCCAGAAAAATCATGATAATGGCTTTGCCAAAATGGCCATTCATACTGGAAATAATTGAATAAAAGCCAGAGAGTAATGCCAGTGTGGTGATGAGATTTGGAAACAGGTAAATCCCCCGCTGACGAATTCGCTGACCATTGCGCTTTTCGACTTCCACCACTTCAAAAGTCAGGCCATCATGATCGTCATCTTCGATGTCCACGGCAGGAAAACCATTAAGCGTCTGGTGTTCAGGTTTTGAGGTGGGTTCATTCGGTGTAGAAGTCACGGGTGTATTACCTTATCGAATACTGAATGCTTTGCCTTTATAAGTGGCAAAGCCTGTTATAAAAGCCACTGTTGTCTAATACGTTGTTTAGCCTAAGCTTTAGGCAGTGAGTGCAGCATTACTTACCCACTCGCTCAAGCCCTCACCCGCTCATTCGCCAACAAGCCAGCGCACGGCGGCATGACCACCCTCGGGTGTCATGCGTAAATGTGGGAACAGCCATTGTAGGGCCTGATCTGCCTCATCGGCAAATTTCCAGGGAGGATTGATGACTAACAACCCACAGCCGTTCAATCCTACTGGCGTATCGTCCGGCCAGACGCACACTTCACAGATCAATTGGCGTCGGATGCCAGTCCGCATCATTTTTTTCTCAAAGCGCTCAATCAGCGCACGATCCTTGATCGGATACCAGATGGCATAGGTTCCGGTAGGCCATTTCTGATAGACCGTGGCTATCAGCTCAACCAGTTGTGGAAAGTCCTTGCGCTCGACTTCGTAGGGAGGATCAATCATCACCAGCCCACGTTTTTCCTTGGGAGGAACAACGGCGTTGAGACCTTCATAGGCATCCCGTTCATGCACGCCAGCCCTTGGGTCACGAATTTCATCCCGCAAGATGTCGCAAACCTCCGGGTGCATTTCAAAAAATACCGCACGATCCTGACTGCGCATGGCTTGCAAGGCAATCCAAGGTGAACCGGCGTACCAGCCTTTGCCCCGTTCCTGCCGGAGCTGGGCAGTCAATGCCACATAGCGTTGTATCAGTGCGGGGGCGTGGTGAATCACACTACTGTCCAATTGCATCAGGCGATGGATGCCACTCAGATATTCGCCGGATTTCTGCGCCGGTGCGAGCGACAAATCATACAGTCCCGCGCCTGCATGGGTATCGACGTAGCAATAGGGTTTATCTTTTTGATTCAGTTTTTCCAGCAACCCAAGCAACAGGACATGCTTCATGACATCGGCAAAGTTCCCGGCGTGAAAATGATGTCGATAATTCATGGTGAAACAGCCCTGCGTAGCGCCGATGAGTTGACGTGGTGAAAAATGCCCGAGCCTGTGCTACGGGAAATCTGAAAAAGCGGCCTATGGTATCATGAACCAGCCTGTCACACTGGCATCCGCTGGGGGCTGTTTTTTTGGGAGTGTGGAACACAACGATGCGCATGGTTACTTCAGATCCCACCTCCCCAATCCTGCTGAGCCACACAGAACTGGATCAGCTCATTGAGCTTGGTTATGTCATCCGCAATGACAGTCTGCCTGAACAGCTGGCGAGGGACCTGTATGAAGCTGCTTGCCACTCTCAGGGGTTTCAACAGGCGGGCCTAACCCAGGGCATACGCAATTCGGGCATTCGACGTGACCATATTCGATGGCTCAACGAAGACAGCGAGCCGGATGGCCAGTATCTGCAGGTGTTGGAGCAATTGTCTTTACAGCTGAACCAGAGCCTGTATTGTGGCATCCGCCGGATCG
>CAUJHL010000089.1 GCA_963204705.1 Pseudomonadota bacterium | reverse complement strand
CGGCTTGTCGCAGTTGCGTGGTGCTGAGGGACTTTCGGTGCTGTCGGAGCTTCTTGCGCAGTTCTTTACGCAGTTGTTTACGCGGCTCATTGAGTAGCTCAGCGGGCGTGTACTGTGGCTGTTGTGGCTGCATAGGGATTTCAGTCAGGAAAAATTCGATGTTGCGTGATTTCGTTTTGCTTCGCCTCTTGTTGCTTAGCCTTTTGTTGCTTGGTCTTTTGTTGCCCGATCGCCCAATGGGCATGTTCCGCCACAAGTGGGCTTAGGTCGGGCAAACGCTGGTTAAGGGCCGTCAGTAGGGTGTCAGAAAATGGCGCATTGCCCAGACCAATTGCGATATTGCGTAGAAAGGCTTCATAGCCGGTACGCCGTAAGGGGCTACCTTCGGTTTTTTCCAAAAATTCCGCCTCTGGCCAGAGCCAAAACTCCAGCAGCCGCGTGTGATCCAACCCATGCCTGGGCAAAAAATCCGGCACGGTCGCCAATTGCGCAAACCGATTCCACGGGCAGATCAATTGGCAATCATCGCAACCAAATACCCGATTGCCAATCCCTTGCCGTAACTCCAGCGGAATACTGCCTTTAAATTCAATCGTGAGATAGGCAATACAGCGGCGGGCATCCAGCTGATAGGGCGCAACAATGGCCTGTGTCGGGCAAATCCGCAGGCAGGCATCACAGCTCCCACAATGCGCCGTCGCTGGTGGATCAAATGGCAGTTGCAAACTGGTGAATAATTCGCCGAGTACAAAAAACGAGCCCGCTTCACGGTGGATCAGCAAGGTGTGTTTGCCCGTCCAGCCGAGTCCGCTGTTTTCCGCGAGTGCCTTTTCAAAAATCGGCGCCGAATCGGCAAAGGGCCGTGTCATGACGTCGCCGTAGCGTTGCGAAATGCGCTGACCCAGCTGCTTCAGGCGCTGGCGAACAGTCTTGTGATAATCCCGCCCCCGTGCATAGCGCGCCACTACGCCAAATTCCGGCTCATCAGGAATGTGACGATGCGGTGCAGGTGTCGTGAGGTAATTCATGCGTACTGAAATGACGCTACGGGTTCCGGGAACCAACAGGCTCGGGTCAGCGCGTTTGTCATGATTTTCGGTTAAAAACTGCATGTCTCCGTGATGGCCTTTCGCCAGATAAGCTTGGAGGTGGGGCAGCTGATCGCGTGTATCCGGTCGCGCGATTCGACAATCCGCAAACCCAAGCAGCGCAGCCTGTTCCCGTATCCATTCGACGTCAGACGAAGGCAACGTGGTCTGGTGATGATCAGGAGTTGAGGTCATGCGTTGAGGGTATACTTAGAAGTCATGGAGGGCAAAGTTCGGCACAAGTCTCTGGGGTTGACTGGTTAGACTGATAAGCCAGGTTTGACAAGCTGGGTGTATGCAGGCAGGGTGACGTGGCAGGCGTAGGGCAAGCATGTTGCCTTTAGGCAAACCCCGTCAAAATGCAGAATGTGTCCTATGAAATTTTATCAGAAGGACGCTGGCTACTGCGCCCGCAGCACAGGTTCAGTGTATCATCTGAGCATTACGCAGACATCTAGAACCAGGAATGTTCCGATGCACACTGTAGCACACACCGCTACCCGCTACCCGAATCGCACTGCGCCGCACCCTATGACCCTCTTGGGTCCCCAGCCGCACACGCTTCAGCCCGTCTATTCTCCAGCCCAGCTGCAGCAGTGGGAGCAGCACTGGTTTGATCAGGGAAATAGCTCGTTTGGCCTCATGCAACAGGCCGCCCTGCAGGTTGCGCAGGCGGTGGATCGTGATTTTCAGGCCGAAGGGCTACCGCGTCATATACCTATTTGTGTGCTGGTGGGCACCGGAAATAATGGGGGAGATGGCTGGTTAACCGCTTTATATCTGCACCAGCTTGGCTGGAATATCACGGTTTATGCAGCCGTCGATCCGACGACGGAGGATAGCCGGCGCGCTCAGCACATGGCCCGCGAAGGCGAGGTAACGATTGTTAGCCTCGGGAGGGTGATGCCTGAAGCGGTGATTTATCTGGATGCGCTGTTTGGTTTGGGTTTGAATCGTCCTGCTGAAGGCATTCTGGCCCAGCTGATTCAGCGGATTAATCAGCGTGTGGAAAAGGGCCTGAGTCGGGTATTTGCGATTGATGTTCCCAGTGGTCTGAGCGCAGGCTCAGGACAGCTGTTTGAACCGGCCTTTGCCGCCGAGCGAACCTATTGCCTGATTGCGCATAAAATTGGGTTGCTGACGGCAATGGGCCCTGCCTGGGTAGGGGAGCTCACGGTATTGCCTCTGATGCCTGCCCCCGTAACTCTCCAGCCGATTGCCTATTTGCAGGATCGGGTATTTCCCTTGCCGCATCGTCCCAAAACCGCTCATAAAGGCAGCTTTGGCCATGTTTTAGTCATTGGCGGTGCTATCGGTATGACCGGAGCGGTGCTGCTGAGCGCAGAGGCCGCCTTGCGCTGTGGCGCGGGTAAAGTGACTGCCGTGATGCACAGTACGGGTATTGGCCCGCTCATCGCCCGTAATCCGGGGATTATGACCCTGAGCCTGCCGTTTCAGGAATCAGAAGACCAGTATTTAGCGGGTGCTGGAGAGCAGGATTTTTTTGGCTCTGCCAGTACTGTTGATGAACGTGAAGTACAACGACAGACGCGTCTCAGTGATTTGCTCCGAGAGGCCACAACCATCATTGTTGGCCCGGGTATGGGGCGAAGTGCCGCAGGTGAGCAATTGCTGGACTGGCTGCTTCCCCGTATGTTGAGTCGCGGTCAATCGATTCGGGTGGTGATGGATGCCGATGCGCTGTATCACATGGCAGAACTGCCGGATTTTCCTTCCGCAGAATCCGTCGCACACTGGATATTTACCCCGCATCCGGGTGAAGCCGCCCGTTTGCTGGGGTGCAGCATTAGCGATGTTGAAAATGACCGCTATCACGCGGTGTTGAATTTACAGTTACGGTATGGCGGCCGTTGGGTGCTCAAGGGGGCGGGCTCCCTGGTTATGGACGCATGGAACCGGCAGGGTGACACGGCTGAAACGGATCTCTGGCAGGACGCTGAAGAACCCGTTTCACCGGCGTCCACTGCACTGACTATTTGCGGACTGGGGAACCCCGGCATGGCCACGGCAGGAATGGGCGACGTACTGGCGGGCGTGATCGCAGGGGTTATCGCGCAATTTCCAGATTATCCGCTGGCTGAAACGGTGGCATTACATGCGGCAGCGGGCGATCGTGCTGCTGTGACCGTAGGGGAGCATGGGCTAACCGCCAGTGATGTCATCGAGCAACTTGCAGATGTGATGCGATGCGGCAGTCTGGGGAAACTGTGACTGGCCATCGTGTTGAGCGCTCAGCGCCGACGTCCGCGCCCCCTCGTCATGCCACCGAGTAATTGCAATTTATTCAGGGTAGATGAGGCGTGGGCATGGCAAATGGCGGCGGCCAGTGCGTCTGCTGCATCTGCCTGTGGCACTATCTGCAGGGCTAGCAGCTGACAGACCATTTTTTGCACCTGCTCCTTATCGGCGGCGCCATAGCCAACGACTGACAGCTTGATTTGACGGGCAGTGTATTCTGCGACGGAGAGATTCTGATTGACCAGTGCAGTGATGGCGGCCCCGCGTGCCTGACCCAGTTTCAGGGCAGAGTCGGGATTGACGGCCATAAACACTTGCTCTACCGCGGCTTCTGTCGGGGCATGAAAGTCCACAATACGGCTGATGCCGTCAAAGATGCGTTTCAGGCGTTCAGGCATGTCCGCCGACTCGGTACGAATCGTTCCTGCATCCACAAAACGCAGGGTCTGGCCGTGGCGTTCAATGATGCCGTACCCAGTCAGGCGTGAGCCCGGATCGATACCAATAATACGGGTGACGGCAGCCGTCGGGTGAGCGAGGCTGGGACTTGATTTGGAATCCGTTCTGGAATCTGGGCTGGGACTAAGACTTGCTTGACTCATACTGTTAAAATGCAAATTTATCCCCATAATCATCCCACATTATGGCATCAACACAGAGTAAATAGGGGACTGCTGCATGAAAGGCGTGATACTCGGGCTGCTGGGCTTATTTGCCATCGAAATCCTGACCTGGATTCTGGTGGCGCATTTTATCAGTGGCTGGTGGCTGCTCTGGGCAACCCTGATCGCGCTGGTGGTGGGATTTAACATTGTGCGAGGCAGTTTTGCCGGATTGATGCCGCAATTACAACAAGTTCAGACCGCAGGGCAAGTCCCAGCCAATAGCCAGATGACCGGTGCCTTTGGCAAGGCAATCGCTGGTTTTTTACTGATTTTCCCCGGCCTGCTGTCGGATGCGCTGGCGTTAATTGTGCTGATTCCGCCAGTCCAGCGTAAACTGCAAGTGGTATTGATGCAGGTCTTTCAAAAACGCCAGCAAGCCATGATGCAACAGATGATGGGTGGTCTGGGTGGCCAAAGTGGTATGGGTGGTTTTGGCGGCATGCAGGGGATGCCTGGTTTTGATCCAGCGATGATGGAGCAGTTGATGCGCCAAATGGGTGGTGGTACAGGGATGCCCGGCGGAATGGGACGTGGGCCGACCACGATTGATGGTGAGTCACGTACCGTTGAGTCCACTGCAAAACGGCTTGGCCGTGATGCTGCTAATGATTGATTGCTAAGGATTCATAAAAAAGCCACCCCTAAAGGTGGCTTGCTGAACTTCTGGGTCATCAGACTGTTTTAACTGCTTTGGACTTAACTGCTTTGGGCTTAACTGCTTCTAGACGACGCACTGTAAATCAAAATGGTTTTGCCATGGGTACGGATGACGCCCTGTTCTTCAAGGGTTTTCAGTACCCGGCCCACCATTTCACGCGAACAACCCACTAATCGGCCAATTTCTTGCCGGGTGATCCGGATTTGCTTTCCTTCCGTAAGGGTCATGGCATCCGGTTGACCAGACAGTTCCAGCAAGCAGCGGGCGATGCGACCTGTCACATCCATAAAGGCAAGATCGGTGACTTTGCGGGTCGTTTTCTTGAGACGCAAGGACAGCTGGGCAAACAGTGCAAACGTCAGGTCAGGATACTGACGAGCCAATTCATGGAATTTCTGATAGCTGATTTCGGCGAGTTCGCAGGCTGTTCGTGTCCGTACCCAGGCGCTGCGCTGCGGCTGGCTCTCAAACAGGCCCATTTCCCCAAAGAAATCCCCTGCATTGAGGTAGGCAACGACGATTTCTTTATGGTCTTCTTCTTCGACAATGATCGACACGGAGCCGCGCAGGATAAAAAACAGCGAGGTGGACGAATCCCCTGCATGGACGATGGAATGGCGCGCTGGAAAGCTGCGTATCTGCGCATGATCCAGCAAAATTCGAATCGATGGGGAAATATGCGGTGGCAGTACGGGTGACCGAAAGAGGGTTTTATTGCTACTGGGATACATGAGGGTCGAGTCCGTCCTTTCCTGAAACTTTGCTATCCTGGCCACTGAATCGACGGCACCAACTGTCGGGCCGTATCGCTATCGCAATGCCACTGCTGCCCGGCAGTGGGAGTAAGAGTGCTCATCCGGGCACACATTAGCCTTTCAGATGTGCTAGTGTTCGGCCAAATACGACTCTAATGACTTTTGAGGACAGATGCAATGCAATCAACCGTAACGTGGCAGGGGAATGTGGCGTTTCAGGCCTCTACTGAAAGCGGACACGAGCTGCAGATGGATGGCGCGCCAGCGTACGGTGGCGAGAATCGCGGTGCCCGCCCGATGGAATTAATTCTGGCAGGTCTGGGAGGATGTGCCTCGTTCGATGTGGTGACCATTTTGAAAAAGGCGCGTCAGGAAATCGACAGTGTGGAATGCCAGCTACAGGCAGAGCGAGCGGATGAGATACCCGCTGTCTTTACTAAAATTCACCTGCATTTTGTGGTGAAAGGAAAAAAAGTCAAAGCGAGTCAGGTCGAAAAGGCCATTCATTTATCTGCGGATAAATACTGCTCGGCCAGCCGCATGCTGGTGAATGGTGGCGTTGACATCACCCATGATTTTGAAGTCATTGAACTGGCAGATGTCTAACTTGACAGGGTACTCATGGCGGCCTTTGGCTCTTTTACTGCCTAAATGCCGCTGAGTCACTGGTGACGAAACGGACAGGCATCCGCTGGCCCTTAGCATGAGGAATATCGGCACGTCGCAGGCTCTGATGCACCCATAACTCCGCTTGCTGTACCGCATGGAGGAGGTCCAGTCCGCAGGCCAGCCTTCCTGCAATGGCACTGGCCAGTGAACAGCCCGAACCATGGTATTCCCCCGGCAACCGTGGCCAATAGGAGCTGTAAGCCAGCGTTCCTTGAATCAGTAAGCGGTGTTCGATGCGCGCTGGATTGGCCTCATGGGCTGTTTTCAGCAAGATCGCCTGGGCGCCCAGTTCGAATAGGCGTTCGAGTCCCAATGAGAGGTCATCACAGCCCGCCAACGCACGCAACTCGATGCTGTTGGGTGTGATCAGTGTCGCCACCTGCATCAGCTGATGAAAAACCGGCAGTAGTTGCGCTGGGTTTCCCAGACTTCCACCACTATTGGCGACCAGTACCGGATCACAGACATAGGGAAGCCCAGCATGGCGCTGCCTAAGCTCCAGCAGCTCCAGCGCGCTTTCCACACTGCCGAGCATGCCGGATTTTAGCGCCCGTACTGGCAGGTCATTGAGTACCGCCATGGCTTGTTGTCGCACCATGGCCGGTGACACCGCCTCAAAGCTGTGAACGCGCTGACTGTCCTGAATGGTCAGGGCCGTACAGGCAATGGCCGCATGGGCACCACTTTGGCCGATGGATTCGATATCCGCCTGCAGACCTGCGCCGCCGGAAGGGTCCAGTCCTGAGAAACACAGGACAACCGGCCGCATTTCTGACGGCGAGGTGAGCGGTCGTGCCGACTCACTCACTGTCGTCCTCACTCACTGTCGTCAATCGATAGCCCTTTGGTGGCCTGATCCAGATAGCGGGTATCTGCACCGGAGCCCAGTTTGATCATCAACCGGAGATCATTTGGCGCATCGGCGTGTTTGAGGGCATCTTCGTAGGTGATTTCGCCTGAGGTGTAGAGCTCAAACAGCGCCTGGTCAAAAGTCTGCATGCCCAGCTCACGCGAGCGCTTCATGACGTTTTTGATTTCATGGACTTCACCCTTACGGATATAGTCGGAAATGAGCGGCGTATTGATCAGCACTTCGATACAGGCACGGCGTGCCTTGCCATCGGGTGTCGGTACCAGTTGCTGGGCCACGATGCCTTTCAGGTTGAGCGACAAGTCCATATACAGCTGGCCATGGCGATCGGCTTCAAAAAAGTGAATGATCCGGTCCAGCGCCTGGTTAGCGTTGTTGGCGTGCAGTGTCGCCAGTACCAAATGGCCGGTTTCAGCAAAGGCAATCGCATAATCCATGACTTCACGAGTACGGATCTCACCAATCAGGATCACGTCGGGTGCCTGCCGCAAGGTGTTTTTCAGTGCCACCTCAAACGATGAGGTGTCAATCCCGACTTCACGCTGGGTAATGATGCATCCCTGATGCTGGTGGACAAACTCGATCGGATCCTCGATGGTGATGATGTGCCCGCGCGAGTTCTGGTTGCGGTGACCGATCATCGAAGCCAGCGAGGTGGACTTACCGGTTCCCGTTGCACCGACAAAAATGATGATCCCACGCTTGGTCATCGCCAGATCCTTGATCACGGCGGGCAGCTTGAGCTCCTCAACTTGCGGAATTTTGGTTTCGATCCGGCGCAACACCATGCCCGGCAAGTCGCGCTGCATAAACGCACTAACCCGGAAACGCGCGGTTTCGTTTTTGTCCGTAATGGCAAAATTGCATTCATGCTGGGTGCGAAATTCCTGACTCTGGGAGTCGCTCATGATGCCGTCGAGCAACTGATAGACGATCTCGGGCGTCAGGGCGGTTTTAGTGACCGGCATGATTTTGCCGTTGATTTTCATCGAGGGTGCAACGCCACACGTCACAAACAGGTCGGACGCGTTTTTTTCCACCATCAGGCGCAATAAATCATCAAATTCCATGTCAGTAGCTCCAACGTTGCAGGCACATAGCGCGAAGGGAAACGAGTCAGGGTGTCCAGTTTACATAAAGGAATCAGGCTGTTTGGCCGCAGTCTTGGCCACCGCATTGGTGATGACGCCTTTTTGCACCAGTCCTTTCAGGCTTTGATCCAGAGTGGTCATGCCATAGCCTGCACCCGTCTGAATCGCCGAATACATCTGGGCGACCTTGTTCTCACGGATCAGGTTACGAATCGCCGGAATCCCGATCATGATTTCGTGCGCGGCAACCCGGCCGCCGCCGGTCTTTTTCAGCAGTGTCTGCGAAATAACGGCCTGCAGGGATTCGGATAACATGGCACGTACCATGTCTTTTTCTTCTGCGGGAAACACGTCAATGACCCGGTCAATGGTTTTGGCTGCGGAGGTGGTGTGCAGGGTACCAAACACCAAGTGACCCGTTTCCGCGGCGGTGAGCGCAAGGCGAATCGTTTCAAGGTCACGCATCTCACCGACCAGAATGATGTCGGGGTCTTCCCGCAGGGCGGAGCGGAGGGCTTCGTTAAAACCATGGGTGTCGCGGTGGACTTCGCGCTGGTTGATCAGGCATTTTTTAGACTGATGCACAAATTCGATCGGATCTTCAACGGTCAGAATATGGTCAAAGCGATTATTGTTGATGTAATCGAGCATGGCGGCAAGGGTAGTGGATTTACCCGAACCCGTCGGGCCGGTCACCAGTACAATGCCCCGTGGATAATCACAAATATCCTTAAAAATCTGCCCCAGACCCAGATCTTCCATGGTCAGTACTTTCGAGGGAATGGTCCGGAACACCGCGCCAGCCCCACGGTTCTGGTTAAAGGCGTTCACCCGGAAACGGGCGATACCGGGAACTTCAAACGAAAAGTCGGTTTCGAGAAATTCTTCGTAGTCCCGGCGCTGTTTGTCATTCATGATGTCATAGACCAGCCGGTGGACTTCCTTGTGCTCCATCGCGGGCAAGTTAATGCGGCGGACTTCGCCATCCACCCGGATCATGGGGGGGAGGCCAGCGGACAAGTGAAGGTCAGAAGCACCATTTTTGGCGGAGAAGGCGAGTAATTCGGTAATATCCATGTCGTTCCTCGGGCATGTATGGCTGGAATACAAGTGCGTCGGGACAGACTCCGGCACAGTGCTGCGCTTTGGGAGCGGTTATACTGTTGTTGCGGGTGTGTCCCTGAACATCCCGGCCCACTGGGCCAATTCCTTTTTTAAGAGTGTGCAGATCATGACTGATTTGGCAGTGTCACGGCAACAGATTCTCAAGCGGATTGAGAACGCCTGCACGGAATCTCGGCGCCCTGCAAACACGGTGCGGTTGCTCGCAGTCTCCAAGCAGCAGGAGGCGGGGCAGATTCGCGCGTTGTATGCCGCGGGACAGATCGCTTTCGGGGAAAATTACGTGCAGGAGGCATTGGCCAAACAGGCAGTACTGACGGATTTAGCCATCGAGTGGCATTTTATTGGCCAGATTCAGCGTAATAAAACCCGTGACCTCGCTGCGCACTTTGACTGGGTGCATAGTGTGGATCGGCTATTGATCGCGGAACGATTATCGGCCCAACGATCTGGGGATTTGAAACCCCTGAATCTCTGCATTGAAGTCAATATTGATGGTGAAGACACAAAGGGCGGCTGTCCACCAGAAGCTGTGCCTGGGTTGGTTGAGTCGATGAGCCGTTTGCCCAATGTGCGTTTGCGCGGGCTGATGGTCATTCCTGCCAAAACCAGCTCTGATGGCCCCGATCCGTTTCAGCGTGCGCAGGCAGTGTTTGAACAGGTGCGTTCATTCCATAGCGTGCCTGAGGACTGGGACACCCTCAGCATGGGTATGTCCGCTGATTTGGAGCAAGCCATTGCTGCTGGTGCGACGATGGTGCGGGTGGGTACGGCTTTATTTGGAGCCCGATCGGCAAAATAGGGCCTGCACCCTTGATCCCTCGCAGAATGGCTCTATGATAAGTGGTGTGCTGTGAATGTATTTGCCTAACCTTGCCGGAGTGCTTATGACCCGCCTGTCCTTCCATCTGGCTACTCCTCTGACCATCCGCCTGTCCAGCTACCGTGTTGCGTTGTTACTAAGTGTTGGGGTGTTCGCCGGCGGGTTTTCAGAGGTGACTGTGGCTGCCGGATTTTCGACGGGCTCGCTGCTGGGCACGGCTTCTTCTTCCGCGACGACATTACTTGCCCCGGAAAAAGGTAAATTTCTTCCCGTAGAACAGGCGTTTCAGGTACAGGGCTTTCAGGACAAACCACCACAAATAAAAGTAGCAGGGCAAACAACTGGCCAAAACTCAGTAAGTAAAAACTTAGGAAGTCAAAATCCTGCCGCTAAAAACCCAGCCAGCAAAATTCAGCATAGTGTGCGCTTTGAAGTGACAGTTCAGCCTGGGCATTATGTGTATCAGCAGCGCTTTAAGCTGAAAGCCGGCGAGGGTGTCAGTGTGGGTGCCCTGAATTTTGATCGACAGCCTGAAGTCAAAGACGATCCCGAATTTGGCAAAGTGCCGGTGTTTCATGAATCGGTAGTAGTGACAGCGCCGGTTTCTGGAAACGGAAATGTGACCTTGCGTTGGCAAGGCTGTGCGGAAGCGGGCCTGTGCTATCCTCCCCAGACCACGACAGTGGCGATTCATTCAGCTAATACCGGCGTAACGGCGGATTCCCCAGCAAAAAAAAAACCACGCTAAACGCCGGTGAACCCCTGTTAGGTGCCAACCCGGCACCAACCTTAACCCGATCCATTCAGGCGGCACCCGCCACGGCCACTTACATTCCTGGTGGGGCTACGGCGGTTACTTCAGTAACGTCAGCAGTATCAAATTCCACTTCACCCTCAACTGCCGCCTCAAGTTCAATTTCAGGCACCAGTTCAATCCCAACGGCGACTGCCGCCTCGAACAACACGATCACCATAGGCCCTGATTCCAGCGTGGCGTCGGATCCCTTTGGGTTGGGCAAACATCCCTTGCTGGCATTGTTGTTGCTATTTTTGGCAGGGCTGGGTCTGGCCTTTACGCCCTGTGTGTTGCCCATGCTGCCTATTGTCGCCAATCTGGTGGCGCATCAGCACCGCCGGTCGGCATGGCATGGTTTTCAGCTCTCCGCTGCGTATGGACTGGGTGTGGCCTCCAGTTATGCCTTGCTCGGGGTTCTGGTGGCATTGTTTGGTCATCAATTCAATTTGGTGGGCTGGCTGCAGCAGCCGGTGGTACTGCTCTCGTTTGCCGCACTCTTTACCGTGTTGTCCCTCAATGCTGCGGATTTATTGCCTTTACGACTACCTTTTTTTGTACGTGACTTTTTTACCCGCTTGCACGGCCGAACCCAGACGGAACGGTTCGCAGGCAGTCTGGCAGGCAGTCTGGCGGCGGGTTTTACATCGGCGCTGGTGGTGTCACCGTGTATTTCTGCGCCGCTGGCCGGAGTGTTGTTGTCTGTCTCCACGGTGGGTAGTCCCTTACTGGGCGCGGCGGCCCTATTTATGCTGGGTCTGGGCCTGAGTACGCCGCTGATGCTGGTGGGGGCAACGGAAGGAAAGTTACTACCGCGTAGTGGCGAATGGCTGGAGCGGATTCGGCATCTCTTTGCGCTATTGCTACTGGCGGTGGCGGTGATGCTGGTAGGGCGTGTTTTTCAGGAGTTCTGGGTGCTGAGCCTGTGGGCGGCCCTGGGTCTGGTGCTGGCGTATGGCCTCTATGAATGGCAAGGTCAGGGTAGAGTGATTACCCGTAGTGCCGCTCTGGGTGTGGCGATCTGGTCTGCGCTGGAGCTGGTCGGCGCGGCGATGGGCCACACCGATCCCGTACAGCCTTTGCGAAGCACTTCGGCCGCATTC
>CAUJHL010000088.1 GCA_963204705.1 Pseudomonadota bacterium | reverse complement strand
GCGAAACCGGAGGGAGTAGAAAGTCGGCATGGTGGGCTCCTAAATACCACAGGGATCGGCTGAACGGATGACAGCTCACGTTGGCCCATCTCAGCATTTTTTACAAAACCCTGTCCAGCGCACCCCAGTTGTGTTCTTGTGATTGAGGCAGAAGTCGCATTGACTGATGCATTACAGAGTGACTGAGAGTCGATTCCGATTGCCAAAAAGGGTCAGGCACTTGTGTGCATTGTGAGACACGGCGGGATGCGATAGGGTAAGCCTCAGCCCCAACGCGTCTGCCCATGCGCTGGTCACTGTAATGAACAGTGAATAGGGTAGTGAAAGCGGTTGTGAGTTGAGCGACTGCCTGACTGTGGGTGTGGTGTGTCGATGTCGAGTCCGTGACGTGTCCATGTCGTGACCTGATGTTTCATCTGGAGTGCCCAAATCCGGACGACTCCGAGCCTAACATTGAACTATTGAGCAAAACTGAGCCCCATCATGAGTGAACCTACCGATGCCGCTATTTTGTTTCGTCTGGTCTATCAGGCCATGCGACGAGCTGAAATGCCGACTGAGGCAATCCTTGGCCGGGCTGGCGTTGCACTGAGCCGGATTGAGGCACACTCCCGCACGCCCCTCAATGCGCAACTTGCGTTTTGGCATGCGGCAGAGGAGCTGAGTGGCGATCCGGATGTGGGCTTGCATCTGGGCGAGCACTTGCCGCTTTATCGTGGTCAGGTGATTGAATATCTGTTTATGAGTAGCGTGAGTTTCGGCGATGGCTTGCGGCGGGCACTGGCTTATCAGCGGCTAGTCAGCGATGCCCTCAAGGCGCATTTGGTTCACGAAGGTGATTTGTGCTATTTGACCAATGGCATTGCCGAATACCGTGATCTGAAAGTGCTTCGGCATTTTACTGAGTGTTTGCTGATGGGGGTGTTGCGGTTTTTCCGTTTTGTCACAGAAAGCCGTTTTACCCCGACGCTGATCGAGCTGGATTACCGTGAAGGCGCGAGTGCTGCAGAATATCAGCGCATTTATGGTTGTGAGGTACGACTGGGCGCGCCCGAAACCCGACTGCATTTTGATCCGGCCATTCTGGATTATCCACTCTGGCAGTCGGAACCTGAGCTACTGCATTTGCATGAACAGCTAGCACTGGAAAAATTGCAACAACTGGCTCGGCTCGATCTGGTCAGCGAGGTGCAGCGGATTATTGGCAGTACGCTGGAAACTGGCGAAGTGACCCTGGAAACAGTGGCGAGTCAACTGGGTATTCCAGCCCGTCGGCTGCGCACACAACTGGGCGAAACCCACACCAGTTTTCAGCAGATTTTGTCGGATTATCGCTGTCGGCTGGCCAAGCGGCTGTTGTCACAGACCAATGAAGGCATTGAGCGCATTGTCTATCTGACCGGATTTTCGGAACCGAGTACCTTTTATCGGGCTTTTCGCCGCTGGACGGATGAAACTCCCGTGGAATATCGCAAGCGCAAACAGGCGACTCCCTAGGCTGTCGCAATCGGCGGGCTAAGCCATACCGGCCCTAGCGTGGGCTTGGGCAAGTCAAACTCGGGCGGATAATAAGCCTGCACAAAATACAGGCCATCTGCGGGCGCAGTGATGCCTGCCTGCGTACGATCCTTCACCTGAAGCAAGTGGTCAATCCAGTCAGGCGATTGCAGTCCCTGACCAATCTCCAGCAAGCAGCCGATGATATTGCGCACCATGTGGTGTAAAAAACCATCCGCCTGTATATCCAGTATGAGCAAGGCTCCGCGCTGCACGAGCTGGCAAATCTGTACGTGACGGACGGGTTGCCGTGACTGGCAGGCGACTGCGCGAAAGCTGGAAAAATCATGGCGTCCCAGCAGGCGACTGGCCGCATCCTGCATCGCGGGAATGTCGAGAGAGGCATAGACGTGTGTCACCTGACCAGCCAGCAGAGCAGGCCGGTAGGGCTGATTGAGAATGACGTAGTGGTAGCGACGAGCGATGGCCCGAAAACGGGCATGAAAGGCCTCGGGCATGACGTGTAGCCAGCGCACAGCGATATCTGGGGGCAACAGGGTATTGGTACCGCGAATCCAGCCCTGAATCGTTCGGGTGGCCGTGGTATCAAAATGCACCACCATGTTGCTGGCATGCACACCCGCATCGGTGCGGCCAGCGGCATGCACGATGACCGGATGATTGGCGATTTTCGTCAGCGCCCGCTCCAGCGTGAGCTGAACACTGGGCACACCCGCCTGCTGCGTTTGCCAGCCACGATAGCCGGTACCATTAAATTCAATCCCCAGCGCAATACGGCCCGTAGCAGTGGGAAGGGGAGCGCATGGTTCAGAACTGTCGATAGTCATGTGTGGCCATTTGAAAATTATTTGCTCTTCCTACAGCCCTTGCTAACGCTGCACCTGGCCTTGGCGCGGGTGACACGCTTATGCACTCACTTAGACACTCACTTAGTCAGTCACTGAGGTACTAAATAGGTCGCTGGCAGGCGTTGAGTAGGCCACGGAAAAAAGGACCTACGGCTGCCATCAGGGCTGCTGTTCCATCCGGGGAGTATAGCGGGATTTGGCATCCAGACAGTAGAGCCATCGGCGGCGGCGCTGGGCCGGGGAGTGCTGCGTGAGGCAAATCCAGTACAGCCGGGCAACCATTGCGGGGAGTGTCAGTCGGGCAGCGGGCAACACCCCTTGAGCTTCCAGCCAGATACCCGCCGCATAACGGCTCTGCGTACCACCAAAGGGCACCTGAGTGCCCAGTATGACCAGAGTGCCCTGCTGCTGCGCCTGCGTAAACAGGGCATCCCAGCCCTCGCCCTGAGGCAGGTTGCCGGTACCATAGCCTAGCACAATCAGGCCATCCCTTGCCTGAGCCAGCGCACTCGTGAAACTGCCCTGAAGCAGTGCCAGCGGCTGCGGCGTGGCATACCAGACACCGATGCGCAAGGAAGCGATGCGGTCGCTGACGGAGGCCAGACGTTGTTGGAGATCCGCAGCCCGCATCTCGCGGGTACGCGTCCCCAGTGGCTGATACCGATGGGCCGGATAGCCGGCCCGCTGGTGTCCGGCAAAGGCATCCAGATCCTGCGTATGAATTTTTTGTACCGTCTGGGCGGGCCACAGTCCATGATTAAAGCCCACGAACACCCCATAGCGGGGTGTGCTAAACAGCTGGCAGGCCGTACGGAGATTATCCAGTGCGTCGGTCTCGGAGCGGATGCCGAGTGCATCGGGAGTGAGCAGAGGCAACTGACTGCCGGTGACGACCAGCTGAATATCCGTTTCGACAAAAACTTCTGCCAAAAATGCCGCCACATAGGCGAGGGTATCGGTGCCCATGATGACCATGACCCGCCGTATACCTGCCACATAGTCCTGACTGATCGCCTGCGCCAGCCCGAGCCAGTCCGCTGGCTCCAGCGCACTGCTATCCCGTGCAGGGTACTCGTCATGGATCGTCCAGCAGCCGGGGCGCAACTGGAGTAGCAAGGGGTGTAAAAACGACATCACCGTAGCGGTAGGAGCAGGTGCCAGCGGCTGGCCAACACTGCCAAACGTCCCGCCCAGATAATGCAGGGAAAAATCCAGCGATTCACGATCAGCCATAAGGAGATATTTCTCTAAAAACTAAACCTAATAAAAAATCAGCCTGTCAAAAATTAGCCTACTAATTAGCCTACTAAGAATAAGCCAGCTAAAAATCAGCCTACCAGTTTCTGGGGGTGGATCCTCTGCGATCAAGCCACAGCATCGCTGAGGACGACGGATTTTGTCGCAATAGTGATGAGTGCTGGTGTCTGGATGAGGCGAGCGGACGTGATCAAGCAGGCAAGTGCCATAAAAAAAGACAGCCGAAGCTGTCTTTTTCCGAGGCCAGGCAAACAGCCGCCTGGCGCTATCGGATGGATTCGCTCACTCAGGAGGCAGCCATTTTCATCAGATTAGTGGCTTCAGCCTGCTCTTCCGGTGAGCCTTGAGCAATGACTTCTTCCAGCAATTCACGCGCACTCGCCAGTTCACCCAGATCGATATAGCTCTTGGCCAGGCTGAGATTGGTGCTTTGCTCGCTGGTTTCGCCAATAAAGGAAAACTCGGTGGACAAACGGCTCAGCAAGGAATCACTGCCACCAGCGCCAGGCTCCAGCAGGTTGTCAAAACGGCTGGCCATGTCATTGACCGCACTGTCGGCGGTGCTGGTAAGCTCAGACGAATCGAGGCTGGGAGCCGCAACGCCCGTTTCAGGCAGGCTGAAATCCAGGTCGGAAAATCCTTCGGCCAGATTATGACTATCGGCAGCGGGTTTTGGCGCGGATTTATCATCCTCCAGATCGAATGAGTCATCCATATCAAAGCCGAGGTCAACCACTTCCTCTTTGGCAGGTGCGGGCGCAGCAGCCGGAGTCGTCAGTGCCGCAGGTGTCAGCGGAGGCAGGGAAAGATCATGATCCTTGGAGCCACCGAAATCGAGGTCAATATCGTCCAGTAGAGGCGCGTTGTCCTGTACAGGAACGGGGTCGACCTTGGCGTCCAGCGAAGGCAGTAATTCCTCGTGGGACATATCCAGGTTGAGGCTGGTGGCACTTGGAGCTTTTTCGGCGGCATCCAGATTCAGTGCGGTATGAATGCCCGACGTGCGGAACTCTTTCTCCAGCTCGTCCAGTGAACTGGTTTCCGGCGGGGTATCCAGACGGAAAGCACGATCGTCGCTCTGATCCAGCTCCAGTGAGGGGCTTTGACCATCGCTGATGGGTTTGTCAAAGCTGAAATCCAGTGAATGATCCGGCTCGCTGGTGACTGGTGCGACCTGTTCCGGCGCTGGGCTCTCAGGGGCGACAGGAAGTGCAGAAGGCGTAAAGTCTATGCTGTCGCTTTTGGGTTCAACGACCGGAATGTAAATCGACTCACGCAGGCGTTCTACTTTCTGTAGTTCAGCGTCGGTCGCCAGATTTTTGAAACGATCAAATTGCTCGTCAAATGCCTCCAGATCGTTTTGATGCGCATAAATCTCGAGCAATTTGAGCTGCAGGTCAGGACGGTCAGGTGCTGCCTGCGAGGCTTTGGACAGGACGCCAACCGCCTGTGGATAGCGTTCCATGGCCAGATACGCTTCGGCTTCTTCCAGAGGGTCCACGGAAGGTGCGGGTTTAACTTCGGCGACTGGTGCTGGGGCGGGTGCCGGAGCAACAACGGGTGTCGGCGCTGGAACGGGTGCAACAGGCGCTTTGGCGACAGGAATGTGTGTCTTGGTCGCAGGACGGCCTACGGGCGGTGCTGGTGGCTTCTGCGGGGGGCTCAGTGTCGGTGTGGACGTTGGCTTTTTGGATTTCAGAATAAAAAAGGCAATCGCGGCGATCGCAGCCAGAATAACCAGAATAATGACTACTTTCATAGTGATACCCCTAAGTGCATTGCTGCTGCCGTCGCAACAGATTCGGTCGAATTATGTACAGCGCCCAGACTGGTGATCAACCCCAGTCCAAGAGCCATGGCGTGTATGGTGTTTGCTGGTTTCATCGGGTTTCTTTTTGCTTCCCTGCGTGCTTTGAGACGTTGTTCGAGTTCCGCCAGACGGGCATTTTGTATGGCCAGCCGGCGATCATTGAGCTGTAAGCGCTGTGTCAATTGGGAGATATCACTTTGCAGTGCCTTCGTCCGTGCGCGAGCATTACCGACCGAAGTGGCCAATGCGGTCGATAGCGGCTGGTCACCTTGAGTGCGACCCTGTTTGGCATTGCCCAGCGCCAGACCTTCGTTACCGGGAGCAATCAGGGTCATTTCGGCTCGTGGCAGAGCGCCACGCCGTGGAGCAGGCTGGGTTTTGCCTGTATTGACTGTTGTTGGTGGCAATGCGGAACGTGCTGGTTTTGCGGCAAGCGTGGGTTGATGCTCAGGGCCAGACATGGGCAGTTCGCGAACCTGCGGCGGCAAAACCAGATGTACGCCTTTGCGTAACTGGTTTGGATTGCCATGCACGAATGCCTGTTGATTCAGGCGGTGCAGTGTCGTGACCAGCTGGGGAACGCTCATGTGCAATTCAGGTTGCAGGCGCTGGGCAATTTTCCACAGTGAATCCTGACCTTGCACCTGATAGTGGATGCTGCCCGATGCACTGGTAACCAGAGGAGGGATGCTGGCGGATTTCTTTTCTGCCGCTTGAAGTTCGGCCGTCAGTGCAGCGGCTTCGGCAGCCGTAATCGGGGGTTCTGCGGTTTGGTTCGCTTTGATAGCGGCACTTTCAGCTGGACTGGACTGGACTGGGCTAGGCTGGACTGCGCTGGGCTCGGGTGGAGTCGGCACGACAGTCGGCTGAGAGGTTTGCGCTGCAACCAGTTCTGAAGGTGGTGGCGCGATTTCCTGCGTCGATGACTGTGTCTGGGTGGGGGCCTGAGTGGGTGTCTCAGCCGGGGTCTGAGTCGCTGTCGGTGACTGGGGGTGTTCCAGTACCTGTTGCTGGGTCGCGACCATTGTGTCAGTGCTCACCGGAGGCGGCACGTCATTTTTGGGTGGTTCGCGAAGCGGCGTTTCCACAGGTGGTGGCACGGATGCCTGCAGGGGTTCAGGTGGCGCATCCATTGGAGGCGGGCTTTGCCGTAATGGAATCAGCGGAATTTCAGCTGTCTGGATCAAAGGAGCCTTGGGCTCAGGCTGCGCAGTCGCCACCGCTGCCGGAAGCACGGGTTTTTCAGCCATCAGGGCGGTTGCTGCGGGCGGAGTGACGGGCACGACCGGTGCAGGCTTATTGGATGCGGGGAGTGCCAGAGGGGCTGTTTGGCCAGTCGGGACTATTTGGCCAGCCGGAGCTGGACTGAACCTGGCGGCAGTGGTCTGGACTGGCGGGGTGGCAACCGTTAAGGGTCTCGTCTGACTGGGTACTGCCATACGCACTGGAGGCAGTGAGGCAGTGGGTAAGGCGGACGTTGCCACCGAGCTGGACGTAACGACCGGAGCTGGGCTGGCGGGTATGCGTGTGACTACGGGCAGGGAAATCGCCGGACGTGCAATAGGGGCAACCGGTTCAGTAGCGACACGCTGAGCAACTGGCGACGTCAAAGGCGAAACAGGCGCAGAGGGTGTGCTGGTATTTTTAGGGTACGTGGAATTGACGGTAGAGGGTGCAACAACTGGAGGCAGAGAGACAGGAGCGGCAGCTGTCATGGTGCGCCGAGTGCTCGCAGGCGGGTCAATCAGTGCCGTAATGTGTTGTAGCCGTACATTACGCCCCCCACCGATGCGCATGACAAAATCCAGATAGGGATCCTGAATGGGCTGGCGGCTAGTGATCGTGATCACGCCACGTTCCGGAGAAGGAATACGGGTTTCAAAGGACAGGGAAGGCACTGGGCTATTTTGATTCACGCCCAGTAATTGAAAATCCGCGTCACTGGCCAGCGAGCCCTGAAGCTGTGCGCTGGTCAATCCACCAATATCGGTAACCGTCACTTCAGCGCGAAATGGCTCACCGATCACGGATGTGACCCGCACATGCTGTATGGTCAATGCCTGAGCCAGTGTGGGAATCAGGAGACTGGTGCCAGCGAGAGCCAACAGTCCTTTGTTCAACGCCATACGCGAAATCCATGTATCCGTCCTGCAGAGTGCAGGGTGTCCCAGTCTATCGTTTTAAAATTACAGGCCAGTGAGCCCAAAGGTCCCCGAAGGATAGGCGTCAACTAGCCTGGATGTTGTAACACATTTGCAGGTAAGGGGACAATTCAAAGGCTGAATTCTGTTGCCCATGAATCGGGTTGAGGGGATGCCATCCGACCCGCCGCTGAGGACGGGACGAATCGCTTTGGGTCTTAATAGTCCTAGCGCTGTTCCACCAGAATGCGCAGCATACGGCGCAAGGGTTCTGCCGCACCCCAGAGCAACTGGTCACCCACCGTAAACGCCGAGAGATAATCATTGCCCATGTTCAGCTTGCGCAGTCTGCCCACCGGAATCCCCAGCGTACCCGTCACGGCGACAGGCGTCAGATCGGTCATGCTGGCTTCACGGGTGTTGGGAACTACCGATACCCATGGGTTGGCCGAGCGAATCATGTCCTCGATTTCGTCCAGTGGCACGTCCTTTTTCAGCTTGATGGTAAGTGCTTGTGAGTGGCAGCGCATGGCACCAATCCGGACACACAGTCCATCAATGGGAATGATCTGCCCGGGGCCGTGACCCAAAATTTTATTGGTCTCGACCTGTGCCTTCCATTCTTCCTTGGATTGGCCATTGTCCAGCTGTTTGTCAATGTAGGGAATCAGGGAGCCTGCCAGCGGTGCGCCAAAATTGGCCTTGGGAAAGGTATCTTCCCGTTTCATTTCAGCGACTTTGCGGTCAATATCCAGAATCGCACTGGCTGGGTCGGCCAACAGGGTTTCTACACCGGCATGCAGGTAGCCCATGCCACTGAGCAATTCGCGCATGTTTTTCGCGCCTGCACCCGAGGCGGCCTGATAGGTCATGGCGGTCATCCATTCGACCAGCCCTTCGCGGTAGAGCGCACCAAGCCCCATCAGCATCAGGGAAACCGTGCAATTGCCACCGATGTAATTGCGAACGCCCTGCTGCAAACCCTGCTCAATTACGGATTTATTGACCGGATCCAGCACAATAATGGCATCGTCGTTCATGCGAAGGGTACTGGCGGCGTCAATCCAGTAGCCTTTCCAGCCTTCGTTGCGCAGCTGGGGGAAAATGGCAGTCGTGTAATCGCCACCCTGACAGGTCAGGATAACGTCCATGGCTTTCAATGCTGACAGATCGTTGGCATCCATCAAGGCGGGTGCCGTCTTGCCGCCGTAAACAGGCGAGGGGCCGCCCACATTGCTGGTCGTGAAATAAAAAGGCTCGATGTGATCAAAGTCATCTTCTTCAACCATACGTTGCATGAGCACAGAGCCCACCATGCCACGCCAACCCACCAGACCTACTTTCATAACACCCTAACCTCTCATCAGACTGTGTGTGACCCATCTCGCCCCGGCTGGCGAGGCGAGTCGTCGTTTACTGCACCGCATTCTCCAGTGTACCAATACCTGCTTGACAAGGACACACCCATTGGGGAATTTCATGATTTGGACGGAGCGTTTCGACGGAGGCTTTCGATGACCTGAGCACTGATTGCATTTATTGGCCTAACCGTTATTAGCCCACCCCTTTTTTTAACCCAGCACTCTGGCAGCCCTATGATTCCTGTGTCTGATTTAAGCTCGCATCGCCTCAATGGCCAATTGCTCACGCGCACTGCCGCTCAGGCACAAGGCAAGTCCCAGCGCGAGCTCGCACCCCGGCAGTCGCTGTCGGTAGTGCCGCCCCGGCCTGCGGACTGGCGTTTATTCAAGGCCTGGCAAGCGGAAAATCAACATCGTATTGCCAGTTCAGTGCCCATTCGGGCGCGACGGATGGCCGGGTCTGCGTTTGGATTTTATCGTGGCTGGCCGGCGCTGATGGCCAGTGATCTGGTCAATGCCCCACATAGTGGCTTGGTGCTGACGATCTGCGGGGATTGTCATGTGATGAATTTTGGCGGTTTTGCCAGCCCTGAGCGGCAACTGATCTATGGCATCAATGACTTTGATGAAAGCGTGCTGGCGCCCTTTGAATGGGATCTCAAACGACTGGCGACCAGTGTCCGGATTGCGATTAAAGACCTGAAAGGCACCGCGAGTCAGCAGTCGGAGGCCGTCACCCAGCTCGTGCAGAGCTATGTCGAGCGGTTGAAACAACTGCAGACACACTCGCCGCTGGGTCAATGGTATGACCTGCTCACCAGGGAGGACGTACTGGCTTTGTTTTCTACGGAAAAGGCAAGGGAAAAACTTGCCAAAGCCTTTGATAAAGCTGCCAATCGGCCGGATACCTGGACGAGCGACCGCTTGACGGAAACCGATCCGCACACCGGCAAACGGCGTTTTCGTGAAGAAGGCCCATTGCAAACGCATAGCGGTCAGCCCGGCTGGTCTCGGGAGCAGGTCGAGGTAATGCTCCAGCGCTACCAAAGCACCCTACAGCCAGATCGCCAGCAGCTCTTTCAGCGCTATGCGCTCAGCGACTGGGTGTACCGGATCACGGGAGTGGGCAGTGTGGGCATGCCTGCCGCCCTGATACTGCTAGAAAGTGGTGATAGCGAACCGTTGATTCTTCAGCTCAAGGCAGCACAGGCACCGGCGCTGGGAGGCATTGCGGGCAGTTTTCATACGCATCAAGGGGAGCGTGTGGTGTCTGGACAGCGTTTGCTACAGGCCGCGAGTGATATTTTTCTGGGCTGGACAGAGTTGCCCATCCAGAGTCTTCAGGAGGTATCACCTGGCCAGAAAACTACCCATGCCTATTTGCGCCAGTTTCGGGATAAAAAGGTCAGCCTCGATCTGGAGGAAATGACGCCGGAGTTTTTGATTCAATACAGTGGCATCTGTGGCGTTGTTCTGGCGCACGCGCACGCCAAAAGCGGCGATGCCGATGTCCTGCTGGGCTACGTGGGGGAGGGGGAATCGTTCGCTGAGGCCATGGCGGAGTTTGCTGCAGCGGCAGAGCAGCGAAACCTACAGGACTACCAAGTATTTTTACAGGAAATTCAAAATAATAACATCAAACTTGCACCACAGGATTTAGCCTAGGAACTCTCCCTTACTGACCTTAAAACAAGACCATGAGCATGAGCATTTTTCTGGAAGCCGTAGCAGTCCTGATAGTAATGGCAACGCTCCTCGGCCTGGTGCCACGCAACGAATGGTGGTTTCGCGATTGTGATTTTCCCCGCTTGCAACTGATCGCTCTCGGCTCAGGGGCATTGCTGATCTGGGTGGTACTTTGGCATCAGGGAACATCGCTGCCTGGTGGCAAATGGGCGTGTGCCCTGATGGTGGGATTGCTGTGCGCGCTGATCTTTCAGCTGAGTCGCGTCCTGCCCTATAGCCGACTCTGGCCAGTCCAGGTGCTGCAGGCTAAGACGCCACAGCCCGATCGCACACTGTCATTATTCGTGTCCAATGTACTTACGCCCAATCCGCATAAAGACAGACTGATCCTGCAAATCAGGCAGTATCAACCCGATATGGTGATCACGCTGGAAACCGATCAGGAGTGGGAGCAGGCACTGTCGGTTCTCCACGACGATTACCCTTATCGTGTGGCGGTGCCGCTGGATAATTTGTATGGCATGCATTTGTACAGCAAACTTCCGCTCATTAATCCACAGATTCTGTTTCGACTCAGTGAGGATATTCCGTCCATTCATACCGGTGTGAGGCTGCGCTGCGGCAAAGTGATCCAGCTCTATGCGGTGCACCCTAAACCACCCAGCCCGACCGAAGCGCTGGACTCGACTCAGCGGGATGCAGAGCTGCTAATGGTGGCTAAAGAAGTGGCACGACACGATGAAACGACCATCGTTGCGGGTGATCTGAACGATGTGGCCTGGTCGCATACCACGCGGCTGTTTCAAAAAATCAGCGGCTTGCTGGATCCCCGCATTGGCCGGCATTTCATGAATACCTTTCATGCGGATTATTGGTTTTTACGCTGGTCGCTGGATCATATTTTTCACAGTACCGATTTTTCGCTCGTTCGGATGGAGCGTGTGCCGCATATCGGCTCAGATCATTTTCCGGTGTATACCGAGCTGCATTTTGATCCGGTGCTGGAGGCAGTGCAGGAAGCCCCTGAAGCGACTGCGGATGACCGTGCCGAAGCCGAGGAACGCATTGAAGAAGGCGAAGAACAGGCTGCCCAAGAAGCCACAGAAGAAGCCAAAGCAGAAGCCAGACATAAGCCGTAGCAGATGCCGTAACATCAACACGCCATACCTGAGCCTGCAGTCTTTAAGTCATCAATGAAGATTTTAGGCTTGGCATACCTTGAGCACGTTACGAAGTGTGCGGAAAATGTGGGCGCAACACGGGTACTGTGAATACTGTGTGTGCTGAAAAGTGTGATTTAGTGCCAAAAAAGGAAGTTTGCGTCTGTGCTTTGTAGGTTTTGGCTTACACGGCTTGGGGAAATTGGTGCTTTTCGCTCACACAACTCCTCACTAAGATACACACATCGGCAGACGGAAACGGGCACGGATGACAGCCCCACGGAATGTTAACCCGCCGACAGCATCCCAAGGATCTCGAGATGAGATTCCGGCAGATGAGCAAAGTCACGGATGTGACAGTTGACAAGGATTGCAGGCAATAATAACGCAGACGAACAGGGTGTGGACTTTCAGACAGACACATCGTAACACCTTACCCCAGCCGGCGGATGCCTAGCTGGGGTTTGTGTTTTTAAGACCCACAAGAAGCTCCAAAAGAAGCACTAAAAAAGACCACTAAAAAGAAGTCGAAACGAAAATACGACACGAAGCTCAGTAGACTCTGACAAGGGCCTGTCAGGCCCACTCCCGTAACCAGCGCCCCAGTTCACGACTGAATACAATCGGCTGATCCAGCATCGGTGCGTGGCCCGAGCCAGCCATTTCAATGACTGAACCGTGTGTGACCGTTTCAGCGATGGCGCGCTGGCCGCGTGCGTCATACAGGGGCGAGTGCATGCCGATCATACACGTGACGGGCGTCTGGCAACCGTGCAACGCGGGCAGGTAATCGTATTTTCCTGCCAGATAGCTGTTCAGATACCGCGTCAGATCGCCGATATGATCGAGGCTAAACGCTTTGGCCAGTGCACTGGGTGTGTAGACCAGCGCGCGCAATAGACTGCCAATCCAGGGTTTGCCCAAAATGGTGGCAAATATCTCCGACAAAATGGCCATGGCGGCTTTGCGTTCCGCTAGCGGCAACTGCGACAGCGTACTGATTGTTGGAAAACGACGGGTAATGGTCAGTACCGCATGCATCTGGTCAAACAGCGCTGCTTGATTCTGGCCCATCATGCCGTAGGCCCAGTCGGCCCGATTATGCACGGCAGGCGATTGATCAATATGCAAATAGGCCTTGACGCCGTCCCACTTGCCCAGATGATTCAGATGCAGGGCCGTGGATCCGCCCAGCGAGTAGCCAACCAGTAGGAATTGGTCGAGTTGTAGGGTGTTGATCACTTCAAGGATGTCTTCCGCATGGGACTGGAACACATCCTGCTGCGCGATATGCACCCGACGGGACAGGCCAGCGCCCCGAAAGTCCGGCAGAATAAAGCGATAGTGTTTGCGATAGGGCCAAAGCGGTGCCAGCCACTGGCTGCTGTCCATACCAAGGCCATGCAGTAATACCACAGGCTGTTTCCCCTTGCCAAATTCACGAATGGCCAGTTCAGCGCCATCTTTTAGCCTTACCTTGAGCATGGGGATTTCCTTATATCTGTCTGAATAAATTATAAAATAATAGGTTGGTCAACGCCTGCGGTCTTGCAGACAACGGTAGATCGCTTACAGGCAGAGAGTGCGTTATTTGCAAAAAAGGGCCGCCAACAGCCTCTAAAGAAAACATCAGCGTCTCAATAGAATGTCTAAACATTGGCCTGTTTGACCCACTCTGCTCACCTCAGTGACTCATAACACGCCAATACACCCTCTGTCATGGCTTTTAAGGAATGCAGTGGGCCAGCTGGAATCCGCTGGCGCTCGCATAACAGGGGTACGACATGCTCGTACAGGCATTCGAAATCGTCGGGGGCAATCGCGCCGGCGGGGTAAAAATCCTCCAGCCACTCCCCAGCCAGACCACGCTTCCAGCCCACGACCGGCACTCCAAGCTGCAGCGCTTCGAGGATCGCCCGACTGACACTGTCCGGATTGTCGGGTAAAGCAAGAACCAGCTGGCTGGCAGCCAGCCAGTCACGGCGATCCTGCCTTCGGCCAACAAAGGTCACGCAATCATGCAGTTGCCTTTGTTCCACTTCGGACTGGAGTTGGTAAAGGTACTGTTGGTCGAGGGGATCCGCACCACCCAGAATCACGGCGTGCCAAGGGTGATTTTCCAGACGGCGATCCGTTTTAAGTCGTTGCAGAATTGCCAGAAAATTCCCGTGACCATGGTCGTGATCCAGTTTTCCGGGGAGGGTAATCCACTGTTTGAGTTCGAGTTCGGGAAATTCGCGATAGAGGCGATGCCACCAGGTTGCCGGCGGCTGATAGCCATGAGGGAATTCATCCGGTTCAATCCCGCGGGGCAGCCAGAGCAAGCGTTCGGCCAAGCCGGGTATATCGCGTTGCTGGAGAAACTCCCACAGTGCATGGGAATGCACGATCACGCGTTCACTGCGAAGCAGGCCTGTCGAATACAACCCGGGAGGGCAGCGCTGATGTACCGTACTGACCACGGCTGGACGGGAAGCTGCGGGCAGACCCAATAGGGCGCAGTGTACCAGCCACCAGCTGAATCGCTCATGTACATGAATAAGGTCAGGTTTTTCGGTCTGGATCAGTCTGCGCAGGGGAAACATTTGCCACCAGGTCCAGAGACCGGGGTGATGTATGGGCAGGGAATAATGCTTGCCGCCCTCAGCGACGAGTTGTGGCACCTGAGGGCCATCGTGGGAGGCGACCAGAGAGCGATAGCCCTTGTTGATCATCGCCCGCGAATAATCCAGCACGTCGCGCGAGAGCGGATCTCCATATAAGGCAGAGACGACCTGTAGGATCGTAAGGGGTTTTTTCATGACCGGTTTTGACCTATCCCTGGGCACCGCGTGGATCATAGCGTTTAACCGCTACGTTTACTGTGACCCGGTTTACTGTGGCTTAGGTTAGTGTAGCCAAGGTTGCTGTAGCCCAAATTAGTGTAGCCCATTTTACTAGGGCTATGAGGGCTGTAGCTGTGATTGGGCTTATGCTTACTGTGGTTGGGCTTACTGTGACTGTGGTTATTACAGCTGTGATTAGGGCGAACGCAGATAGACGCTGGCTTCGCCGGGCGGGCGCGTTTTAAAACGCCGATGAAACCACATGTACTGATCAGGCGCTATACGGATCAGGCTTTCCAGCAGCTGATTGACCCGCGTAGTATCGGCAAGTACATCCGCACTGGGGTAATGATCCAGAGCTCGTGTGATCGTAATGTGATAATGCGGTCGTTTGTCGTCCTGCCGGTAAAAATGAATGGCCATGACGGCAGACTGATCCAGTGCCGCCAGTCGCCGTGTTGCCGTAATCGTCGCGGCAGGCACGCCAAAAAACGGCGCCATGATGCCCTGACGCAGTCCGAAATCCTGATCCGGCGTGTACCAGACGATCTGCTTGTTGCGTAGCGCCCGCACCAGCCCGCGCATGTTGTCGTGATCGAGTTGCTGGCTATACAGCCGCTGGCGTGCATGGCTAATCAGCCATTCCAGTAAGGGATTATTCTGTGGCCGGTAAACAATGGCTGCAGGAAAAAACTGACGACAGATCAAGCCACCTGCGTCGAGCATGGTGTAATGCGCTCCCAGCAGGAGAATACTTTTGCCTTCCGCCTGCGCTTCGGTGAGATGATGCAGACCGGCAATGGTGACTTTGCGATGAAAATGCGACGGTTTATACCAGGCATTCAGGCTTTCAAACAGGCCAATGCCAGCATTGCGAAACACGTCCACTGCCATATCCGTGCGGGCTTCCTCACTGAGTTCAGGAAAACACAGGCGCAGGTTGGTCAGGGTGTCATTTCGGCGTTTTTTCCCCAGCTGCCACACCAGTTCGCCAATCCAGCACCCCAGTTGACGCTGGGCTGGCCACGGCAAAAAGGTCAGACACCAAAGCAGCGCAAAACCCAGCCAGATGCCCCAGTACCGGGGCAGGAGAAAACGGCTCTGAAAAGGCGCAAGAGGAGGTGCCGGGGCAGGGCTTGCCGGTTGGGGATCGCTCACGTGCAGTCGGCGGCCTTTTTCCACTCAGCGATTTGCTCGGGAGTGGAGTTCTTCAGGTCGATGTACAGCGGCACATCTTTCTGGCCTTCGACGTTGGGGCGGACACCGGGGATTTTGGTGTCTGCGGCCAGACTGCCGAGGGCGGCACGCATCTGTTCAGCGCGGTACACCGATTGCAGGTGCTGCAGTACATAGGCAATGTTGCCGCGACGGGCAATCAGGTAGCCCAGATAGCTGGTTTTGCCCTGAACCGGCAGCTCCACCACGGAATACAGGGCTGGCCCCATACGGCTATTAACGCTGGTCTGGGTCAATAATTTGCCGCCGGTATTCACTTTTTCGGTGTAAAAGCGCAAAACCAATTCACGGACGGTAGGATCGTCGGCAAATTCTGGCAAGGGAATGTTGGGATTGTTGATCAAGTTGACGGCATCAATCCGAAAAAAACGGCCTTCGTTATCGACGATATTCAGACTGCTGCCTTCCGGCGTACAGCTTTCACGCAGTTTGACCTCACCGCGGAAAATCGCTGAGCCCAGATCAACGGAATAGGCCTGACCCGGCGCATGATAGACATGGTTGCTCTGGGGACTTGGCCCATGGCTGGCACAGGCGCTCAGTATCAGGGTAGCCAGACCCATGACCAGACCCAGTCGGGACATACGGTAAGGGGTGGTGCACAGCGTTAGGTCAGGCTTCATTCGTATCAGGCTCCGTGTTAGGACTGCGCTTCCAGCGAAGTCCATCGATCCAGTTTTTCCAGCAATTCTTCTTCTATGGCGGCCAGTCGCAAGGATGCGGCTGTCGCAGCGTCTGGATCGGTGACAAACCACTGGCCGTCGTTGAGTCGGCCTTGCAAGGTGGTTTGTTCCTGTTCCAGTGCGGCAATCACATCGGGCAGGCTCGCCAGTTCCCGTTGGTCTTTATAGCTTAATTTTGATTTTTTGGGTATTGCTGCGGGAGCGGATTTCGATGGAGCGGCGGTTGGGCGATCGGTTTTCGTGGTGATTTTAGTGGTAGTTTTAGTAGTGGTTTTCGCCGGTGATTTGGCTATCGGCTGGGTGTCTACCCGGGAATCACTGCGCAACACATCCTTTCCCATGCGGGTTTTTTGCATGCGCTGAACCAGATAGTCCTGATAGCCGCCGATGTATTCTTCGACGCCGCCCTGACCATCAAACACCCAGGTGGAAGTCACAACTTCATCCACAAAGGCACGGTCGTGGCTGATCAGCAACAGGGTGCCCTTGTAACCCACCAGCATGTCTTCCAGCAACTCCAGCGTCACCATGTCGAGGTCGTTGGTCGGTTCGTCCAGCACCAGCAGATTGGACGGTTTGAGCAGCAGCCGTGCCAGCAACAGGCGATTGCGTTCACCACCGGAAAGTGCCTTGACCGGCGTGCGAGCCCGCTGTGGGCTGAATAAAAAGTCCTGCAAATAGCTGAGGATGTGTTTGCGCTGGCCATTAATATCGACAAAATCAGAGCCTGCGCCCACATTGTCGATCACGGTTTGTTCGAGGTCGAGCTGATTGCGTAATTGGTCAAAATAGGCGATTTCCAGCTGGGTGCCGGTTTTGACGGTACCTTCGTGCGGCTGTTCACCGAGCAGGGCGCGAATCAGGGTGGTTTTGCCGACGCCATTATCGCCAATCAGGGCAATCTTATCGCCGCGCATCACGGTCGCGGAGAAGTCCCGTACCAGTTCACGGTCGCCAAATCCCACCGACAAATGCTGGATATCAAATACCAATTTTCCGGATTTCTGCACATCCTGCAGGGTCAGGTTGGCTTTGCCCTGCTGACTGCGGCGGGCCTTGGCTTCTTCGCGCAGAGCCTTAAGCGCACGGACACGCCCTTCGTTACGGGTACGGCGGGCCTTGATGCCCTGACGTATCCAGACCTCTTCATCGGCCAGTTTTTTGTCAAAATTGGCGTTTTGTTTTTCTTCGGCTTCCAGCTGCTGGGCTTTCAGCTCCAGATAGCGGGCGTAGGAGTGCGGGGGATTGCCGTCATAACTGCGCAAAATACCGCGATCCAGCTCGACAATCCGGGTCGCCAACCGATCCACAAAGGCCCGGTCATGCGAAATGAACATGAGCGTCAGGCCGGGCCAGTCGAGCAAAAAGTTTTCCAGCCATTCAATGCTTTCGACATCCAGATGGTTGGTGGGTTCGTCAAGCAGCAGCACATCCGGCTGCGTCAGCAGGGCACGGGCCAGTAACACACGACGTTTACGTCCGCCAGACAGCGAGGACAGATCGGCCTGTCCATCCAGACCCATTTTGTCCAGGATGGTATCGACCTGACGTTCCAGGGCCCAGCCGTTCTGATCGTCGAGTGCGCCCTGCAGGTCACTCATTTGCTCACAGGCGGCCATATCGCCGGTGGCGCAGCGGTCGCTCAGGGCATGGTATTGCTGCAAAATGTCGGCAATTGGCCCGGCTCCACTGGCGACGATATCGGCCACTTTGCCGCTACTCATCGGCACATCCTGTTCCAGCATGGCAATGCGTAGGCCATTTTGCAGGCTGATGTCACCTGAGTCAGGCAGCAGCTGGCCCTGAATGACTTTCAGCAGGGTGGATTTGCCTTCGCCATTGCGGCCAATCAGGCAGACCCGCTCACCGGGTTCCAGCACAAACTGGGTGCCCGACAGCAGGGCAGGACCGCCAAAAGCCAGATGAATGTCGCGCAGGGTAATCAGGGCCATGCTGTGCCGGGGCTCCGGGTAAATTCAACGGATGCGCATGATGCCGGATTGAGCCGCTGAATGCCAGTTTGGCGGATCAGAGGCAAGAGACGACAGGCCGTGGAAGCTACTTAGGCCATGCGTCTTAGGTCATGCGTCCATCCACCAGTGTCAGGGTACGCTGGCAACGGGCCGCGAGTCCGGGGTCGTGGGTCACCACCAGTATGGCGCAGTCGTATTGCTGGTTAATGTGCTGAAACAGCTCAAACACCGTATTGGCGCTCTGGGTATCCAGATTGCCGGTAGGTTCGTCGGCCAGTAGCAGCGCCGGTCGGGTGACGAGCGCGCGGGCAATCGCGACCCGCTGCTGTTGTCCGCCGGAAATTTGTGAGGCGGGTTTATGGGCGTGATCGGCCAATCCCATGTCTGTCAGGAGTTGTACAGCCAGTGCCCGATCGGCAGGCGAAGGTTTGCCGTGACGGATCATCAGGGGCATCAAGACATTGTCCAGTACCGTAAAGGCATGAATCAAATGATGAAACTGAAAAACAAACCCGATCGCCCGATTGCGCAATTCTGTCCGCTCATGATCATTCAGCTGGGCCGTTTCAGTGCCATTGATCCAGAGCTGGCCGGACGTGGGGTAGTCCAGCAGGCCGATCTGGTTGAGTAGGGTGCTTTTGCCGGAGCCGGAAGGGCCGGTGAGTGCCACCAGTTCCCCCGCTAGTAAGCGCAGGTCAATGCCTTTCAGCACCCATGTTTCCATGGGAGTGCCGGGCTGAAAGGCACGCGTAATGCCCGACAGGCGCAGGATTTCGGCGCGATGCGAAAGCGCTAGCTCGCCAGCGGGTTCAGACATAGCGGATCGCCGTCGCAGGGTCGAGACGGGCTGCCCGCCGTGCCGGAATGGCCGCCGCCAGTAGGCCGGTCAGCGTGGACAGTAGCATGGCCTCGATAAACAGGCTGCTCTCGACAGGAATGACAAATAATTTGGGTCCAAAGCGATTAAAGGCTTCCACCAGCCCCAGACCCAGTGTGGCGCCGACTAGCGAGCCGAGCAGGCCCAGTAGAGCACCCTGCCAGAGAAAAATCCGTAATATTTGCCCGCGCTGACTGCCCATGGCGCGCAAAATGCCGACTTCGCGGGTGCGCTGCACCACACTCACCGCGAGTACACTGGCGATCCCGAGTGCGACCGACAATGCCACAAATCCACGAATCATCCGCGTGGACAGCAATTGCGAGCGCAGGGCATTCAGCAATTGACCATTTTTGCTCATCCAGCTTTCTGCTTTTAAGCCCGTCTGACGACCCAGTTGTCCGGCGAGCGTTTCAGCATCAAACAGGTGCGGTATACGGATTTCCAGCACACTGACGGCACCCGGGTGGCCCAGCAAAAACTGGGTTTGCTTTAAATCGGCATACACCAGCGTGCGATCCAGTTCACTTGACCCCAGCGAGACAATGCCTGCGATCTGGACAGTGGTATGCGTCGCGGTGGTCGTTGGTGCTTCGCTAGAAGCCCGATTCGCGGTGCCAGAGGCGGCCAGTGGTGGCAAGGTCTCCAGTACCAGTTTGTCGCCCGATTGCACACCCAGATCAGCCGCTAGCTGACTCCCGATCACCACCTGTCCCGCCCGCAGATTCAGACTGCCAGACCTCACATAAGACCTGAGTGGAATCAGCCGGGTATAGCGGGCCACATCGATCCCCATCAGCTGGATGGCCTGTCGCGCTTGCCCACGAATGGCCTGTGCCGAACCCGACAACAGCGGGGAGACCACGCTGAGATCCGATCTTAGGTCAAGAGCACTCAGTACCAGCGGCCAATTGGGAATGGTTTTTACGGTACGGGCGCGTTTGCTTTCGAGCACCAGTACAGTGGTATGCGGGGTAGCCGAGGGGAGTGTATTGGCGGGATCTGGAACGCTCAGCCGAATATGCGCCTGATTGCCGATGGTTTTTTCGACAATGTTGGATTGGAGTCCCGTGACCAGCGCCGTAATAAAGACGATGACGGCAGCCCCCACCGCGATGCCAATGGCAATCATCAGGGTTTGCAGGCGATTATCCAGCAGAAAGCGCAGGGCAATTTTCCATTCCAGCCACAGGCTGTTTTTCAGCGCCAGCAAGGCATTCATGGCGAATTGGTGCCGGGTAAGGGCAGGTTGTTGAGCGTGTTGCTGGCCGGACGTGTTGTGGCCTGATTTGCTGTAGCCTGATTTTCTGGGACTAAATGACGTGGTGAAGCCGATACAGAATTCGCCGGAGAAAGCAGCTGGGGCGAAACGCGGCTCCCGACCAGCTGGGGCTCCAGTAGGAGCACATCGCCTGCCGCCAGCGGAGGAATAGCCCCCGCAGTAGCGGACTTGCCACTGTCCAGAATTTCGCTAGCGCTGTCGCCACGTAATCCAATGCGTACCGTCACTGCTTCCACCCGTTGCTGCCGGACACGGAATACCTGCCGGAGAATAGCAGCGGACGTTTCGGCTGAAGGCTGAACAGAGGTCTCAACGGAAGTCTGGGGAATTGCCATCAGTGCTGCATTGGGAACGACCAGTGCCTGCGGGCGGCGTGCGGTTTCGATGCTCGCCGTCAGGGTCATGCCGGGTCGTAGCCAGTCTGGCTCTGGAGAAACCAAGCGAATACGGGCTTCCAGAGTGCCCTGCGTGGTGTCCAGTGCCGGTGCCAGCGCAGTGACGCGGGCAGTCAGCGCTTGTCCGGGATGCGCGTCCGCAATGAGGACAACCGGCTGGCCAATGCGTAGGGAAGCACTGCTTTTCTCATCAACTGGGACCCGAATTTCCGCTGGGTCATCGCGCTGGAGATCCAGCAGGCTCTTGCCGGCAAGAATGGTATCGCCTTCCGCGACATTCCGCTGTTGCACCCGACCATCAAAGGGTGCTTTGAGAATGGTTTTGCCAAGTGCCGCTCGCGCGGTGTCCACTTTGCGCCGTAACAGTGCTTCATCGCCCTGTGCCGTGCTGGGATGCCGGGCCTGTATGGTCAGGCGGTCCCGTGCCAGACGGGCAGAGGTTTCGGCCTTGCGCGCCTGCTCCAGCGTTTCGAGAGGCAAAAAGCCCTTGTGATACAAGGCCTCGCGCCGTTGGCGCTCACGGGTCGTTTGCTGATAGGTCACTTCGGCGTCTGCCAGCGCATCCTGCGCCTGTGGCACGGTACTGCTAGCGAGTTGGGCCAGTGCTGCTTCGGCTTCAGCTACGGCAGCGAGCTGACTGTCACTGCTCAGGCTAATGAGTGTCTGGCCAGCCTGAACGCGATCGCCTTCCTGCACCCACAGGCGGGTGACCCGTCCGGGTACTTCGGCTGCCAGATGCGCGACCTCGGGTGGCACATAGGTTCCGCTGGCCACGACTTGCTGAATCAGCGGCCCCTGAGTCACCCGCGTTGCTGGAACCGGTAGTGAGCGGTTCTGATACCACAGCCCCCCAGCGACCACCAGAAGGATGATGGCGCCGAGTAATGCCAAGAATTTCCAATGGGACAGAGTCATGGCGCCGTCCCTGTAGTGCCCAAGTTGCTTAAACTGGGCCATGCCTGTGTCAGATCATTGATCAAATCGGTTGCCGCTTCCAGCCCAATCGCCAGTCGCAAAATGCCGCTACTGCCCTTAAAACCCTCTGGCACACTGGCCCGAATCTCCTGCCAGGGATAGGGCATCGCCAGACTCACGGGCCCACCCCAGCTATAGCCAATCCGAAACACCCGCAAGGCATCGCAAAAGGCGTAGAGCTGATCCAGCGTGACCTCGGGCCGAAACACCAGGCTGATAAGGCCGGCGGCTTTGCCCTGATGGTACTTATTCTGATTGTCTTGGCTGATGTTGTGATTGTCCAAATGCTTATTGCAAATCGTTTTCCAGTGCTCATGGCCTATGCTGTGAGGGAGTGCCGGATGCAGTACCGCCAGTAATTCGCTTTGCCGCTCCGGCCGTTGCAGCCAGTCAGCCAGCTGCCGGGTAGTCTGATCCTGTTGGCGATAGCGCAAGGGCAAGGTGGGCAAACTGCGCAATACCCGCTCGGCATCGCTGGGAGAAACTCCCATGCCGAGCTGGCTATAGCAGTGTTTGAGTGTCCAGTGCAGCGATTCATCCCGACTCACCACACTGCCCAGCAGGACATCCGCGCCACCACTGGGGTATTTGGTCAAGGCATGTACGGTCATGTCCACGCCCAGTGCAAAGGCATCAAACGCCAAGCCCGCCCCCCAGGTATTGTCGAGCACCGTGATCACGCCGTACTTCTGTGCTGTGGCTATCCAGCGATTCAGATCAGGAAATTCCAGCGTGATCGACCCGGCAGCCTCCAGCCAGATCAGCCGGATGCTGGCTGTCCATTCCACTGTGTCGGGTGCCATGGGATCGTAGATCTGCGTGGTGATGCCGTAGCGCCCCATCATCGAGCGTGCCATGGCCAGCGTGGGACTGTAGGCATTGAGGGGAACCAGAACCGTATCGCCTGGATTCAGAAAAGCCAGATTGACCAGGCTGATCGCCGCCAGTCCACTGGGCAGCAGCAGCGCCTTTGCACCACCTTCCAGTTCGGCGATACGCTGCGCCAGCGTGAGCGTCGTTGGCGTACCGTGCAGGCCATAACTGTAACGTGATTCATCCCGCCAGTCTTGTTCTCGCAGCGCACGTGTAGACGGGAAATAGGTCGTGGAGGCGCGGTGCACTGCCACCGCCGCGCTGGCAAATCCTTCCCCACTGGTAGCGGGCGAATGAATCAGTCGTGTTTCGATCGAGCTATTGTTTGGGGATGATGTCGGTAGGTCTTGCTGCACAGTCGCAATCCACTGATGGGTAAAAGGCCTATCCTATCCCGAGAATTGGCGGAAACTCCAGCATCACACTTCCCTGTGCCTGTGGTTCATTAGCTCGCACTGGGCCAACCAGAGCTTTCTGGCTGACGCTGCTCAGTAATGTTGCTCAGTAACGTTGCTCAGTAATGCTGCTCACGGAAGCTTTGCACTGATGCTTCTTAGCGGTTCTTTTCGACAACGCTTTTTAGGGACGTTCCGCCAGACGTTCCAGCAGGCGTTTGGCCAGTGGTTCGCTGGATGCCGGATTTTGGCCAGTAATAAAATGACCATCTTCCACAATGTGCGCGTGGAAAGGGATCAGGGTGTGATCGTAGCTGGCGCCCGCTTCTTTTAAGCGATCTTCCAGTAAAAAAGGCACAACATCGTGTAGCAGCGCCAGCCGTTCTTCAATGTTGCTAAAGCCACTGATCTTTCTACCCTGAATGATGGAAATACCGTTGGCATTTTTAGCCGACAATAAACCGGCCGGTCCATGGCACACCGCAGCAATCAAGCCCTTACGGGCATCCTGTTGGCCTAACAAATTCGCCAGTGCATGATCGTCGGCCAGATCGACCAGTGGCCCGTGCCCGCCTGGTATGACGATCGCCTTCCAGTCCACCGGAGGCAGGCGTGACAGCACCTCGGTATTCTGCAGCGCAGCCAGTGCGGGTGCCCATTCGGCCCGTTGTTGATCATTAGGCTCGGTCTTGGGATCCAGTGGAATTTGTCCACCCAAGGGAGACGCCACGGTAATCTCATGGCCTGCTGTTTTTAGCACCATATAGGGAATGGCAAATTCCTCCAGCCAGAGGCCGGTTTTGTGTTCGACGCCCAGCTTGTTGGCGCTGGTACTGACAAAAAGTATCGACATGATGGGTTGCCTCCGTCATCGTTTCTTTGGCACGAGTGCGTGGGTGGGCTTGCGTAGGCGCTTAGGGTTGCGCTGTTGTGTACTAGCCACTGTGCAGTGTTGTGGAGAGTGGGCTCAAGTGGGGTAGTAGCTGTAGGGCAAATTTGCAAGTAATTGCAAGCAATGACAGTATTCGTGCAACGAAGGTACTTTGCATTTCCCCGGAGCCGTAATCATGCCTAATTCCCCGCATCATGAAGCGGTTCCCATTGCGGTGGAGCCAGTCATTCCGCAATCAGACCTAAATGGGCAGGAGGCACTTTTGTCCCAGCGCGTGGATGAGCTGGAAATTCGGCTCAGCTATCTGGACGATCTGGTAGACACGCTCAATGCCGTGATTGCGCAGCAGGATCGCCAGCTCCAAGACCTGCAGCACCAGCTCAGACTGCTGTACCAGCGTCTGGAAGCCGCGGCGGGAGCAGAGGCGGACATTGCTCCCTTTGACCCAGCGAGCGATATTCCCCCGCACTATTGAGCCTGCATTGTTGGCAGTGGATTATTGACGCTGCCTTTTTAGCTATGAATGGTTGAGCCCCCGTTAGCGGCACAGTTAGTATGGGCGTTACGCCAGCGCGGTTAAGCCGCAGACTCTACGACACAAGCCCTGCAACAAAAATTCTGCAACACAATCCATGCGACAAAAACTTGTAAAAAAATGACTGGATGACTTGCCGAAAAGCAAGCACTGCATCACACTCTGTGCTGGGGCAAATGGCTCATTCAGGGCATGTTGCAGCAGCGCTGACGGTACATTTACCAAAAAGACAGACAGGGAAGTGACTGACTCCCCCCGGCAATACACGGCAGCACAATGCCACACAACAATAGGACGGGCGGTCAGGCGAGGAAACGAGTGAGATGCAAATAGAGTACCGCTTTGAATTCAGCCCCGAGCACACTACCAGCTTCCGGGTAGACCTCAATCGCCTCATGACCTCCCAGCGCCAGTCCAGTGCACCCGACTGGACTCGTTTGCAGCATCACAAATGTCAGAATTGCCCGCTGAATGACAAAATTCATACCCACTGTCCGGCTGCGGTAGATGTGCACGAAATTCTCAGTCCCTTGCAACCCGTTGCCGCGCATAATCGCATTGATGTCACCGTGATCACGCCGCAACGTACTTATGCCAAACGCGTGACGCTGGAAGAAGGTGTGCGCTCACTACTGGGTCTGGTCATGGCGACCAGCGCCTGTCCGGTGTTTGGTTCACTGCGTCCGGCCGCAAAGCAGCATTTGCCCTTTGCTTCCGCAGAAGAAAATACCTTGCGGGTTGTGTCGTTTTACCTGATGCAGCAATACTTTCAGCAACAGGAAGGCAAGCTCCCGGACTGGGCGCTAACGGGCCTGATTCAGCAGTTTCGTGCCCTGCAAATGGTCAACCACAGTTTCTGGCAGCGCATCGTGGGGCATTTTGCCAATGACGCCAACGCCCGTGCACTGCTGAGTTTCTTTACCTTGTCTGGCAACATGTCGGCTTCGCTGGATCGTCAGCTTGAACAGGTCTTTAACCTGTATTTTGAGCCACAGAATCAGGGCCTGCCCTCGTCGCCTGTGGGTGCGTTTGGGCGTTAGTCAGTGACGAAATTGAGCGGCTTATCGGTTCCAGTAATCTGAGCGGATTATCTAAGCGAGAAATCTAAAAGTCATGTCGAGCACCGCCTATTGGATCATTGGCACCATTGTGATTTTTGTCCTCGGTCAATGGCTGATGCTGCGCCCCAACCCGCGTGAGCAAGCGCTCGGCCAGTTGCGGGATCGTGCCCGCAAGCTAGGACTTAACCCCCGTCTGGTCAAAGCGCCTGCGTGGATCTGGCCTACGGTGGCCAGTGCAACGCCAAGGCCGGCACTGGTGGCCTGTTACAGCGTGCTGCTGCCGAACGCCACGTTGCCATTGCGACAGATGCGCATTGAGAATGGTCACTGGCAGCCGATATCCACTACAAAAGCCACTACAAAAGCCACCACAAATCCCGACACCTCAGCATCCATTTCCGACAACCGGTGGGGCCCCGTTCCGCCTCTGGCGGGTGCGTATGCTGTCGAAATGCAGGCTAACAGTATTTCCATTTATTGGGACGAAGAAGCCGATTTAGCCGGCGCAGAACTGGACAAACTACCCGAAGCTCTGAAACTATTGGCACTGCCGCAGCACTGATCCCGGTCTTCGCGTTACAAAAGGGCTTGCATTGAGGGTGTGCGCGGGCACTTTATCGGCTTTTTTTAAGTATTCAGGAATTTCTGACCGTCATGCCATCCCGTCCCCGTTCGACCACCCAGCGTACCGTCAAAGCCGGCAGCAGCAAGGCCAGAGCCGCGCGTACCCAGTCCGCTGCCAGTACCGATGAGGACGTCGGGCAGATTGATTTTAGTGGGTCTGCGAAAGGCAAATCGCTGGTGATCGTCGAGTCACCCGCCAAAGCCAAAACGATCAATAAGTATCTCGGTAGCAAATTTATTGTTAAATCCAGCGTCGGCCATGTCCGCGATCTTCCAGTGTCCGGAGGTGGCAAAACTTCCGAAAAAACGTCTGAAAAAACCACTGCAGCCAAAAAAACCAAAGCCACTGCTGAAGACAAAGAAATCCGTGCCCAGTCTGCGCTGATCAAACGCATGGGCGTAGACCCGGAACACGGCTGGGCAGCGCATTATGAAGTCCTTCCGGGCAAGGAAAATGTCGTTGCCGATCTGCGTAAATATGCCGCTCAGGCCGACACCATCTATCTCGCAACGGACTTGGACAGGGAAGGAGAGGCCATTGCCTGGCATTTGCAGCAGGTGATTGGCGGTGACCCTGCCAAGTATCAGCGCGTGGTGTTTAATGAAATCACCAAAAATGCCATTCAGCAGGCTTTCCAGCAGCCCGGCCGGCTCGATCTGAACAAGGTGAATGCCCAGCAGGCGCGGCGCTTTCTGGATCGTGTCGTGGGCTACATGGTATCGCCACTGCTGTGGGAAAAAATCGCCCGTGGCCTGTCTGCCGGTCGCGTGCAGTCGGTCGCGGTAAAACTGGTGGTCGAGCGTGAACGGGAAATTCGCGCCTTTATCCCTGAGGAATATTGGGAAATTCACGCCGACACGCTGGCGAAAAAAGAGCCGATCCGGCTGGAAGCGGTGAAACAGGCTGGCCAGACCCTGAAACTGGTCAATCAGGCGCAGACCGATGCCGTGCTCAAGGTCTTGCAGCCCGCCACGTACACAGTGACCGCGCGCGAAGACAAACCCACCAAACTGAATCCCTCGGCGCCTTACATCACCTCTACCCTGCAACAGGCCGCGAGTACCCGGCTGGGGTTCTCGGTCAAAAAGACCATGACCATGGCGCAGCGACTGTATGAGGGCGGCTTTATCACCTATATGCGTACCGACTCGACTTTTTTGAGTGCTGATGCGATTGGGATGGTGCGTGGCTACATTGAGCAGCAATTTGGCGCTCGCTATTTGCCTGCCAAGCCGAATACCTTTGGCAACAAAGCCGGGGCACAGGAAGCCCACGAAGCGATCCGCCCGTCCAATGTTGCCCTGAAAGGCCCCGATCTGAGCGCCATGGAACGCGATGCGCAGCGCCTGTATGACCTGATCTGGCAGCAGTTTGTGGCCTGTCAGATGCCCCCCGCTGAATTTTTGGCCTCGACCATTACCGTCATGGCGGCGGATGTCGAATTGCGTGCCCGTGGCCGCACCCTGACCTTTGATGGCTTTACCCGAGTGCGTCCTTTGGGCAAAGAATCGGAGGATGTCTTGCTGCCGACACTGGCGGTTAACGACGTCCTGACGCTGGTCAAACTCGATCCCAGTCAGCATTTTACCAAGCCGCCTGCCCGATTTACCGAAGCCAGTCTGGTCAAGGAGCTGGAAAAGCGTGGCATTGGCCGTCCTTCGACCTATGCAGCCATCATTTCGACCATTCAGGATCGGGGGTACGTCAAGCTCGACAATCGCCGTCTGTATGCCGAAAAAATGGGCGATATCGTCACCGATCGTCTGAGTGAAAATTTCAGCAACCTGATGGATTATGCGTTTACCGCCGATCTGGAAGGCCAGCTGGATACGGTCGCCGATGGCGGGCGTGACTGGAAAGCGGTACTGGATGATTTTTATCAGGATTTTAGCCTGAAACTGGCGCGCGCCAAAGAAGCCCCCGCTGATCCCGCTGCGGGAAAGACCGGCAGTGGCGGTATGCGGCCCAATCTGCCGGTCGAAGTCCCCGAAGTTGCCTGCGAGCTGTGCCAGCGCCCGATGCAGATTCGTACTGGTTCCACTGGCGTGTTTCTGGGCTGTTCCGGCTATGCCTTGCCCCCCAAGGAGCGCTGCAAGGGCACGCTGAACCTGTCTCCGGTAGAGTCATTGGCGGCTCTGGCCGATGACAGCGATGGCGATGCCGAGACGGCTGACCTGATGGCCAAAAAACGTTGTCCGGTGTGCGATACCGCCATGGACAGCTATCTGATTGATGGTGGCCGCAAACTGCACATTTGTGGCAATAACCCGGATTGTTCAGGGCATCTCGTTGAAGCAGGCACCTTTAAAATCAAGGGCTATGAGGGGCCAAGTGTGCCGTGCGACAAGTGCGCGACCGGCCAGCTCCAGCTGAAAACGGGCCGCTTTGGGCCGTATTTTGCCTGCACCGAGTGCGATAATACGCGCAAGGTACTGAAAAACGGCCAGATTGCGCCACCGCGTGTCGATGCGATTCCCATGCCGCATTTACGCTCAACCAAACATGACGATCATTTTGTATTGCGGGATGGCGCGGCCGGATTGTTTCTGGCAGCCAGCAAATTTCCTAAAGTCCGGGAAACTCGGGCACCCCTGATTGCCGAACTGCGCAGTGTCAAAGACCAGCTGGATGACAAATACCAGTATCTGTTACTCGCCCCTGACACCGATCCCGAAGGCAATCCGGCACTGGTCAAATACAGCCGCAAGGCCGCCAGTCAGTACGTTGCCAGCGAAAAAGATGGCAAAGCGACCAAATGGTCACTGATCTGGAAAAATGGCCAGTGGGTGGAGGAATAAGCCATGGCCAAAAATGCCTTGCAGGCGCAATTGCTGAAAGCCGGTCTGGTGGACAGCAAAGCCGTTAAAAAAACCAACCAGCAGCAACAGCACCAAAAGCTTACCGGCCAGGAAGACGACAGTGTACGGCGCGCTTTGCAACAGGCACAGGCCGACAAGGCAGCGCGTGACCAGCAATTGAATGAAGCCCGAAAGCGGGAGCTGGATGACAAAGCGGTGAAAGCCGCCGTGCGCCAAATGCTCAGCCACCACCAGTTGACGCAGACCGAAGGCGAGGTACCCTATCAGTTTGTGGCGCTGGGAAAAATCAAGAAAATCTATCTAACGCAGCGCTTTTACGATCAGGTGGTGGCGGGGCAGGCCTGGATAGCCCAGCTGGACGAGCGTTTTGTGCTGATCCCCAAGCCGCTGGGGCTCAAATTGCTGGAGCGGCAACCCGAGGTCATTGTGGTTCAGAATCAGCCGACAGTTAGCCAGAACAGTAGCGACGAGGAAGATCCCTACGCCGCCTATGTCATCCCTGATGATCTGATGTGGTAGCGGTTTGCCACTTTTCTTGGCCTAAGCAATTAACCCCGTGAATCACAGGACTGGCTGACTTTTTTCAGGTGCGGAATAAAGCTGCACGGCTTGGTGCGGGCGTCCAGCTGGCTAGCCAACACCTTGTCCCAGCCAGTACGACAGGCATTGGTCGATCCTGGCAAGCAGCAAATCAGCGTGCCATTACTAATGCCTGCCAGCGCGCGCGACTGCATGGTGGACATGCCAATTTCCGCCAGTGAGACATGACGGAACATTTCACCAAAACCATCCACGACTTTATCCAGTAAGGGCTGCACGGCCTGCGGAGTATTGTCCCGCGCGGTAAAGCCTGTCCCTCCCGTCATCAGCACCACCTGCACGGTATCTGAGGCAATCCACTGACACAGGGCGGCGCGAATCTGCCAGACATCATCCCGCACGATGCGCCGTTCGATCAGCTGGTGTCCTGCTTCCTGCAGGCGATCGACCAGTGCCTGACCTGAGCTGTCGGTTTCCACGGTGCGGGTATCGCTAATGGTGAGTACCGCAATCGACAGGGGTTTAAATTCAACGGCAGTGGCGTGTGACATGAAAAAATGACCTTTAAAAACAACAAGACATGGCGTTGCTGGCACTACGGATGCAGATCCTGATTCTGATGAAGAGCCTGATGCTAATCAACCCTACCGGACTGAGCATCCATCAGCAGTGCGTCGCGGTTCATTAAGCGGATTTGGCGCTGATGTACCTCAATCATGCCAGATTCCTGCAGGCGGTGCAGCGCACGCGAGAGCGTTTCCGGCTGAATACCCAGTAACGACGCCAATAAGCGCTTGGACATATCGAGCTGGATCATTCCCTCGTCATCCGCCTGTTGCAGTAAATATTGGCGGACACGATCGCTGGCATTGGTCAGGCTCAGAGTGTCGAGAGCGGCAATCAACCGGTGCAGGCGCTGGCTCAGCGTTGCCAGCAGGCTGAAACACAGTTCGGTGTGCTGACTCAGGCACTGCCGATAATGCTGACTTTGAATACTCAGTATCTGGCTGTTCTCCAGAGCTGCTGCACTGACCGGGTAGCATTCCTGTGCGCTAAACATCAGTGCTTCGGCAAGACACTGGCCCGGCTGCACCACATCAATCAGCTTTTCTCGGCCCTCTGGCATTACCCGCATGAGTTTGACTTGCCCCGAAAGCACCAGATAAAAGCGTTCGGCAGGCTCACCTTGATGAAACAACACTTCGCCCTTGCCGAGTCGCCGAGCAATGGCCTGATTGCACACATCGGCAAAGGTCCCTTCGGGCAATGGGCGAAAGAGATCGTGACAGCGCAACTGTTCGATCTGGGTGGTATCGCTGAGCATGGCGGTTCCGGGGAAGGGGCAGTTTTAGTCAGCATAGTGTGGTTGAGCAGGTGCCTCCATTGCTCCGCGGCATTACCTCCAAAGAGGTGCATGGCAGCGCGGATGGATGGGCTACAGTAAGGCTGTGTGTGCCTTGCCGGAGTGATGCGATGGAGGTCAGTCAACTGCTGGACAATAATCGTTTCTGGGCGGACAGCCTGAACGCACGCGATCCAGCGTTTTTTCAGCGGCTCGCAGCCCAGCAACACCCAGAATTTTTGTGGATTGGCTGTTCGGATAGCCGGGTGCCCGCCAATGAAGTCGTTGGCCTGATGCCGGGTGAGCTGTTTGTCCATCGCAATGTCGCCAATATGGTGGTGGCGACCGATATGAATCTGCTGTCGGTACTGCAATATGCAGTCGATGTGCTGCAGGTACGCCATATCATCGTGTGTGGTCACTATGGCTGTGGCGGTGTCCGTGCGGCGCTGGGCAGGCAGGAGCTGGGCCTGATCGACAACTGGCTGCGATCCTTAAAAGGACTGTATCACCAGCACCGCGACCGTTTTCAGGCACTGGAGCCGGATGCGCAGGTAGATTTGCTGTGTGAGCTGAATGTCGAGCGGCAAGTGCGTAATGTCTGTCATACCACCCTGGTGCAAAATGCGTGGCATCGTGGCCAGCCATTGGCGGTGCATGGCTGGATTTATGGCTTGCAGGATGGGCACATCAAGGATCTGGGCGTGTCGGTGAGTGATTCCAGGCAGATCGATAGCACTTTTCAGTACGATCGTTATGAGGCGTTTGGGGAGTAGGCTGGGAGGGGGCGTAGAGGTTTACATCAGGCCAGTATGATGCGGCGTGTGTTTAGTAGTGTTCAGGAGAGCGCTCAGGTGCCTCTTTTTTGACTTGATCTCAATCGAAAGTGGTTGTATTTTTAACAAAATTTTACTTTGGACTTCAAAGTGTGGTCTTATGAAAAAAATTGTTAGACAAAAAATAATACTCACTTCTTTAGGCGTATTGCTGCTCATGAGTGGTTGTAAGGAATCCACTCCTGTTCATCAGGAAAATCAAGCCGCAATTCAGGCGAATCAGGAATTTGCACAGTTGCAGTCCCGTATAAGGAAAGAGCAACTGAACCCACAAAATTCAGCACCTCAAGAAATTGGTAAAATTAATCCAACTTTAAAAAGTCAGGTGATTAGATTGGCGCCTTCCCAATCGTAAATTTTTAATCGCGGAAAAAAATTAAAGGGTTTTAAAATGTTTAATGTCTTGATTTCGCGCTTATTGTGTGTGTTTTTTAGTATTTTAATTTTCGACGTAGCGAATGCGTCCGACGTAGTGGCGCAGAATTATTCAGTAGCCAATTCGGCTGATTTGCAGTCAGTTTGCACTCAGGGTTACGATCTCCTAGCAGGTGATGTCAGTTACGGTAAAAATCTGATCAAAGGGAATTTGCCATATTCGATATTTTATCAAGCACCTCTAAGGCAAAATGTTAGCGCAGCTTTTAATTTCACTAATCCAGAGAATAGTAATAGCGGCTGGAGAGATAACTATAGTTCCTATGTCGAATTTCGGGATTTTTCGTCACGTTTTACATTTTATCAAAACTTTACTGCTAATTTGTCTGGAATATCTGGTGGATACTGGACTTATCAGCTTTCATCATCTAATCCCGTAACGATTAATACAAATGCTCGTATAATGATTGTAAGATTGCCAGGACAAAACACAGAGCTAATGTTTAAGGAGCAAGACGGTTTATTTTCTAGACTTTATTCTGCTGATAGCATTGGAATGATGAACACCAATGCAATCGGTGATCTACCTTGGTCAAGTGACTTGGGTGAGTATTCGATTAGAAAAACAAATGCAAACTATATAATTTCTAGAAATGGTATTGATTATATTGTTGGTAATTCCCAATATGTCATGGCTGCGCCGCAAACTGATAGTTATACGAAATATGCATTTATTGCTACTAATGGTAATTTATACAAAACATTTCAGTATTTCAATGGTCCTAATGTCAGTGCCGGTGTTGCCTCTAACTTAGCAATTTCTGAGACTGAGACAATTACTACCTCTATCTCCCTACAGCGGATTGCACAGATTAAAACTGCTACCAAAGTTCTTAATTTGGACTATGATTCCAAGCTTAATTTGAAACAGGTTTCTGACAATTTTGGAAATAAATTAGTTTTTGAAAGGACATATAATGCGTCTGCTCAAACCGACAGTGAGTCGCGTCTTGTCACTAAAGTAACCGCAAGTGGTGGAAGCAGAGGCGATAGCCAGATTGCGAATTTGAATTGGTCAAGTTTTGATAGCAAGAATCCAGGAACTGGAATCCCCGAGAAGCTTTACAGTTTGCTGAATGCTTCCTCCACTTCAGAGACTACCACAAGTTTTGGATATAATCTGGTGCAATACGGTGCGACACCGTTGTTTGCTACACAGCATGGTCAGGTCGCCGATGATAGCTATCGTTATCCTGTATTATCCGAATTAAATGATGCTCTTATTCATTTGGTGGCAAAATGGGAAGTAACAAAAAACTATGTACTGATTGGGTCGGTAGTTTTTAGCACTGCTAAAACGACACTACGCTCCTATATGCTGGATGGTTCAAAGCCAGTACGGGATACCACTACGGTCTATGATGATATTGCCAAAACCATTCAGCTCACTTTTTCGCCTGATGGTGTACAAAATGCCACGACGACAGTTTCAACGGTAGCCAATAGTGATTCCGACATTGCCCTAACTGTTAATGGCGCACCCTGTTTGCTGATAGCTAATAATCCCGTCAGCACAGTGCACTTCGATGGGTCAAAAGGACAGTTAATTAATTATACCGACAGTAGGGGCAATCAAAACAGCTATAGTTATGATGCGATGGGTCGTGTAAAGCTCATCCAAGAAGCAATCGGAAAACCTGAGCAGCGGGCAACGAGCTATGAGTATGGTTTGCTCAGTGATGGGATTACCATGGATCCCTTTACGATCCCCACCCTCATTAAAACCCCTTACCAGACGATTACTAACACCATTAATACCCTTGGGCAAATTACCCAACAAACCCAGACATCTTCACTAACAGGCAGTACAGCCAAGACCACCGATTATGTGTATTACGCAAATGGTCTGCTTAATACGGTGAATGGCCCGCTGGCAGGGGATGTGGATAAAGTCACCTATACCTATGACGCCTACGGCAATAAAGCCACGGAATCCCATTTGGTCAATGGTTCTGTACGTACCACCCGGTATCTGGGTTACAACTCTTTTGGCAAACCCGAGCGCATGATTCTGCCGAACGGAATGGCAGAACAATACGTTTATAATCCAGATGGCACGTTACAGAAAAAAGTATATGGCGTTGCCAGTACCACGGCTGCCATTGTGGG
>CAUJHL010000087.1 GCA_963204705.1 Pseudomonadota bacterium | reverse complement strand
AACATGAGTCATGAAATTCGTACGCCCATGAATGCCATTTTGGGCATGATCCAGTTGCTGAACATGACGCCTTTGTCGGCAGGGCAGCGGGATTATCTGGGCAAAGTGGACTCATCTGCCCGATCCTTATTGTCCCTGCTGAATGACATTCTGGATATCTCCAAAGTCGAAGCCGGCAAAATGGTGATCGAAGCAGCGCCTCTGTCGCTGGCCTGTTTGCTGGATGATCTGGGCATCATATTAACGGGTGCGCAGGCTGAGCCGGGCAAGATGCTGCTACTGGAGCTTGACCCCCAGCTACCCGATCTGGTGGTGGGAGACATGCTGCGCCTCAGGCAGATTTTGATCAATCTGACGGGCAATGCGCTGAAATTCACTCATCAGGGTGAAGTTCAGGTGCAGTTGACACAACAGGCACGCTCCGAAACTGACGTCACCCTCACCTGTAGGGTTAAAGATACCGGAATCGGCATTTCCGCAGATCAGCTTCAGCATATTTTTCAGAGTTTCACCCAGGCTGAAGCCTCGACCACCCGTCGTTTTGGTGGCACAGGACTGGGGCTGGGTATCAGCCAGCAACTGGTTGCCCTGATGGGAGGGGAGTTACAGGTTCACAGTGAGCCCGGCATAGGCAGTGAATTCTGGTTTACCCTGACATTGCCGATTGCACCGGCACTGGCACCGCCCATACCCCTGTTTCAGGTAGTGAGCGTCGGTATTCCAGAGTATGTCCAGCGAGCACTCGCTAGCAGTGCCAAGCGCCTGCGGTGGCCAGTGCAGCAGGTTTCCACGATGACAGGGGCTCTGGCTGTACTGAAAGAAAGTCAGAATGTGGAGCCGATCCTGGTGTTACTGGATGATTCGGTGATGGGAGAGGATGCTATCGCCCGAATACAGGGACAGGCAACGGCACAGACTGCCGCCATCCATCTGCTGCGTCTGAACCACACGCCACATGCCCTGGCGCAGCCCTCGCCAGATCAGCCTGTTAACAATCCTTCTCAGAGTTCCACTGAATTGACCTGGCTGCCAAGGCTGGACTTTCCCTTTACCTGGCTGTCCTTGCTCCAGCAATTGATGGCCAGCGAGATTCTGGACTGGATACCAGAGCTGAATCACTATCGTCAGCAGTATGGCTGCACCGTGCAAGCGATGAAACCGCCAGAACTTCCTGCTATTCAGGAAGCCACTCCCACCAAACCCGAGCCTGATCCCATGCCCTTAAATCATCCACAGCGTCTGGCTGGGCTGCATGTCCTGGTAGTGGAAGACAACCTTCTGAACCAGCAAGTAGCACAGGAACTCCTGAGAAGTGAAGGTGCTCAGGTAGCCATTGCCAGCAGTGGCCGCAAAGCCATTACGCGTGTATTGGCCGCGGATCGCCCGTTTGATGCGGTATTCATGGATATTCAGATGCCCGATATGGATGGCTATGCGGTAACCAAGGAACTGCGCCAGATGTCGCTGTTGACCGATTTGCCCATTATTGCGATGACCGCGAATGTGCTGCCTTCTGACCGGGCACAATGTGCGGCGGTGGGCATGAATGATTTTCTGAGCAAGCCGGTAGACCTTGAGGAAATGGTGGCTGTTTTGCTGAAATGGTGTCGTCCACCCAGCCTACGGACTTCCTATACCGATCATCCCGCGCAATCAGCGGAGGCACTCACGGCACCCACTTTCCTTGCTGCCCGTGACGTGACACCTGCATCCGACCCTTTGATTGGCATGGGAGCGGGAGTGAGGCCGTCTAAGCATTCCGCTACGCACACAACGACTATTTCTAGTCGGAAGCCCGCCGACACAGTGCCCGCTGAAGACCCACAGAGCGAGCCCGTAACCCAGGATCTTAGTCCGGTCACATTGCAGGTACTGGCACAGGAAGACCAGTCGATCGATACACGCTCGGCACTGCTGCGACTGGGGCAAAACCGTAGCCTCTATAGCCGAATGATCAAACTGTTCCGTCATGATTATCAGGATATGGATCAACAGCTTGAGCAACTCTTACGGGAACAGCGCTGGGACGATGCCGAGCGGCTGGTCCATACCGTGAAGGGTCTTGCCTCGACGCTGGGAGCCAGCCAGCTGGCCGAATTTCTCAGTCTCATCCAGACCCATCATGTCCTTTCCTATGACCGCGTGACAGATTGGCTACTGACGCCACTGCGGGAATTATTGCGCAAAAGCCTGTTTCAGTTGGCAGAAGTCATGGCCCAGCAGGATTTGACAGAAACCGAAAAGCCGTTGCAACGGGATAAGTCGATTGATCCGGTAATGCTCAAAGAACAATTGAAGCAACTCGATCAACTGCTCGCCAGTGCCAATATGCAAGCCCTGGGAGTATTCCAGGACATTAAAACCAGCGTGGGGCATCTGTTGGGAGGCCATCTGCAGTTACTGGAGGAATCCGTTCATCGACTGGACTTCCCCGCAGCACGCGTGGAAGTGTCTCGTTTGCTGTCGAATCTGCCTGTGAGTACCGAGGCCGGTTTTCCCAGCGATGCGTCAGAGAAATTGCCAGTAAAATCGTCAGAAGCGCCCTCGGGGGATCGGTCAACCGAAATTGGCAGCGAGGCCCATGACCCTTCATGAGCACCGGTATGCGCAGCAGCTCGCCACTTCCCACCCGAAATCCACGCTCGGTCCGACGGGCACGCTTGCTGATCGTCGATGATCAGGCCATCAATATTCAGATTTTGTATGAAATTCTCAAAGCAGATTATGATGTCCATATGGCTACCAGTGGGGAGCAGGCGATCGCCTTTTGCCAAGCGCATTTGCCGGATCTGGTGCTGCTGGACGTGGTGATGCCCGACATTGATGGCTATGAGGTGTGCCGGGAACTCAAAGCACATCCTCTCACCCAGTCCATTCCGCTCATTTTTATTACCGCTCAAAATAACCCTGCAGAAGAAGCACTTGGGCTGGAAATGGGTGCAGTCGATTTTATTAGCAAACCGGTCAACCCTGCGGTGGTTCGTGCCCGCGTTCAGACTCATTTGCTTTTAAAATTCCAGTCTGACACCCTTCGCTCACTTGCCTTTATTGATGGCCTGACGGGGATTGCCAACCGGCGATATTTTGATGAACTGCTGCATAGGGAATGGCGCCGCGCCCAGCGCACCGCCAGTACACTGGCCGTCGTGTTGATTGATATTGATTTTTTTAAACAATACAACGATACACTTGGGCATCTTGCCGGAGATGATTGCCTGAGGCAGGTTGCTGAAACGCTTTCGGAAACCTTGCAGCGTTCTCATGATTCCGTTGCGCGGTATGGCGGCGAAGAGTTTGTCTGTGTTTTGCCAGAGACCGATATGGACGGCGCTCGGGCAGTGGTGCAAATGATGCACTCACAGATCGCCCAGCTGAAAATCCGCCACCCAGCCTCGCCAGTCCATGATTTTCTTACGATTAGCAGTGGGATAGCAGTTGCCTGTTTTCCCCAAAATCAGTCACCAGAAAATCTGGTGGCCCTCAGTGACCAGATGCTTTATAAAGCAAAGGCTGCAGGCCGGAATGGTTGTCAGTCAGCAATGTTATAAGCGGATATAAGTTGTCGGAAACGCTAGGGCCTGTGAGACATTAACAGACCCTAGGAGCATGCGCACTGGTCCCAGATTTTCTTTCCATTGATTTCAGGTTTGGATACACCCCTCATGACTGTGATTGCTACAAACAAACCCGTATTGGTGACTGGTGCCAGTGGCTATGTGGCAGGCTGGCTGATCCGCGCCCTACTGGAAAAAGGCTTAACCGTTCATGCAACTGTACGGGATCCGGCCAGGGCCAGTAGCGTTCGTCATCTGGAAGCACTCGCAAATAGCCTGCCGGGTGAGCTGAAGCTGTTTAAGGCGGATTTGTTGCAGCCCGGTTCGTTTGACATACCCATGGAAGGATGCGAGCTGGTGTTTCATACGGCGTCTCCGTTTGTCATGACAGGTTTTAAAGATGCCAATGAAGCCTTGCTACGTCCTGCGCTGGAAGGCACGCGCAATGTACTGGATGCGGTGAATCGCTGTGACACCGTTAAGCGGGTAGTGCTGACTTCAAGCGTGGCGGCGACCTATGGGGACGCTATCGATTCGCGTGACGTTCCACGTGGAACCTTCAACGAGTCCCACTGGAATACGTCCAGCTCCGAGCATCACCAGCCCTATCTTTATTCCAAGACCATTGCCGAGCAGGAAGCCTGGAAAATGCAAAGGGCGCAAAATCGCTGGGAGCTGGTGTGCATTAATCCAGCACTAGTGATTGGCCCTTCTTTAACGCCAGCCAGTCAGTCCGCGAGTATCACGACCTTGCAACAGTTTGGTGATGGTACCTTGCGCTTTGGTGCTCCTGAAATGTGGAATGGTCTGGTGGATGTCCGCGACGTGGCGGATGCTCATGTACGCGCAGGTTTCACTCCTGAGGCTCATGGTCGCTACATCATTTGCGCCGAATCCCTGAGTCTGCTGGATATGGGCAAGGCATTGCGCCAGCACTTTGGCTCACGTTATCCGTTTCCACGCCGCAGTTTGCCCAAGCTCATGTTCTGGCTGGTGGCGCCGGTGGTTGGGTTTACCCGGGACTTTGTTGCGCGCAATATTGGCTATCCACTCGCCTTTGACAATCAGCGTAGCCGGCGGGAGCTGGGGATGAGTTATCGCGATGTGCGCAAGGGCCTTCAGGAGCATTTTCAGCAATTGATCGACGATGGTCTGGTTAAAAAGCGCTAGCAGGAGTCACAGCCCATGATCCGGATCATAGGCGGAGGTGCTGTAGGTCAGGTGCTGGCGGCCAGTGCGGTCGCTGCACGTCAGGAGCGCGTCATCCTTCAAGTGCGGCCCGCTCAGCGAGATGACTGGGTGCCCCTGTCCCAGATGAGCGTACAACTGGCGAGCAAACGCATTCAGTTGCCGAGGCCGGAGATGGTCACAGAACCCTCACTGCAGGGAGTGCGCTATCTGGTACTCAGTGTTAAAAACACCCAGCTGGACGAGGTGCTGACTCAGTTACCCCAGACTCTGCCACGCAATTGCACGGTCGTCAGTGCCTTGAATGGCGTTGCGCATCTGCGCAAGTTACGCATGTACTGGCCAGATGCCACGATTGTTCCCATGACGGTCATGTTTAACGCCCAATTGCGGCATCCCCTGTGCGTCATGGTCAGTGGCCGACCCTTAGTGTGTCTGAGCAGTCAGGATGATCGTTTACTGACGGCGTTTCGCAGTGACTGGCTTAGGGTCAAAGCCATCGAAGGTGAAGGTCAGCTCTGGGGAAAACTGCTGATTAATCAATCGAATGCCCTTTGTACCCTTACCCATACTTCATTTGAACAGCTCTTTCGCGATCCCGATTTGCGCCGGTGTTATGTGGCCTCGCTGGATGAGGCGGTTCAGGTGCTCGATACCGCTGCCCGGCCCTATCAATTGCCCGTTCCCTTGCCCTATACGGCTTATCGCTGGCTGCTGTTGAATGGGCGAAATGTACCCTGGTGGCTGGCGCATTATCGCCATGGCTTACATTCTCAGTCCTATCCGTCCATGGTGTCGGATGCTGAGCAGGGGAAGCCCACCGAAGTGGATGATTTGCAGGGTGAAATCATCGAGCTGGGTTTGCGTCATCGGGTGCCGACACCTATTGCCAGTTTCATCCGAGAGCAGATTCGGCAACTGGATTACCGCAATCCCATCCTCTCACCTTCGCAGCTCTGGCAGCACCTTCGGTCGCTGGGCATGCCGGTGACTCTGGCCTAAACACCATTTCTTGCGTTCTAATTCCAGTTTATTCAAAAGGATATGTCTTGATGGCATTATGGCGTCGTCATATCTGCAGCAATGATGCAGGTGGTCACGACGCCCCATGCGTTCAGGGCATATCTCAGCGTCAGTTCCGTGCCTGTACACCAGTGCTTCGACCAGTCCCGCGTGAGCCGCAATCGAGCGGTTCCTTGCTGGGTTGGCGTCGGTAACGAGTCTGAAGAATACTCAGGACTGATGACCGAGCGGCCTCTGGAACAGGCTCCGGAAGATGGGTGAAAAGGGTATTCGAAGACCGGTTCGAAAGGCAGTTCAAACAGTTGGTCGGGAGTGAGCGCCAGTAATTCGGCAGCAGCAAATGGTTGAAACTGTCCAGTGAGCGGAAACAAAGCTTTATACAGTGTTTCTTTGAGACTAAACAGCAGGGTCAAGGAAGTCGCTACTGCCTCCTCCCGATCCTCAGGTGACAGCAGGCGGGCCTGTTTTAGTACGCTTAATTCATCAGGATGGGCGATACGAGTGGACAGGTTATGAGCTTGTTTCCCGGACAGTCTGGCCTGTAAATCCAGCCCCATGGCACGGCTTTTCGACATCGGAGCCAGCGCCGCCAGCACCCACTGCCCACTGTGACTGATCGAGCCTGTCCACGATTCTGGCCACTCCGGTAGTCGAAGGCTAGAAATTGGTAAAGGAGCCGGTAACAAGTTGGTGGGTAATGGGTAGCCGTGTTGCGTAGGAGTCATGGTGGCGGGGGCAAATAGCCTCGCCACAGCCCAGCGCCCCGCCTGAAATTCTCTTTGTCGGTGTGTTGCCCAGGTTGAAACCTGCGCCTGCATGGTCAGCGGCGCAGTGTCAGTCCACCACTGCTGGATCTGAGCCTGCACGGCAGAGTCAGCACAATCGATCAGGTACCAGTAAGGGGTCGACAGCGGAGAGCAGGGAGTCGAGCAGTTATCTTGCAAGTGAAATGTGGGGGCTGGCGGGGCGAGCTGCCTGACGACTGGACTGCAGGGCGGACGGCTCATCTGAAATGCCACTCGTTGCTCAATGATCAAAAATTAAATTGTTGAAGCAGGACACCCATTTTAATATAGCCTGACTCTTTTTTTCAGCTGGAATGTCCGAACTCCTCACGATAGAGGGCTGTTCTGAGCTAAGTATTGGTAATTTAATCATTTATCTGGGTGTGCTCTGATATGACAGTCTGGTCCCGCGTCATCCCTCCACCGCGCTCCATGAGCCGAAACAATCTGCTGGTTGCCGCGTGGATTACCCTGACCGCCAATGTCACCTTCTTTACCGCTTTATTTCATTTGACGCCCTATCATGGGCCAGCGGTTTTTTTCTTTCTGCTCAGCAGCGTGATCCTGGTATTTGCCTATATTTTTGTCGTGCTGCAACTGGTGACCTGGCCGTGGATGGCTCGGCTGATGCAGAGTTTCTTTTTGCTGGCAAGCTCGCTAACGTCCTATTTTGTCGTCAATTTTGGTATTCATTTTGATCAGGGCCAAATCCAGAACCTGATGGAAACCGACTGGCGTGAAGCCATTGATCTGATGACGGTCAAGTATTTTGTCTGGAACGGATTGCTGGGAATCGCCCCGATTATCTGGCTCTGGTGGAAACCTCAGGCGGTGCAGAAGCTGGGCCGGCTGCTGTTGGACAAAGTCATCGCACTGGTGCTGGGCCTCACGCTGATTGTGGGTGCGGCGGTGCTGTACTACGTCGATTACGCGGCGATTTTTAGGGAAAATCGGGCGCTCAAACAGATTCTGGTGCCTTCCAATTCCATCGGTAGCCTGATTGGCTATATCAACCGGCAAAAGAAACGCGAAAACAAGCCGGTGCAGCCTTGGGGTACCGATGCCAAAGCCGCTGGACGCTTTGCCAAACCGCCCTTGCTGGTGCTGGTCGTGGGCGAAACAGCCCGAGCGGAGAGTTTTGGTATTGATGGTTATGCACGTGACACCACACCCGAATTGGCCCAATTGCCGATCATCAATTTTAATCAGACCAGTTCGTGCGGTACGGCGACGGCCGTGTCATTGCCCTGTATGTTTTCCGGCATGACCCGCAAGGACTATGACCCCGACACCGCCGCCACCCGTCAGGGTTTACTGGATATTATCCAGCGGGCGGGCTATCAGGTGACCTGGCTGGATAATAATTCGGGCTGTAAAGGCACCTGTGACCGCGTCACCCTTCTGCAGCCGACACCAGAGCAGCGCAAACAGTGGTGCAACGACGAGGTCTGTCAGGACGGGATGCTGGTGGATGTGCTGGATCAGCAACTGAAGACACAGCCGGTGGTGCCTCGTGTGCTGGTGTTGCATCAGATGGGCAGCCATGGTCCGGCGTATTTTGAGCGCTATCCGCCTGAGTTTTCGACGTTTAAGCCCATTTGCGCCACCAAGGAAATTCAGGGTTGTAGCCGTCAGGCACTGATCAATACCTACGACAACAGCATCCGCTATACGGATCACGTCATGGCCTCGCTGATCCGCCGACTGCAACAGGAAAATCGCTACAGCAGTGTGTTCTGGTATCTATCCGATCATGGCGAATCCACTGGCGAAAAAGGCTTGTATCTGCATGGAGCGCCCTATCTGTTTGCCCCCTCACAACAAACCCACGTGCCGATGCTGGGATGGATTTCACCCGACTATCAGGCGGCTCAGCCCGAGCGTGTTGCCTGCCTTAGCCGTAGGGCCAGCGGTGAAACTTCGCACGACAATCTGTTCCCCACGCTGCTGGGCTTGCTGCAGGTACAGACCTCGGTGAAAGTGCCTGAGCTGGATTTAAGTGAGTGTGCCACAACCACTCCTTAATCCGTGGCTTGAGGGGGAGTGATAGCGGCTAGCTCGGGGTGTCGAAGCCTTGGTGAGGTTTTCACTACGCCCCTTCGACGGTGCTCAGGGAGCGAACGATACGGTTCATTGAGCGGAGTCGAAATGACGCGTATCGTTGAGATTAGTGG
>CAUJHL010000086.1 GCA_963204705.1 Pseudomonadota bacterium | reverse complement strand
CTTGGAGGGTGCCTTAGGCAAGCCAGCAATCATCGCCATTTGGGCAATACTGAGTTCTTTCAATGGTTTGCTGTAGTAAACCTGCGCGGCCGCGGCAATGCCATACGCATGCTGGCCCAAAAAAATCTTGTTGACATAGAGCGTGAGAATTTCCTGTTTGGACAGGTTTTGTTCAATTTTGCGCGCGAGAAAAATTTCAGTCAGTTTTCGCTTTAAGGTGCGTTCAGGGGTCAGAAAAAAGTTCTTGGCGACCTGCATGGTAATGGTTGAGCCACCTGTCTGTGCGCCACCGCCCTGAACACTTTCGGTAAGTGCGCGCCCCAGACCCTTAAAGCTGATCCCGCTATGACTGAAGAAGGACGAGTCTTCTGCAGCAAGGAAGGCATGAATCTGGTGCAGTGGAATTTCCTGATAGGTCACGGGATGTGACAGCTTTTCACCAAACTCGCCAATCAGCTTGCCATCTGAGGAATAGACCTGCAGGGGCATTTCAACCGGCGCCTTTTTCAGCACACTCAGATCCGGCAGCGTCGGGATCAAATACAGTGAAAACGCATAAAAACCCAGTGGTAGTGCCAAGGACGTCACTAATAACAGTGCAAAGACAGGATGAATGTGACCTGTACACGATAGCTTTTTCATTATAACTAGGCTTTAATACCAATTGGGACCGAGGAGCCGGAGCAGTATACCCGTTAGATTGTTTGTCTGTCAGTCAACACTAAGATAAGACTACAAACCGTCAACGCGCAGAGACTCCTGGCTGTTCGTTATTGTGAAGAGAAAAATAAAAGGGAAAAAACGTGCTTTCCTTTCGTCGCAAAGTTAGTCCGAGCCTTTTAGGGCTGGATATCAGCTCGACGTCGGTAAAACTTCTGGAACTCAGTGTTCAGGATGGTCGTTACCGTGTCGAAAGCTATGGAGTCGAGCCTTTACCTTCCAATGCGGTGGTTGAAAAAAACATCGCCGATGTGGAGGGCGTGGGGGAGGCAATCGAGCGGCTCGTGGTGCGCTGTCGGCCTCATGCAAGAGCGGCTGCTGTCGCGGTTGCTGGCTCCGCAGTCATCACCAAAATCATCGACATGGATGCTGACATGAACGATGATGAACGTGAAACCCAGATTCGACTTGATGCCGATCAATACATTCCTTATCCGCTGGGTGAAGTAAACCTGGATTTTGAGGTCATGGGGCCGTCTGCCAAGGCGGCAAACCGCGTGGATGTGCTCTTGGCTGCTTCGCGTTCGGAAAATATCGAACAGCGGGTTGATGCCCTGCAGATTGGTGGGCTAAGCACACGAGTCGTTGACGTCGAAGCCTATGCCATCGAGCGCGCCTTCAAGCTGATCATTGGCAGCTTGCCGGGCAACCCGGAAGTTGTGGCAATTGTTGATATTGGTCATACCATGACCACGCTCAGTGTGCTCCGCGAAGAAAAGATTATTTATACGCGTGAGCAGCTATTCGGTGGTAAACAGCTCACCGAGGATATTCAGCGCCGTTATGGCTTGTCTTTTGAAGATGCAGGTCGCTCCAAAAAAGAAGGCAACTTGCCGGATGATTATGAGCCGGAAGTATTAATGCCATTTATGGAGTCGGTTGTTCAGCAAGTGACCCGTTCCCTGCAGTTCTTCTTTTCTTCCAGTCAATACAACGATGTGGATCATATTTTGCTGGCTGGCGGGAGTGCTACCATTCCTGGCCTTGCAAGAATGATCCAGGAAAAACTGGGCAATCGCGTCACCCTGGCAAATCCGTTTACGGAAATGCATTTTGCGCCGCAAATTGATACGGGGGCAATTGAAAATGATGCGCCTTCCTTATTGATTGCCTGCGGTCTGGCCCTGAGGAGTTTTGACTGATGGCAAAGATAAATTTGCTGCCATGGCGAGCAGAGCTCCGTGAGCAGCGCAAGCGTGAATTTCTGATCACAAACGCAGCAGCATTTCTATTGGCGGTGGTTATTGCGGGTTTGATCTGGCTGTATTTTAACAATCGTCTGGACGACCAGCTGCAAGCAAACGCCCAGATTACCAATGCCAATCAGTCTCTGGATCGTCAGCTATCGGATCTTAAAGATCTGCAGGCGCGCCGTGATCAGATTGTTGCCCGCATGAAAGTGATTCAGGATCTGCAGGGCAAGCGTCCGGTTGTGGTTCGTCTGTTTGATGAATTGACCCGGCTGGTGCCTGCCAACATGTACCTCACTTTGTGGCAGCGTGGCGGTGATAAAAACGAGAATAACGAAAATCGGTTTACGATCGAAGGCTATGCAGAAAGCCCAAATACTGTTTCGGAATTCCTGCGGAATTTGGAGGGATCAAGCTGGTTTAAAACCGCGATCATGAATTCCTATACCGGACCCAATGAAAATGCGACTAAACCCACGGATTCAGGAGGTGTTGCTCCTCGCCCTGAAGACTCGTATGGACATTTTGTGGTAACGGTAGATCTGGAAGAGCAGGCGATTGAAGATCCTGCAAATCCCAAGGGAGTCGTTGGTGCAGGGAGTGGATCATGATGTCACCGAAACTATCTCTGTCTAAAGGTGACAAGCCTGCGGACGATACGCCAAAAAAGCAGCCCTATAATTTTCAGGATTTTGTGAATAGTTTTAATTCGCTGGATCCGCAAAACATGGGCAACTGGCCGCTGCCAGTGAAACTGACGGTTTACCTTTTTGTGATGCTGGCAACGCTAGCTCTAGCCTATTTTTTGTTGATTAATCCGGTAATGGTTTCCATCGAGGGTGCGCGTGCTCAGGAGACTACCTTGTTGGCTGAATATCGCGACAAAGACTCCAAATTGCGTAATTTAAAACTGTATCAAGTGCAAATTACCCAAATGGAAGAAACGTTTGGCCAGCTACTGCGTCAATTGCCCAAGGAAACTGAAATTCCAGGATTGGTGGAAGACATCAACTATACGGGCGTTGGCAGTGGCGTGCAGTTTGGCAAGATTGAAGTCAAGGCTGAACAGCCCAAGGAGTTTTTTGTTGAGCTACCGATCCAGATTACTGGGCAGGGAGATTTTCATTCCTTTGGTGGGTTTGTGAGTGGCCTGGCAGCTTTGCCACGAATTGTGACCTTGCATGATTTCACCATTAAGCCTATCCAGCAAAAAGATAGCTCTCGAAATGATGTGCCTGTGCTGGTGATGACGATTCAGGCTAAAACCTATCGTTATAATGATAAGTCCGATACTGCAAACGCGGATAAACCTGCAAGCGGAGCAAAACCAGAGGAGGCTAAGCCATGAAAGTTCAGCCACTCCTAATAGGCATTCTGGTTGGTGTGACTGCCCTCGTATCGGGTTGTAGTTCCCGTATCGATTCAGTGTCTGCCGAAATGGAGGCGATTCATAATCAGCCGCCCCAACCGGTACCGCCTCCGCCTGCGTTTTTGCCGGTTCCGACATTTAGTTATTCTGCCCAGCGCTTGCGTAGTCCATTCATGCCGCCGAGTCTGGCGCAGGAACTCATGGTCATGTCGGGACGCAGGGTCATGCCAGATTTGTCCCGCCCTCCCCAATACCTGGAGCAATTTCCGCTGGAGTCCTTGCGGATGCGGGGGACCATTAATCGAGCCGGACAGCCATTGTTTGGCTTGGTCGAAGACTCTGAGGGGTCGGTATTGCGGGTACAGGTTGGTAATTATCTGGGCAAGAATTATGGTCGAATCGTGGGTATTACTCCAAGTCAGATCAATATTATTGAAATCGTTCCGGATGGAAAGGATGGCTTTATTGAGCGTCCCCGCAGCCTGGTCATGGTTGACGTAGGTGGTTAATTGCCATTCTGACATGCAAGAGGACAATATAATGAGTATTCACAAGCGTGGTAAGCAGGTAAATCAGCAGGACAAGACAATGGGACGCAAGTTAGTAGATAGCCTGTTACTGGGCTCGTGTGCACTGACCGCACAAGTAGCATTCGCAGCAGAAACGGTTTCCCTGACTCAGGTGCTCCCTGTTTCCCTGCCGAACCATGAAACAGAACTGAGACTGGTGTTCAGCGGGCAGCCTCCAGCACCGCAGGCCTACCAGATTGAGCGTCCTTCCCGTCTGGTGGTGGATTTGCCGAATACCCGCAGTGGGTTGGCCAGCCGATATCAAAATCTGTCGACGGAAAATGCGCGTAGCTTTACCGTGATTGATAATCAGGAACGGACGCGCATGGTGATTAATCTGACCCAGTCGGGTGGATACACCACGCGTATTGAGGGAAACACCTTAATTTTAAAGCTGGGGCAGGCGGATATCGGTGGTGGTGTCAGTGTGGCCAATGCAAATCGCATCGCACCTGAGGGGACAGCCCGGCCTGTTGTACAGGAAGGGAATCGTGTCGGCCTGACGATCAACGATGTCGATTTCCGCCGGGGATCCGGTGGCGATGGTCAGGTCGTGGTGGCGTTGAGCAGCCCCTCCATCCCCGTCGATGTGCAGCAGCAGGGAAGCAAAATTGTCGCGCGCTTCCTGGGCACCAAGCTGCCAGAACGCCTGCGTCGCCGTCTGGATGTTAATGACTTTAATACGCCGATCAAAACGATTGATGCCTATAACGATGGTAACAATGGCGTGATGGTCATCCAGCCACAGGGTGATTTCGAATATCTGGCGTATCAGGCCGATAACAAGCTGACCATTAGCGTCAAACCTACGCCTAAGGAAGCGGTAAAGCGTAAGCCAGAAACGGTTTACACAGGCCAGAAGTTGTCTCTGAATTTTCAGGACATTGAAGTTCGTTCGGTATTGCAGCTGATTGCTGATTTTACCAACCTCAATCTGGTGGCGAGTGATTCCGTTAAAGATCGCATCACGATTCGTTTGCAGAATGTGCCCTGGGATCAGGCACTGGATATTATTTTGCGCACCAAGGGGCTCGCACAGCGTCGTAACGGCAACGTGATCATGATTGCCCCCGCTGAAGAAGTCGCGGCCCGTGAAAAACTGGAAATTCAGGCCAATCAGCAGGTCGAGCAGCTTGCCCCGCTGCGCACCGAGTATATTCAGCTGAGCTATGCCCGTGCCTCAGATGTGCAAGGGCTGATTACCTCCGGCCGGAACAATGGTAGCGGTAGTAATGGCGGTGATGCAGCACTGGGTAGTTTGCTTTCCTCACGTGGAACTGTTTCGATTGATGTGCGTACCAATACTCTGATCATTCAGGACACGGCCAAGAAAATTGATGAAATCCGTGACCTGATTGAAAAAGTGGATGTGCCCGTTAAACAGGTCATGATTGAAGCGCGTATTGTTCGTGCCACCAATAATTTCAGCAAAGAGCTGGGGGTGAAATGGGGCGTGCAGTCCGATGGTATTGCGACCAACAACAACGTGCTGATCGGTGGTAGCGAAACGACCCTGTTTAATCTGAGAAACCCAACAGAAAAAACGCTGGGTAATCAGAAATATGTTTCGTATACGATTGATCGCCCTGACAACCTCAACGTTGATCTGGGTGTGACCTCGACCGGAGCTAGCCGTCTGGCGCTGGGTCTGATCAAGATGTCAGATGTGATGCTTGACCTCGAACTGTCAGCCCTGCAGGCTGATGGTAAGGGTGAAATCATCGCTACGCCGAAAGTTCTGACCACCGACAAGCAAAAGGCCCGAGTCTCTGCCGGTACCCAGATTCCCTACCAGATGGCTACTTCCAGTGGCGCAACCGCTGTGCAGTTCATCAATGCAGAGTTGAGCCTGGAAGTGACGCCTAACATCACCCCTGATGGACGTATTGGTATGGATCTGGCGATCAATAGCGATACAGCGGGTGAAGTGCAGGCAACCGGTGTGCGAGCGATCAACACCAACCGTGTAGCTACCAATGTGCTGATTGATGATGGCCAGACGGTTGTTCTGGGTGGTATTTTCCAGAATGAAACGGGGAATAGTGTCACAAAAGTGCCGTTCCTGGGTGACTTGCCGTATGTCGGTCGTCTGTTTAAGAAGGATGTGCAGTTGAACAACAAGCAGGAGCTGCTGATTTTTGTAACTCCGCGCCTGGTAAATTCGACGACAGCCGCCAATCGCTGATACTCTTGCCCTGATGGCGCCGGGTTATACCTGTCGCCATTGGAGGTGGGGTGAGCCAGTGCCTGTTCATAGGGTTAGCTGGCGATACACTGTGAATGCACCTCAGTCAGCGGGTTTAACCTGCTGATTTTTTTTTATGTCTAAGCTTAAAAGGCCTTGCAGGAGAGTGTCTGGTGCGGTCTTCTTATCCCCATAACCTGTATCTGGTGGGGCCCATGGGGGCAGGAAAAACCACTGTCGGACGACAATTGGCGGATTTGCTCGGCAGGCCGTTTGTGGATAGCGACCATGAGATTGAGCGGCGTACTGGTGCTACGATTCCCTGGATTTTCGAGAAGGAAGGGGAGGCGGGCTTCCGTTTACGTGAAGAAGCCGTTATCGCCGAATTAACTCAAAAGGGCCCCATGGTATTGGCTACTGGTGGCGGGGCAGTGACACGCGCACCGAACAGAACAGCCCTTCATGATCGTGGAACAGTGATTTATTTATTTACCCCTGTCGCGATGCAATTGGCACGTACCAGTCGGGATCGTAACCGCCCCTTGCTGCAAACCAGTAACCCCGAGCAACGCCTAACGCAACTGTTGAAGGAGCGTGATCCGCTGTATCGTGAGGTTGCGCATTATGTGGTGGAGACCAACGATGGCTCCGCGCGCGAACTCGCACAAAAAATCATCCAGATCATTACGGCTGACGCTGCAAACACGCTAAAATAGCGACCAAACTCACCGACAAAAAGCGTTATGACTACCCTACAGGTTGCCCTTTCCGGGCGTGAATACCCTATTTTTATTGATGATCAGCTGGATCCCGTCCAGTGTCTTATTCCTTATGTGGCTGGCAAACAAGTCATGCTGGTCAGTAATGTCACCGTAGCACCCTTGTATTTGGCTTTGTATCACGAAGCGCTTGTTCGTGGTGGCAAGCAGGTAGCAAGTTGCATTTTGCCGGATGGCGAGCGCTATAAAACGCATGAAAGCCTGAATACCATCTACGATGCGCTGCTCAGTGCAGGGTTTAATCGGGATTGTACGATTGTCGCTTTGGGTGGCGGTGTGATTGGCGACATGGCAGGTTTTGCGGCGGCAACGTATCAGCGTGGCGTTGCTTTTATTCAAATACCGACTACCTTGTTGGCTCAGGTGGATAGCAGCGTTGGCGGGAAAACCGGTATCAATCATCCGCTGGGCAAAAATATGATTGGCGCCTTCAAGCAGCCCAGAGCGGTGCTGGCCAGTATGAACCACTTGAGCACCCTGCCGCCGCGTGAATTATCTGCAGGTCTCGCGGAAGTCATCAAATATGCCCTGATCCGCGATGAAGCCTTTCTGGTATGGCTGGAAACCCATATGGAGTCTTTGAGTGGTGGGGATTCTGTGCTACTGGCAGAGGCAGTGGCGCGTTCCTGTGCGCACAAGGCGGCGATTGTAGCTGCGGATGAAGAAGAGCGTGGCGAGCGGGCCTTATTAAATCTGGGGCATACGTTTGGCCATGTGATTGAGACCTACATGGGTTATGGCGAATGGCTGCATGGGGAGGCCGTTGCAGCCGGTACAATGCTGGCTGCGGATTTATCGCGGCGTCTGGGCTGGATTTCTGCTGCTGATCAACAGCGGATTGCGGATATTCTCAAACGGGCAGGATTGCCTGTCCTTGGGCCGTCAATTCCTGTTAATGAAGCGCTCAAGCTGATGGGGCATGACAAAAAAGTGCTGGCCGGGAAATTGCGCTTTATATTGCTTAAGGGGGTAGGGCAGGGGGTGATTGCCTCTGATATTCCGGATGAACTGCTGGCAGAAACCCTGAGGGCAGGACTGAGTGGCCCAGGCCGCCCAGAGGAATGCTCCAGTAAACCGTTCAATTCCGCCGCCATGAATCCTTTAACCGGCGATACGGAGTATGGCTCATGACATCGCGACGCTGGCTGCAACAGGCCCCTTCACTCATTTGGCTGGCGGTAGCAGGACTTGTCCTTGCTGCGGCATTTTTAATCTGGGTATGGCTGGCAGTCAGTGGTCGCACGACGACTGAAGCCCAGGTCAGCAATGATTCCATTCAGACGGAAACGCGTCAGAGTATGTTTGATCAGGCTCTGGGGGCGCTTACCGATGTGGTACCGGTTCTGAGTCTGAAAAAAGATACGCCTACCGAGCAGCACAGCCCCGAGTTTCGGGCTGCTTCATTCATTGAAACGCAAGCCAGCAACTGGACGCTGCAAATCATGAATGTGTCCAATGAAACCATTGTGACCGATTATTTGTCCAAGCGGGCAGATCGCAGCCAGTTTCATTATTTCCGGTTTGTAGAGGGTCGGACAGAACGTTTTATTTTGACCTACGGTATTTTTACCACCATGCAGACCACCATGGGCGCGCTACAGACCAATGATTTTGGATTGCCAAACAGTGTCAAGGCTTTTCCTGAGCGCTTTTCCAGTTATAAACCCTATGTCAGTGGTAGCAGTGGGGATGAAAAAGTTCGTGACAGTACCGTGCATAAGGCCCGCCAGATTGACCTTAAGCCCGTACCTCTGCCTCAGGACCCAGTGATGGATGTCACTGTTCCTGAAGCTAAAAGGGGCAGTGCGGGTACGAGTGAACCAGCGTATGGGGCATTACCGAATGAATCGGCGGCACCCACGGGTACGGTGAGTGATGGCTTTAGTGATCAACCTGATGCGCCACCACCCGAACCATCAAGTCCTGGTACCGGAGACGCGACCATGCCTGCGGTGCAGGATCCCTTTAACGGTCAGTAAGAGTCAACATAACCCCACGCCATGGATGGCGCGGGCTCGTGCCTTGCCGTTGGGGTAATTTCGTCGTGTTCAGGGCACGCACTTCGTGACTGAGCAATGTCTGGCATTCAGGGCATTACCTTGAATAGCGCCCCTTTGCATTGAGTTTTCCAGTCTGTTTGCGTAAAATACGCCACCATTTTGTCCGCCATTTCCCGAGTGTGTTCCTCCAGAGTCACTGGATGGGATGCTTTCGCTCCGGTGGATAGCCTTTTTTGATACATCCGTCGTTCAAGGATATGCCATGCACATGTCGCCGCTTGCGAGCGCCCCTGTCGGTATCGAAAGTCCGGTAGGGCTCTACCAGCCTGATGATTTTCGGGACAATTGTGGCTTTGGTCTGATTGCCCACATGCAGGGTGAGGCGAGTCATCACCTGCTGGAGACGGCCATTCACAGCCTTAGCTGTATGACGCACCGGGGTGGCATTGCGGCGGACGGCAAGACCGGTGATGGCTGTGGCCTGTTGCTGGCGATGCCACAGGCATTCTTTCGCGCCGAAGCGGAAGCGCTGGGGCTGACACTGGCTCCCCTGTTTGCGGCGGGAACCATTTTTCTGAATACCGATGCGACGCTGGCACAGCATGCCCGTGAGGTACTGAATGCCGAACTGATCGCTGAAGGTCTGATCGTTGCGGGCTGGCGTGTGGTGCCAACCCAGATTTCTGAGCTGGGTGAGATCGCCCTGCGTTCGCTGCCGGTTTTTGAACAAATACTGGTGAATGCAGCGGAAGGCATGGACGCGGTCGAGTTTAACCGCAAGCTCTTTCTGGCGCGTCGTCGCGCAGAGCAGCAACTGGCGCATGACCCGCTGTTTTATGTGACCACCCTGTGCAGTACCGTCATCAGCTATAAAGGCCTGATGATGCCTGAAATTATCCACAAGTTTTACACAGACTTGGCCAATCCGCTGATGGCCACGCATATCTGTGTGTTTCACCAGCGTTTTTCCACCAATACGCTGCCGCGCTGGCCTCTGGCACAGCCGTTCCGCTATCTCGCGCACAATGGTGAAATCAACACCATCATGGGGAACCGTAACTGGTCGGTGGCACGTACCCCCAAATTTAGCAATCCCTTATTGCCCGGCTTGCTGGATCTCAAGCCACTGGTCAATCGTACCGGTTCCGATTCGTCCAGTCTGGACAATATGCTGGAGATTCTGGTCGGTGGCGGCATGGATCTGTTCCGTGCCCTGCGGATGCTGGTGCCACCTGCCTGGCAAAATGTCGAGACCATGGATGCCGATCTGCGGGCATTTTATGAATTCAATTCCAAACACATGGAGGCCTGGGATGGCCCGGCGGGTCTGGTCATTCAGGATGGTCGCCATGCGGTGTGTATGCTGGACCGCAATGGTCTTCGCCCTGCGCGTTGGGTCATTACCAAAAATGGCTACATTACGCTGGCTTCTGAAATTGGGGTGTGGGGCTATCAGCCGGAAGATGTGGTGTCCAAAGGCCGTGTTGGCCCGGGCCAGATTCTGGTGGTGGATACCCAGACCGGTGAATTGCTGAAAACCACCGACATCGATCAGCGTCTGAAATCCGCCCATCCCTACAAACAATGGCTGCGGGATCGCGCGGTGCATGTGCAGACCGATGAGGCACTGGAGGAGCAACTTCAGGGTAAAGGTCTCCGCGGCGATGCGCTGAAAGCCGCTCAAAAGATGTTTCATGTCAGTTTTGAGGAACGTGACCAGATCATCCGGCCGTTGGCGGAAACCGGACAGGAAGCCGTTGGCTCCATGGGCGATGACACGCCGATGGCGGTCTTGTCCCGGCAGGTGCGCCATGTGGCGGATTATTTCCGCCAGCAGTTTGCGCAAGTCACCAATCCGCCGATTGATCCGCTGCGCGAAAGCATTGTGATGTCGCTGGAAACCTGTCTGGGCCGTGAGCAAAACGTTTTTGAACAGGGCCCGGAACATGCTGACCGGATCATCATTTCCAGTCCGGTACTGGCTCCGAGCAAAATGCAGCAATTGCGGACGCTCGACCGAGCCGAATATCGCCTGATCGACATCGATCTCAACTATGCGGAAGACGAGGGTCTGGAAGCGGCACTGCGCCGGATTTGTCAGGAAGCTGCTGAGGCTGTGCGTGCAGGCAATACCTTGCTGGTACTGACCGATCGTGCAATCCGCGAAGGCTATTTGCCTGCCAGTGCGATTCTGGCAACGGGCGCTGTGCATCACTTCCTCTCTGCCGAGGGATTGCGGGCGGATGCCAACATCGTGGTGGAAACCGGTCTGGCGCGTGACCCGCATCATTTTGCCGTGCTGATTGGTTTCGGCGCGACCGCAGTGTATCCGTATCTGGCCTATGACGTTATTGCTGATCTGGTGGATCGCGGTGAACTGCTGGGCGATCCTCTGTATGCGCAGGCCAATTTCCGCAAGGCTATCGACAAAGGCCTGCTGAAAATCCTATCCAAAATGGGCATTTCCACCGTAGCGTCGTACCGCGCCGGACAGTTGTTTGAAGCCATTGGCCTGTCGCATCAGGTGGTCGACCTGTGCTTCAAGGGTGTGCCCAGCCGGATTGAAGGCGCGCGCTTTGTGGATCTTGAGTCGGATCAGAAACAACTGGCCGCACTGGCCTGGCAACACCGCAAGCCGATTGATCAGGGTGGTTTGCTGAAATTTGTCTTTAACAAGGAGTATCACGCCTTTAATCCGGACGTGATCAATGCCCTGCATGTAGCGGTGCGCTCGGGTAAATACGAAGATTTCCGCGTTTACGCTGATCTGGTCAACCATCGCCCGATTGCGACATTGCGTGATTTGCTGGCGCTGAATACCAGCCAGTCCATCCCGCTGGATCAGGTTGAGCCGATCGACAGCATTTTGCCGCGTTTTGACTCTGCTGGCATGTCGCTGGGAGCCCTGTCGCCAGAAGCGCATGAGTCAATTGCGATTGCCATGAACACCATCGGTGGTCGCTCCAACTCAGGTGAAGGCGGTGAAGACCCTGCCCGTTATGGCACCATCAAAAACTCCAAAATCAAACAGGTGGCGTCTGGCCGCTTTGGGGTGACGCCGGCGTATCTGACTTCGGCAGAAGTCTTGCAAATCAAGGTGGCACAGGGGGCCAAGCCCGGTGAAGGCGGACAGTTACCCGGTGGCAAGGTCAATGCGCTAATTGCCCGTTTGCGCTATTCCGTGCCGGGCGTGACCCTGATTTCACCGCCACCGCATCATGACATTTATTCGATTGAAGATTTGTCCCAGCTGATTTTTGACCTCAAACAGGTCAATCCCAAAGCCATGGTCTCGGTAAAACTGGTTGCTGAACCGGGTGTGGGAACCATCGCCGCGGGTGTGGCCAAGGCCTATGCCGATTTCATTACCATTTCAGGGTATGACGGTGGTACGGCTGCGTCTCCGCTGTCGTCCATCCATTATGCGGGTTCGCCCTGGGAACTGGGTCTGTCGGAAGCGCATCAGGCATTGCGCGTCAACGGCTTGCGGGGCAAAGTACGGGTTCAAACCGATGGTGGTCTGAAAACCGGCCTGGATGTGGTCAAGGCCGCCATTCTGGGTGCTGAGAGTTTTGGCTTTGGCACCACTCCGATGGTGGCGCTGGGCTGTAAATACCTGCGCATTTGTCATCTGAATAACTGTGCGACCGGTGTGGCGACCCAGCAGGAAAAACTCCGTCAGGAGCATTACATCGGCGAACCCGAGATGCTGATCAATTTCTTCCGTTTTATGGCTGAAGAAACCCGTCACTGGCTGGCGGCGCTGGGCGTATCCTCGCTAAAAGACCTGATCGGCCGCACCGATTTGCTCTCGGTATTGCCCGGGGATACCGACAAGCACCAGCATCTGGATCTGACACCGCTGCTCACGGTACATGCCGCTGCTGAGGGCTCGGCGCAATACTGTGTCGAAGGCCGCAACGAGCCGCATGATAAGGGTGTACTGGCAGAAACCATGGTGGCCGACATGCTGCCAGCGATCACGCAACAGGCAGGTGGTACCTTTAATTACACCGTCTGTAACTGTGACCGCTCGATCGGGGCCCGTCTGTCTGGTGAAATTGCCCAGCGCCATGGCGATCTGGGCATGAGCCTGCATCCGGTGACGCTGCAACTGACCGGAACGGCAGGGCAAAGTCTGGGCGTCTGGAATGCCGGTGGCCTGCACATTCGTCTGGAAGGCGATGCCAATGACTATGTGGGTAAAGGCATGGCCGGTGGCCAGATCAGTATTTATCCACCCAAAGGCTCACCCTTCCGCACGGAAGAAACCGCCATCATCGGCAATACCTGCCTGTATGGCGCTACGGGAGGCAAGCTGTATGCCGCTGGTACGGCCGGTGAGCGTTTTGCGGTCCGTAACTCGGGCTGTCATGCCGTGATTGAAGGCGCTGGCGATCACTGCTGCGAGTACATGACGGGCGGGCAGGTCACCGTGCTGGGTCGTACCGGTCTGAATTTTGGTGCGGGCATGACTGGCGGTTTTGCCTATGTGCTCGATCTGGACGGTGATTTCTTCGATCGGTGCAACCATGAGCTGATCGATCTGAACCGTATCTCCACCGAGCCGATGGAAGGCTATCGCCAGCATTTGCAAGGCATTATCGAAGCGCATGTCGCCGAAACGGGCAGTGCGTGGGGACAAACCCTGCTGGATGCTTTTGACGAATACAGTCGCAAATTCTGGCTGGTCAAGCCCAAGGCAGCCAGTCTGCTGGGCTTATTGAAAACCACCAAGGCCGATCCCCAATAACGCAGGTTAAGGCGGACACCCGGTGCCACACGGTACCGAGTGCCGACTCACTGGAGCAACAGACCATGGCAGCCAATCGCCTGAGCAATGATTTTCAGTTCCTTGACGTGCCGCGTCAGGATCCCGAGAAAAAAGACACCACGACCCGCACCACGGCCTTCGTGGAAATCTATCAGCCGTTTCAGCAAACCGAAGTTTCCCAGCAGGCGCATCGCTGCCTGGAATGTGGCAATCCTTACTGTGAATGGAAATGCCCGGTACACAATTACATTCCCAACTGGCTGAAACTGGCCACCGAAGGCCATTTGTTTCAGGCGGCTGAGCTGTGCCACCAGACCAACACCCTGCCCGAAGTCTGTGGCCGCGTGTGCCCGCAGGATCGCCTGTGTGAAGGTGCCTGTACCCTGAACGATGGCTTTGGGGCGGTGACCATTGGCAATGTGGAAAAATACATCACCGATACCGCCTTTGCGCTGGGCTGGCGGCCCGATATGTCCGCCGTGCGTAAAACCGATAAAAAGGTCGCCATCATCGGTGCCGGGCCAGCGGGCCTGGGCTGTGCGGATGTGCTGGTACGCAATGGTGTCAAGCCCGTAGTGTTTGACCGGAATCCTGAAATCGGCGGCTTGCTGACCTTTGGTATTCCTGAATTCAAGATGGAAAAATCCGTGATGGTCAATCGTCGCGGTATTTTCGAATCCATGGGCATCGAATTTCGCCTGAATACCGAGATTGGCAAGGACATCAGTATCGAGCAACTGCTCGCTGATTACGATGCTGTCTTTATGGGCATGGGAACCTACACCTACATGAAGGGCGGTTTCCCCGGCGAAAGTCTCAGTGGCGTTTACGATGCGCTGGATTTCCTGATTGCCAACGTCAATCGTTGTCAGGGCTGGGAGAAAAATCCTGCTGATTTCATCAGCATGGAAGGCAAAAAAGTCGTCATTCTGGGCGGTGGTGACACGGCCATGGATTGCAACCGGACATCTATTCGTCAGGGTGCCGAGGCCGTGACTTGTGCCTATCGCCGCGACGAAGCCAACATGCCTGGCAGTGTGCGCGAAGTCAAAAATGCCCGTGAAGAAGGCGTCAACTTCCTGTTTAACCGCCAGCCGGTTGAAATCATTGGCAATAATGGCGAAGTGACCGGCGTCAAAGTCGTGACCACCCAGCTGGGTGAACCGGACAGTCGCGGCCGTCGCAGCCCTGAGCCCATCCCGGGTTCCGAGGAAATCCTGCCAGCCGATGCGGTGATTCTGGCCTTTGGTTTCCGTCCCAGCCCGTCTGACTGGTTTGCTGGTCAGGGCATCGCGATGGATGGTTCGGGCCGTGTCACTGCTGCCGAGCAACAGACCTATAAATTCCAGACCAGCAACCCGAAAATCTTTGCCGGTGGCGACATGGTGCGCGGCTCCGATCTGGTGGTGACGGCGATCTGGGAAGGCCGTCAGGCCGCCGAGGGCATTCTGGACTATCTTAAGGTCTGATTCGCATTGCTTGCTGTAGATAAAAAAACCTGCCGGATACATGGCAGGTTTTTTTGTATGGGGGCTGTGAGGCGCCATTGGATGTGGCATGAGCTGGTTTATACTAACTTTTTTTCCCGAAAAGAAGCTCTCTATGCGCCTACTGGTCGTGATGGATCCCATTGAGCGGATAAATCCCAAAAAAGACTCCACATTGGCGATGCTGTGGGCAGCCGCACGACGCGGGCATACGCTGGGCTATGCGACTCAGGATCAGCTGTGGCTGGATAATGGCAAGGCCTATGGTCAGGTTGCGCCACTGCAGGTCTTTGAAGGACAGGCACCATTTTATCAGTTTGGCCAGAGCGTGACTGAATCCCTCGCCAGTTATGACGTCATTTTGATGCGCAAGGATCCACCGTTTGACCTGCGTTACATCTACTCCACCTATATTCTGGAGCAGGCCGAACGCGAAGGGGCATGGGTGGTGAACAAACCACAAAGCCTGCGCGACTGCAACGAAAAACTCTTTGCTACCCAATTTCCTGAGCTGATGGTTCCCACGCGCGTTAGCAGCGATCAGGCCTTGTTGCGGGCGTTTCTGGACCAGCATCACGATATCATCGTCAAGCCACTGGATGGCATGGGTGGCAGTGGTATATTCCGTTTACAAACTGGCAGCCCGAATGTCGGCGCAACCCTGGAAATGCTCACCGGACTGGGTCAGTGGCCCATCATGGCGCAGCGGTATATTCCTGAGATTAGTCATGGGGATAAACGTATTCTGATGATCAACGGTGAGCCAGTTCCCTACTGTCTGGCGCGCATTCCGCAGCAGGGTGAAACCCGCGGTAATCTGGCGGCAGGGGGTAAAGGCGTGGCTCAGCCCTTGTCTGAGAATGATCGGCGTATTGCGTCAACAGTTGGGCCGATCCTGCGGGAGAAAGGTTTGGTGTTTGTGGGGCTGGACGTCATTGGTGACTATGTGACGGAAATCAACGTGACTAGCCCGACCTGCATACGCGAAATTGATGCCCAGTTTGGTACCTCAATCGCCGATGATTTTCTGGCGGTGCTGGAGCAGGGGCGGCCCGTTTCTCCCAGCTAAGCCATATCGGTCACACAGCCACCGTGCTCAGAGAGCGTTTAGGGAACCGGCAGAAACTGGCACCACGCCTCAGATGCCGCGGCGAACTTGTAACAAGTTACTACGCCATGGACACAGTTGCGCATTTGGCGATTGACTGCCCTTCAAAGCAGCACGCTGAACACGCTATGATCACCGGCTAACCTGGGCAATCGCTGTTCTATCGCATTGCAGTGGCATTTTTCTCTTGTGTGGTAATTCCTGACGTGACACTGGCTGCTTCTTCACCTATTTCTAATTCTCCGCGTTCGCACCGGGTTGACCGGGTGCTGATCATGGCTGCGGGCACCGGCGGTCATGTGTTTCCCGCGTTGGCCGTGGCTGAGCAATTGCGTCAGCGGGGGGTGGAGGTGCATTGGCTAGCGACAGAGCAGGGTATGGAGCACCGGCTGGTTGGGCCGACAGGCATTCCCATGCATCCGATTGCCATTCAGGGGGTGCGGGGCAATGGGCTGGTGCGCAAACTCGCTGCGCCATTTCGGGTACTGTCGGCAACGCTGGCCTGTATGCGATTGATTCGTCAGTTGAATGTGGATGTGGTGGCGGGTTTCGGTGGCTATGTCGCTGGCCCGGGTGGGGTGGCTGCCCGTTTGCTGGGCGTGCCCTTGGTGATTCAGGAGCAAAATGCCGTGGCCGGAATGACCAACAGTCATTTGGCGCGCTTTGCCCGGACTGTCTTACAGGCTTTCCCGAATACCTTTGAGTCCTCTGCCAGACTAGTGACCTCCGGCAATCCGGTACGTGCTGCCATTGTGGCGACCGAGCCGCCGGAGCAGCGATTTGCCGGACGTCAGGGGCCGATACGCATACTGGTGGTCGGTGGGTCGCTCGGCGCACAAGCGTTAAATGAGCAGCTGCCTGCGGCGCTGAATCTACTGAAACAGCCCCTGATCGTAGTGCATCAGTGTGGCCAGTCTCAGCTGGAAGCCACCCAGAAACGCTATGAGTCACTGGATAATCCTCAACTGGCGGTGCAGGTTGTCCCTTTTATTGAGGACATGGCCACGGCGTACGGTGAGGTCGATCTGGTGATTTGTCGCGCTGGTGCACTCACGGTCACCGAAATTGCGACAGTGGGCGTTGCAGCGGTATTCATTCCCTTACCGCATGCGGTGGATGATCATCAGACCGCGAATGCACGCTATCTGGTGGATGCGGAGGCGGCCCTGTTGTGCCCTCAGCGTGAGCTAACACCAGAATCGCTAAGCGATCGTCTGGCGCCTATCCTGCAACGTGATGAGCTGCTGGCTATGGCCATTCGGGCTCGTGCCATGGCTCAGCCTCATGCGACGGAAACCGTGGTTGAGGCCATTGAGCATGCGGCGCTGTGAGTTTGCTAAACCCGATTGCGACGCTGAAAAACCGCATCAGAGACGCAACGTTTAGGAATAATTTTGCAATGCATTGTTTTCATGACTAATTTTTAAAAAGCTAGGCACAATGCGATGGAGATGCGTGCGCAAATCCTGCGGCGGTTGAACGTTACTGATACCTGTGATGAATACTGGAAGCGGACACTATGAGTGGAACCTCGGTAACCCGACTGATTGAAATCCCCGAAATGCGCCGGATTCGCCGGATTCATTTTATTGGGATAGGTGGTGCGGGAATGTGCGGCATTGCCGAAGTTCTGAAAAATCAGGGCTATGAGGTGTCAGGGTCTGACATGAAGGCCAGCTCGACCACCGAGCGACTGACCCAGATGGGTGTGCAGGTGTTTATCGGTCATCAGGCCAGCAATATCGAACACGCCGATGTGCTGGTGGTATCGACCGCGATTGATGCCAGCAATCCGGAAATTCAGGCGGCCAATGACCGTCATTTGCCGGTGGTGCGGCGTGCGGAAATGCTGGGTGAGCTGATGCGCTATCGGCATGGCATTGCGGTCGCGGGCACACACGGTAAAACCACTACCACCAGTTTGCTGACCTGCATGCTGGCGGAAGAAGGACTGGATCCGACCTTTGTCATTGGTGGTTTGCTCAACAGTGCAGGCACCAATGCCAAATTGGGCGCCAGCCGTTATCTGGTGGCGGAGGCCGATGAAAGCGACGCCTCGTTCATGCACTTGCAACCCATGGCAGCCATTGTCACCAATATCGACGCCGATCATATGGACACCTATGGCGGCAGTTTTGATGTTCTGAAAGATACCTTTATTCGGTTTTTGCATTTGCTGCCTTTTTACGGATTGGCAGTGCTCTGCGGTGATGATCCGGTGATTCGCGAGTTGTTGCCACGAGTAGGCCGGCCTTATCTGACCTATGGTTTTGAAGACCATAATGACATTCGTGCGATTGACGTCGAGCAGTCCGGGATGCAGTCGCGCTTTACCGTACTGCGCAAAGGACGTGAACCATTGCGCGTGACGCTGAACCAACCCGGCCAGCACAACATTCTGAATTCACTGGCGGCCATCGGTGTGGCCACGGACGAAGGTGTCAGTGATGCGGCGATCAGTCGTGCGCTGGAACAGTTCGGTGGCGTTGGCCGGCGCTTTCAGGTGCAGGGCATATTTCCGGCAGGGGAGGGGAGCATTACCCTGGTGGACGACTACGGACATCACCCTGTCGAAGTACAGGCGACCATCCGTGCGGCACGCCAGAGCCATCCCGAACACCGGCTGGTCATGCTGTTTCAACCGCATCGCTTTAGCCGTACCCGGGATTGTTTTGATGACTTTGTGGATGTGCTGTCGCAAGTGGATGTCCTGTTGCTCATGGACGTTTACCCCGCCGGAGAAAAGCCAATCGTTGGCGCGGATAGCCGGAGTCTGGCGCGCAGCTTGCGCTTGCGGGGGCAAGTGGAGCCGATCGTGGTTGATCCACAAGATCCCCAGTTTGCCCAGACCCTGCAAGCGGTGCTGCAATCCGGTGATTTACTACTCACCCAGGGTGCGGGAAATGTCGGGGCAGTATCGCTGGAGCTGGCCAAACAGCGCCTGTATCTGGCAGAGCCTGCGTCCGCCTAGAGGAACGACAAGGTATCAGCAGGTTGTTATCCATCAGCAGTCGCTATGCAGTGCATACTGGAAATTCTGGGAATAATCGGAGAGTCGAACATCGTGGTGGCAGTAACTGAATTTGGCAAAGTGGGTGTGCTGTTTGGCGGGACGTCTGCGGAGCGTGTGGTTTCCCTGAACAGTGGTCAAGCCGTGCTGTCGGCATTGCAGACGGCTGGCGTGAATGCCCATGCCTTTGATCCGGCAGAAAAACCTCTGGCAGAACTGGCCCAGTTTGACAGGGTCTTTATCGTGCTGCATGGCAGGGGTGGTGAGGATGGCCAGATTCAGGGTGTGCTGGAGTGGATGAAGATTCCCTATACCGGTAGTGGCGTGCTGGCCTCTGCACTAGGCATGGATAAAGTTCGTACCAAACAATTGTGGCAGGGCTGTGGCTTGCCCACTGCGCCATTTGAGCTGTTAGAGCCGACTACCGATTTTCCCAAAGTCGTCGAGCGGCTCGGTTTGCCGCTGATGGTCAAGCCGGTACATGAAGGCTCCAGTATCGGCATGAGCAAAGTGCTAGAGGCGGATGACTTACCCGCTGCGTTTCAGCGCGCGACCGAACACGATGGTGTCGTCATGGCGGAAAGCTGGATTACCGGCCGCGAATTTACTTGCGTGATTCTGGAGGGCAAGGCCCTGCCGGTGATTCGACTGGAGCCCCCCAAAGACGCGGCATTTTACGATTTTGAAGCCAAATATCAGCGCAATGACACCACCTATGGCATTCCCTGCGGGCTCAGTCCTGCGGAAGAATCCGAGCTGCAGCAACTGGCACTGACCGCCTTTGAGCGGGTGGGGGCCAAGGGCTGGGGCCGCATTGATGCGATGCAGGATACCGAAGGCAATTTCTGGCTGCTGGAAATCAATACCGTGCCGGGAATGACCGATCATTCGCTAGTGCCGATGGCTGCGGCAGCCACGGGTCTTAACTTCAATGATTTGTGCCTGCAGATACTGGCGCAGACACTGTCGTCCCCACGTTGAGTCACTGACAGACATGGCCCAGCTTCCTGCCTCACTTCGACAGCGCCGCGCATCGGCAGCCCAGTCAGTGCCTGCTCCTACGATGGCAGAAAAGCTCTCGTATTACGGGAGTTGGGGTCTGATTGGGCTTGCCTTGCTACTGTGCGGCGCCGGCGGCTGGGCGTTGTTGCATACCTTGCGGTATGCTCCGGTGGCCACGATACGGCTAGCCGGGGAGCTCAGCCCGCTTGAGCGCACCGTGTTACAGACGAAATTGCAGCCGCTGGTTCAGAAAGGCTATTTTAGTGCCGATCTAGGGGTGATTCGCGACGGTGCGCTGTCGGTGCCGTGGGTGGATCGGGTCGTGGTTACCCGTCACTGGCCAAATGGCATTTTGGTGCGGGTCATGCCACGTCATGCCATTGCCCGCTGGGGCAGTGGCCGGATGCTGAGCGATGATGGCCATATTTTTGTGGAGGCCCGCTATCAGGAACGTCGCGAGCTGCCGCTGTTGCATGGGCCGGTGAGTCAGTCGGTTGCGCTGATGGAGCAATATCGTCAGATTAACCAGTGGTTTGCCCCCATGGATATGCGCCTGCAAGAGCTGTACCTGACCGATCGCATGACCTGGTTTATGCGGTTTAACACAGGACTGCGTGTCATTGTCGATCAGGAACAAACCAATGCCAAGCTGTTGCGGCTGAGTCAGCTGGGGTTGCATGAACTGCACGCGGTCTGGCCACGAATGGCTGCAGTTGACCTGCGGTATCGAAATGGCATGTCGGTTCAGTGGCAGCCCGGCAAGCAGCCACAGGTAGCTGACGGCCATTTGGTCATTAGCCCTGACCCTGTGGTGGCTGTAACGCCAGCTCCTGTTTCCTCGGCTTCGTCACCGGCTTTGTCATCAGTTTCTTCGCCGGCGCCTATTTCCCCTGTTGCCCCCAAGGCACTGTAAATCTAACCCTGAGAGTGTAATGAGTTGGGTAACCCATCATGAGTGATGCACCGGAATCGATTGTTGCCATCGACATCGGCACGAATAAGATTTCCGTCCTGATTGGCCGGGTGCTCGCCGCTGACCGCATCGAAGTTGTGGGAATGGCCTATGCCCCGAACAAGGGTATGAGTAAAGGGGTGGTCAAGAACCTTGAAAAAGTGATTTCGGCCATCAAGACCGCTGTCGCTGCCGCAGAAGACATGGCGGATTGCCGGGTTCATACCGCCTGGGTAGCGATCCCAAGCCCAGAGCTTCTCAGCAATAATGCCTCGGGCCGCACACCGGTCATGAATGGCACGATCGGGACAACGGAAATCGTCCGTACGCTGGAAATGGCCAAAAGTGCCCACTTGCGCCCAGAACATTATTTGATCAATGCGGTACCGCTGGGAGTGGAAATCGACCAGCAGGCAGACTGGGTGGATTACCCCATCAATATGTCCGCCGGGCAGATCGTCGGTCACTATCACCTGATGATGGTGCCGATCATGGCCATGCAAAATCTGGATAAAGCCCTCAAGGGTGCCGGTATTGGCGTCGAGCGCATGGTGGTTTCCAGCCTCGCCACCTCGGAAGCCGCGCTGCTCAAAAATGAACGCGAGTTCGGCGTCTGTCTGATTGATATTGGCGCTGGTACGACCAACATTGCCGTGTATCTGGAGGATCGGCTGATTCTGAGCCATACCATCCAGCGCGGCGGAGAAAGTGTGACCCGGGATATTGCGTCAATACTGCAGACCTCGATGGAGCAAGCCGAAAGCCTGAAATTGCGGCATGGCTGCGTGGATCGCACGAGCATCAAGGCCGATCAGATGATCCAGATCCCGGGCATTGGTACGGCGCCAGGCATGATGGTCAGCCGCATGGAGCTGGCGGATATTATTATTGCTCGCTATGAAGAAATTCTGGAACAAGTGCGGCAGTTGCTGGCGGATTCTGGCGCCCTGAATGTGCTGCAGCATGGGATTGTGTTATCGGGTGAGGCCGCGCAAATCGAAGGAATCGTTGCGATGGCCCGCCGGATTTTTGGGGTACAGGTGCATCTGGGTAACCACCCCACGGGCGTCGATTGTGCGGAAGAACGCCGGGCGCAGTTACGCCGTCCGATGTACGCGACCGCCAGTGGATTGCTGTTGTACAGCCAGAGCGAACTGCAGCGCTTTAACGACTCCGCCACCGCCGAAGAAGGGGGCAAAGAAGTGCTGGATGTCGTACTGAGCCCCTGGCGCTGGCTAATCAATAAACTGAAAAATCTGGTCTGAGACGAGTGTTGGATCGGGCCATTAGTGAGTACCAGATGACAGTTTTACACAAGTTTGTTTCAGAGTATTCCAAAGCCCATAGTCAAGGCCGCAAGCCGCTTGACAGGGTGACATGACTGACCCATTCTTGCGCATTTTTTAGGGTTAGGTGAACTGGAACGCATGGCGTTTTCCGGCATCCGCCCGATTGTAATTCGCTGGAACTGCTCCAGCTTCCGGTGACCATGGAGACACGAGGGATGGCCTCATTCAAATTTGCTGAAGAAACCGATCTGCCAGACAACAACGGCAAAGCCTGCTTCACCGTGTTTGGTGTCGGGGGTGGTGGTGGTAATGCCGTCGATCACATGGTGCGCTCCGATATCAGCGGCGTGAAATTTGTCTGCGCCAACACAGACCGTCAGGCGCTGGATAAAATGTCTGCGCCCCTGCGTATTCAATTGGGTGCGAGCAGTACACGCGGACTGGGCGCGGGTGCCAATCCCGAGGTGGGCCGCCAGTCTGCCGAAGAAGCCGAAGCCGAAATCCGCGAAGCCCTGCAGGGTTCGGATATGGTGTTTGTCACCGCTGGCATGGGCGGTGGTACGGGCACTGGTGCCGCGCCGATTATTGCGTCCCTCGCCAAGGAAATGGGTATTCTCACGGTCGGCGTTGTGACGACACCGTTTAGTTATGAAGGCCGCAAACGTGCAAAGGCAGCCGAACAGGGCATCGAAAATCTGGCCGAGCATGTGGATTCGCTCATCATTATCCCTAATGAAAAACTGCTGACGGTCTATGGCGACATTTCCATGGAAGATGCGCTGCGCAAGGCCGATGATGTTTTGCTCAATGCGGTTCGCAGTATTTTTGACCTGATCGTCAATCATGGCCGTATTAACCTCGATTTCGCCGACCTGAAAACCGCAATGAGTACCCGTGGCTATGCCATGATGGGTATAGGCTCCGCGCGTGGCGACAATCGCGCCCAGCATGCGGCAGAAATGGCGATTCGCAGTCCGTTACTGGATAATGTGGTCATGCGTAATGCCAAAGGCATCCTGATCAACATCACCGCGTCGAATGAAATCAAACCCAGCGAAGTCAAGATCATTTCCCAGGTGGTTGAAGAAATTGCGGATATGGACAACGGGGAAGTATTTTATGGCACCGTGTTTGATCCGAATGCCCGCGATGAAATTCGCGTCACCGTCATTGCCACCGGCCTGACCCGCGATACGTCTGCGCCGGCACACTCAGCGCCACGCCGGCCCCTGCACAGTCAGCCAGCGCCTGCTTCGGCACAGGTGGGACTGTTGCAGGCCAGTGCTCCACGTGCAACACCGACACTGGTGGATGATGAAGATGCGCCTGCACTGGCTCGCCGCCAGCAGGTTCCCGTTGCGGCATCTCAGCCCACAGCGCCACAACCAGCCGCCGAAAAAACTGGAGCCGGACGGTCCATCAAAGACTTTATTAATCGCCAGCAACGCTAACTCGGGCGGGCTTCCTGGCCTGCCTTTTAAGCTTGTACTTCACCTGACGCTGCTATCCCATGGATATCAGCGTTTTTTTCGGTCGCACTGTCAGTCTTAAGTACTGCTGGAATCCCCGGATTTCGAGCAACGACGAGCGCGACTGTCGTCAGTGTTTACCGCCAGTGTTTTAGCCGATAACACAAATGCATGGCTGAAACGTCAACTGAGCCTAGTGGAGCGCTGGTGCGCACAATGCTAGGATGCAACTTTCCAACACGATGTGACCTGTCCGAATGCTGACCCAGCGTACTCTCCTTCGCCCCATACGTGCTTCTGGAATTGGCCTGCATAGTGGCCAGCGGGTGTTTCTGACGCTGCATCCTGCCCCAGAGGATCATGGCATTGTCTTTCGCCGTACTGACCTGAACCCGCCGGTGAGCATTCCAGCTCAGGCTTTGCTGGTTCAGGAAACGATGATGTCGTCGAATCTGGTCAGGGATGGCGTGCGTATCGGTACCGTCGAGCATCTGATGAGTGCGCTGGCCGGTATGGGTATCGATAATGTGTTGATTGATGTCTCTGCCGCAGAAATTCCCATTATGGATGGCAGCGCGGGGCCCTTTATTTACCTGATCCAGCAAGGCGGGATTGCGGCGCAAAACACGCCCAAACGATTTATTCGTATTCTGAAACCAATTGAAGTGCGCGAGGGCGATAAACTGGCCGGATTTTATCCCCATGATGGTTTCAGTATTGATTTTAAAATTGAATTTGATCATCCTGCTTTTCATCAGGATTATCAGAGTGCCACGGTGGATTTTTCCACGACCTCATTTATTGACGAAGTAAGCCAGGCCAGAACCTTTGGTTTCCTGAGGGATATCGATTATTTGCGGGCGAATAATCTGGCACTGGGTGGCAGTGTCGACAATGCCATCGTTGTTGATGATGAAGGGGTCGTCAATGCGGAAGGCTTACGGTTTGCCGATGAATTTGTCCGGCACAAAATGCTGGATGCGATTGGGGATCTCTATTTGATCGGGCATACCATTTTAGGGAAGTTTGTCGGGGTTAAATCCGGTCATGCCTTAAATAATCGTTTATTGCGGGCGATACTTGCCGATACCTCCAGTCATGAAATTGTGACATTTGATGACGAAAATAACTGTCCGATTATCTATATAGAACCCGATAGCGCTGACTTAAGTCCTTAAATTAGTATGCTAAATTGACAAACGATGCCAAAAAACCCATGTTACGGTCTGTAAGTGATGTAGTAGTTCAGTCAAGTTGCGGTGAAAATTTGATCATTTTTTACTTGCCATGCGTAGCAGAGTTTCGCTAAGCTCCCCATCGTTGAATAAGGAAGCAGACTCTATCAGGGTTTCCCGTGCCGCTTTGGATAAAGGAGGCAGGGGTCGATGCTGAATCTGAACGCGAGAAACAGGCTGAACCACCACCACCCGTAAGCGGGTGAGCTGGGCAAAAACGGGTTCTGTTTTAAGCTGTTTGAGGTAGAGGGTCTGCAAATATCGGAGCTGACTGGCAGCAGTATGGTGCGTGGTGGCAAGACTCAGGGTCTGACGCTGCAAACCAACCACTTGCCAGTCTTGATCAGCCGGCAAGTAGGGCCGCACCAGCTCCGTAAGCTGCTTTAGATGCTCGATGTGCGTCTGAAGCAATCGCAAACCTTTCGGTTTGTTCTTGTCTGTCACCGAGCCATCGGGCTTTAAAGGTGTCTTGATCGTCACGATGTTCCCCCGTCTGGTTCCTAGTGTGAACCGAAATCAGTCAGGGGAAAAGCGGGAAACTCCCAGCGGACGTAAAAGAAAGATGAGCAACCGAATTCGCCAGTGAGAACAGTATGCCAACACATCGCCTCAGTTTGATTGCTATTCCTGTCGCAGCGTTGTTATCCAGCTCGACATTTGCATTACCCAGTGTAACTACTGTCACCCAATTGTCTGATGCTTCTAGCCAAACCGTTGCGACGGTCGTGAGCCTGGATAGAACCATCAGCCAGTTAAGCGCCGAACAGTCCGCTCTGAATACCCGTTTGCATGACGCGGGTCTGGTGGAGGATATTGCCGATACCCATGATGATCATGAGGGTATTGGTGGTAACATCGAGCCTGCGCTGGGTGAGCTGACCTCGGATGCACTGGCCAATGACATCGATCAGTTGTCCGAACAGGTCCAGCGCCGTCAGGCCAGCCTCGATCGCATGAATGATTCGTTGTCCGGCAAAACGTCTGGCTCTAGCCGCCTGAATGTCAGTGATCTGCTGGCGATCGAACCGGTCGCTAACGCCAAACTAACCTCACCCTTTGGTTATCGTAATTTCAGTGGCCGTGGGGAGTTTCATCCCGGCGTGGATCTGGCCGTGCCCACAGGCACTCCGATTTATGCAACCGGCGATGGCGTGGTGGTGTATTCCGGCTGGAAAAATGGCTACGGTAATTTTATCGAGATCGATCATGGCAATGGCCTGATCACTCGCTACGGGCATTCATCCCGTCTGTTTGTCAGTGTGGGCGAAACCGTACACAAGGACGAACAAATTGCAGCGGTTGGCTGTACTGGCCGTTGCACCGGCCCTCACCTGCATTACGAAGTCCTGAAAAATGGCAAGCGCGAAAACCCAGCCATGTATCTGGCGTTGGCGCCGCGCCGCGACTGATCGCGTTACTGCCTACTGCTGCTTTCCTGTAGCTTCCCTTAAAGCCCGTGCATCGCCTGCCCGGGCTTTTTGCTGTCTGGAGCACGAGCACCGTAGCGTGCCAATCGTAATGGGCCACGACCAGTCCGCCTTACACGGCTGCTGTAAAGACTGCTCATAAATGGTCATCAGGGACAACCAAAACCCGTCACCCTCAACGCCTGGATTGTCTAAACTGTTGACGCTAACGGTTTACAGTATTTCTCCGTCTCACGCGCAGTGCTGGATAGTGCAGAATTGCTTGCTGGTGTTGCTCTAAGGCATTGCTTGTTGACGTTGCAGGGCATTGCTTGGTGGCAACGGGGTGTGGTGCCGTGTGGCAAATGCGCCTTTGGTCAATCCATGAACGGGGCAAAACATGGTCACTCACGATGACAGAAATTGCTTAATGAACAACCTAATCGATGGCTATCCGGCTCATCGGCAGGCTGATCCTGTATCTGCATATTTACGTGTGCCTGTGCGATTGCTGGGGATTGGTCTGCTGGCAATCAGTGCACTGCTGTCCGGTTGTCAACGTGCGAATCAACCCGAATCCCAGCTACATCCCCAGTCCCAGTCACAGTCTCAAGCACAATCGGGGTCACAGGAATTTCATACTGTGGCGACGTCCACTCAGCTCCTCTCCTCTGTGGAGGCGGATCCCGCACCCGCATCAGCCAGCCCTGCACCGAAAACAGCCAGTGTCGAATCCGTGGCCGCTGCAGAGCAGCAGGAACCTTCAGTAGTAGTTTCAAGTGGGCAGGTTTCCCAGCCTGCCCCGACATCAGATGTGACTCCAGTGGCCCCCCACTCATGGCCCAGAACCTTGCATAAGCGTCAGCTTCCGGCGATTTATGGCAAAGTCTGGAAAAAAGCGGAAAATCGTCAGCGCTGCCCCTTACTTGGCTGGCCTGCGTCCAGTGATTTGATGAAGGGTGTGAAACCCCGCTCTGCGTATTTTGGCGGAGGCTGGGCGGTAGCCTATGATCGCAAAGGGCATCGCAGTGAGTTCGGGATTGCGGGTACCGGGGTGACTGGCCCGGTGACCTATCGCTGGCCGGAAACCCTGCGCTGGGCAGATGGCAGTCAGGCAGACTTTGGGCTGGAAGCCGGTGTTGGGCCGAAATGGCTGGCGTATGTGCGCGTAGCGGGTAGCGATTGTCTATACAACGTGTGGTCAGCACGTGGGCGAGAGCATTTGCTGACCTTACTCTCGAATTTGCATACGGTCACGCGGTAGCGATTCCACGGACTGCTGCACAATTCCCCTTGAACCCTGCAAACACCAGTGTTAACAATTCGGCTTACAGGATAAAAAACACTGCGAGCAGATCATGCCCTTTTACCGCGACCCGGATGCCCTAGAAACCCAGGAATGGCTGGATGCCTTTGATGCCGTAATCAAACACGCCGGGATCGAACGGGCGGGCTTTTTGCTCAGGCAGCTGTATCAGAAGGCGATCGCGCGGCACGTTCCCCTTCAGCGCCTTAACACGCCTTACCTCAATACCCTTTCCGTGGAAGAAGAAGCCGCCATGCCGGGCGATGCCCATATGGAGCGCCGGATTCGCGCGCTGATCCGCTGGAATGCGCTGGCGATGGTACTTCGAGCCAACCTTAACGACGATCTGGGCGGCCATCTGGCGACGTTTGCCTCCAGTGCTACGCTGTATGATATTGGCTTTAATCATTTTTTTCGATCGGCCAATGGGCATTTTGGCGGCGACATGATTTATTACCAGGGGCATTCCGCGCCGGGTATCTATGCACGTTCCTTTCTGGAAGGCCGCCTGACCGAGCACCAATTGCAGCATTTTCGCCGCGAAGTGGGCGGGCAGGGGCTGTCCAGTTACCCGCATCCCTACCTGATGCCGGACTATTGGCAATTTCCCACGGTGTCGATGGGCCTTGGTCCGATCATGTCGATCTATCAGGCGCACATTCAAAAATACCTCACGCACCGTGGCTTATTGGAGGAACAGGATCGCAAGGTCTGGGCTTTTCTGGGTGATGGGGAAATGGATGAGCCGGAAAGTCTGGGTGCGATTGCGCTGGCGGGGCGGGAAAAACTGGATAACCTGATCTGGGTGATCAATTGCAATTTGCAGCGGCTGGATGGGCCAGTGCGGGGCAATGGCAAAATCATTCAGGAGCTGGAATCGAGCTTCCGCGGGGCGGGCTGGCGGGTGATCAAGGTGGTGTGGGGACGGCGCTGGGACAGTTTGCTGGCGCGGGATACCTCGGGTGCGCTACGTCAGCGGATGGAAGAAGCCGTGGATGGCGACTATCAGACCTATCAGGCGCGGGGGGGGGCCTTTGCCCGTGAGCATTTTTTTGGCAAATACCCGGAACTGGCCGAGCTGGTCAAAGACCTGAGCGATACCGATATCGATGCGCTCAATCGCGGTGGTCATGATCCCTACAAGGTCTATGCCGCGTATGCTGCTGCGATGACAGCCAATGGCCAGCCAACGGTGATTCTGGCCAAAACCGTCAAGGGCTACGGCCTGTCCGGTCAGGCAGAAAGCGTGAATAAAACCCATCAGATCAAAAAGATGGATTTTGAATCACTGAAATATTTCCGGGATCGTTTTGGCTTGCCCTTTAGTGACGAAGAATTGCCCGCGCTGCCGTTTTACCGGCCTGCGGAGGATTCTGCTGAAATTCGCTATATGAAAGCGCGGCGTGAAGCGCTGGGGGGAACTCTGCCGGCGCGGCGCAGTGGTCATATTCCGCTGGAGGTCGTTTCCCTTGAAGATTTTCGCCCTGTGCTCGACGGCAGTCAGGACAAGGCATATTCCACCACCATGGTGATGGTGCGGCTACTGTCGCTATTACTTAAAAACAAGACACTGGGGCCACGGGTCGTTCCAATTGTGCCCGATGAAGCGCGTACCTTTGGTCTGGAGGGCATGTTTCGCCAACTGGGGATTTATTCCGCGGTCGGCCAGCTTTATACGCCGGAAGACAGCGAACAACTGATGAATTATCGCGAAGCCCGCGACGGCCACATGCTGGAAGAAGGCATCAATGAAGCGGGTGCAACCAGTGCCTGGATCGCGCTGGGCAGCAGTTACAGCGTCAATGCCCTGCCGATGATTCCGATGTATCTGTTTTATTCCATGTTTGGTTTTCAGCGGGTCGGTGACTTGCTGTGGGCGGCAGGGGACTGTCAGGCGCAAGGCTTCCTGTTTGGTGCGACTGCGGGCCGTACCACCCTGAATGGCGAAGGGCTGCAACATCAGGATGGCCACTCCTTGCTGCTGGCAGGCACCATTCCCAATTGCGTGAGTTATGACCCCTGTTATGGCTATGAACTGGCGGTGATCGTGCAGGATGGTCTGCGCCGGATGTATGGGCCACCAGAACAGGGCGGCGGCGAACGGGTGTATTACTATATTACCCTGATGAATGAAAATTACCCACAACCCGCGATGCCAGAAGGCGTGGAAGCAGGTATTCGCAAGGGACTGTATTTACTGGAAGAAAAGCCCGAGGCCACGGTTCAATTGCTGGGTTCCGGGGTGATTTTGCGGGAAGTGCTGAAAGCCGCCCAGCTGCTGAAAGACGAATACGGGATTTTGGCCAATGTCTGGAGCGTGACCAGTTTTACCGAACTGGCGCGGGATGGCATGGCCTGCGAGGACTACAATCGCCTGCATCCGCTCGATGCGCCACGGGCCACCTGGCTGTCACAGCAACTGGGGGGCTATCAAGGCGTGGTGCTGGCGGCGACCGATTATCAGCGTTTGTACGCGGAACAAATCCGGGCCTATTTGCCGGATCATCAACCCTATGTGACGCTGGGGACGGATGGCTTTGGCCGATCGGATACCCGTGAAAATCTGCGTGCCTACTTTGGGGTAGATGCCGCGCACATCGTCGTGGCGACCTTGAAATTGCTGGCCGATGAAGGCGAAATAGACGCACGGCTGGTGCGCGATGCCCTGTCCAGTTTTGAGCTGGAAACCGAACTGCCACCCTCCTGGCTGCCGCAACCACTGGCCGATCATGCGCCGGACGCACCCGCGCCGATTGCTCCTACGCTGGAGGCGCCACTGGCTGGCAAACAGCCCGCACTCGAAGAAGATGCAGTGAAAGAGGACATCCATAACACGCCGACGGAATTGCAGGTCACTATGTCCCCAGACTCACCGACCGACGGGCAGGAACCGGAGCAACAGGCATGAGCAGCACACGCGATATCCTGACACCGGATCTGGGCGTCGAGAGCGCCGAAGTCATTGAGTTGATGGTACAAGCCGGCGACAGTGTGACTGAAGGGCAAAGCCTGCTACTGGTGGAATCCGCCAAGGCCAGTGTGGAAATCCCCAGCCCAGCCACTGGCACGCTGACCGCCTGGAAAATCCAGAAAGGCCAGACGGTGAAAGAAGGCGTGATTCTGGCCATGCTCGACACTACGAACGATTCAACTACTCTTCCAAGCGGTGCTGCAACGTCTCAGCCTACCAATGCATCCGCAGGGCCTGACACCACGGAAACCACACCCACTCAAACCACCGCCACGCAGACCACCGCCACGCAGACCACGGATACTCATATCGTGGTCACCCCCGATCTGGGCGTAGACAGCGCCGAGGTCACAGAATTACTGGTGCAAACCGGCGCCACGGTGACGGAAGGGCAAAGCCTGCTGTTGGTGGAGTCCGCCAAAGCCAGCGTGGAAATTCCCAGTCCGTTTGCCGGTGAAGTGGGTGAGTGGCGAGTCAGCAAAGGCCAAAGTATCCAGCAAGGGATGCCCCTGATGAGTCTTCGCACGGCTTCGGCGTCCAGCCAGTCTGCCAGCAGGGCAGCGCAAAACACCGCTTCGCCTGCCGCCTCATCCGCTCAGACCGCAGAATCGGTATCGGCCAGTTCATCACCCGTCAATTCTCCAGCTGCCAGTTCAGGTTCAGTTCAAGCGGCTGCCAATTCAATGCCTGAAAACCCAGCCATTTCGACGGCCAGTTCAGACGTCTACGCTGGTCCAGCCGTCCGCCGACTGGCACGTCAGCTCGGTGTTGCATTGTCCGAAGTTAGTGGCAGTGGGCCACATCAGCGCCTGTTAAAAGAGGATGTATATTCCTACGTCAAGCAGCGGTTGGGTCATTTAACAGGCACCAGACAGCCCGCAGAATCTGGTGGCAGCACGTCTGGCTTGCCCCCCTTGCCGGACATGAGTGCCTACGGGCCTAGTCAGTTGGTGCCGCTCAGCCGGATACAGCAGGCGGCCATACGCCATTTGGCTAATAATCGCTTTATTCCGCAGGTCACCCAGTTTGATCAGGCCGATATTACCGAACTTGAGGCGTTGCGGCAGTCGCTAAAAGACGAGTACAAGCAGCAGGGTATCAACCTGACCATTCTTGCGTTTATCGCCAAAGCCGTTGCGTATCAATTGCGTCAGTTGCCGCGCTTTAACAGTCATTTGACCGATGATCAGAGCCAGTTGCTGCAGCGCGAGGACATTCATCTGGGTATTGCGGTGGCCACGGAGGAGGGGCTGGTGGTGCCAGTCCTAAGACAGCCGGATCGCAAGGGAATCCGCAAGATCGCCACGGAATTGCAGCAACTGGGCCAGAAAGCCCGTGATAAAAAATTGCTGCCTGCCGACTTTGCCGGCGCCAGTTTTACCATCAGTAGCCTTGGCAATCTGGGCGGGACGGGCTTTACACCACTGGTGAACTGGCCGCAAGTGGCGATTTTGGGGGTGTCCCCGGCCAGCCTGCAGCCCGTGTGGGAGGATGGGGCATTCCAGCCACGGCTGATGTTGCCGTTGTCCCTGTCCTATGATCATCGGGTAATCAATGGCGCGGATGCAGCAGTATTTGCCCGGCAATTGGCTGAAAACCTGAAGGATATCCGGCGTATACTCTTATAAACCTTTGAGGCTGGAGACCGGCATGGTCTGGGCGTTACGACTCATTTTGGGGATGGGCATCGTGGGGATGTTCTGGCTCTTGCTAGATAAACCCGTGCCGTCGCTGGACACGCTGATGGGCAAACAGCCGATTTCGCCGAATGCTGCGACAGCGGCAAACGACTCCGGTGTAGCCACCGATCTGGGCTCTACCCGCACGCCGGAGCAAAAAGCCAGCGACCGGCTAAAAGACACCCGCACGATGTATCGTTCTGTCAATCGCGAGGGCAACCCGTCGTTTAGCGATAAATTCTATAATCGTGACCGCCATGGACAGCCCTGGCATATCGATCTCAACAAGGGAACACACTACCGCCCGGCCCCGGTTGCGCCACCGGATGATTCTCCACAGGCACCTGTAGACAGCAGTACCACGGTGTCCGTTCCGGGCGTTGGGAACGTGCGGGTGCCCGATCCGGTAGCGGCGCTACACGAGCAAAATCGCCAGTTGCATCATCAGGCGCAGAAAATCCGTGAACATCAGATTGATCGGGCTACGCAATAAACACTTGCATGAGCAACATCAGCATCCAACAGCGCCATTAAAAAAATCTGCCCAGGCAGCCCCCCCGGAAGGTGAACGCCACATTTGCCGCTCTCTCCCACATGGTCAGCGCAGCGCCGCTCAGGTATACTGCGCCGCTAGACCGATGGAGAGTCCGTCATGCTGATTATCGATCACGAAGCCCTGACGTTTGACGACGTTTTGCTACTGCCTGCCTTTTCTGATGTCCTGCCCAAGGACGTCAGCCTCAAATCGCGCCTGACCCGTGGCATTGAGCTGAATATTCCGGTGGTGTCCGCCGCCATGGATACCGTGACCGAAGCGCGTATGGCGATTGCCATTGCCCAGGAAGGCGGCATTGGTATTTTGCATAAAAACATGGACATCGCCGCGCAGGCCGCCGAAGTGCGCCGCGTGAAAAAATACGAAGCCGGCATGGTCAAAGACCCGATTACGGTACCGCCCGATATGTCCGTGGGTGAGCTGATCCAGCTGACACAGGCCAATCGTATCAGCGGTGTGCCGGTCGTGCAGGGCGAGCAGGTGGTAGGCATCGTCACCAGCCGTGATATGCGGTTTGAGACCAATCTCGATCAACCTGTCAGCAACATCATGACCCCACAGGGCCAGCTGGTCACGGTGCGGGAGGGCGAATCCAGCGAGCGCATCAAAGCCCTGCTGCATCAGCATCGTATCGAAAAAGTACTGGTGATCGACGATGATTTTCACCTGAAAGGGCTGATCACCGTCAATGATTTCCGTAAAGCCGAGCTTTACCCCATGGCCTGCAAAGACTCACTGGGTCGCCTGAGGGTGGGGGCTGCAGTCGGTACGGGAGCGGAAACCCCGGATCGCGTCGCCGCGCTGATAGAGGCTGGTGTCGATGTGCTGGTGGTCGATACCGCTCATGGTCACAGTAGCGGCGTGATTGAGCGCGTGCGCTGGGTCAAGCGTGAATTTCCGCAGATTCAGGTCATCGGTGGCAATATTGCCACGGGTGATGCGGCACTGGCGCTGCTGGATGCCGGTGCCGATGCGGTCAAGGTTGGTATCGGCCCTGGCTCGATTTGTACCACCCGGATCGTTGCGGGTATTGGCGTGCCGCAAATTTCTGCCATTGATAACGTGGCGCGTGCCCTGAATGAACAGATTCCCCTGATCGCCGATGGCGGCATTCGGTATTCAGGCGACGTGGCCAAGGCCATCGCTGCCGGTGCCAGTTCGATCATGATTGGCTCGCTGCTGGCGGGTACCGAAGAAGCCCCCGGTGAAGTAGAGCTGTATCAGGGCCGCTATTACAAGGCCTATCGTGGCATGGGTAGCCTCGGCGCCATGGCTCAGCGCACGGGTTCCTCTGACCGGTATTTTCAGGATGCCAAAGACGGCGTGGAAAAACTGGTACCGGAAGGCATCGAAGGCCGGGTGCCCTACAAAGGCCCCATGAGCGGCATCGTGCACCAGCTGATGGGCGGGCTGCGTTCCTCCATGGGCTATACCGGCTCGCGGGATATTCCGACCATGCGCAGCCAGCCACGGTTTGTCAAAATCACCTCCGCCGGGATGAAAGAGTCGCATGTGCATGATGTGACGATTACCAAGGAAGCCCCGAATTACCGGGTGGACTAAACGGTTTTCAACACCATCTTCAGCCCCTGATGATCAGGGGTTTTTTTTCAGGGTCCGCCTGCGCAACAGAGCTGTGTGCGTGTAAGACCCTTTTTTGACTTGTGTATGAATGAAGTCGATTAGTGTTTTAGTGAATCGTATCCAGCCCTTTACGCGGGGTATTCAGCTGCTGGTTGTTCGGTTGCTGGCTGCCTTGCCATTAGCGGTTCTGTTACTGGCGGCGATGCCTGCCTGGTGTGACGCTACCGGCACGCTGGTATCGCCCACCGTAAAAGGATTGCCGGAGCAGGCGATACCGGCTGGATTTCCCCTGCCGCTCAGGACCAATCCGGTGCAGTTTCAGGATGGTTTCCGCATTGATCGCTACGATGTCTGGCAAAAAGTCTGGCTCGACCCCACGACTGGCGCACGCTGTGGTGATGGTTCGCCCTTTTATTTCTATGTCAAAAGCCGGCGGCAAAGCGAAAATCTGCAGATCAATCTGGCGGGTGGGGGTGCCTGCTGGGATTACGATTCCTGCCGGGCGCTGCACAACGGCAGTGAGTTACTAAAAAATGTGGTGCGGCCGTCGGGAAAAAAGAATTACGGCGCCATCGTCTCTGTGCTCAGCCTGTCCAATGTGCCGGTCATCACACGGCTGTCCATTCCCATCCAGTCCGCACTGAATCGCGAAGGCTCAGAGAGTTTTCATCCCCGCAGCCAGCAATGGAACAAGATTTTTGTGCCGTACTGCACGGGCGATGTTCATCTGGGCCTGAAAACCAGTACGTATACCGACCCCTCAGGCAAAGGCAAACCGCTGACCGTGTCGCATGTCGGTGCCGCCAATGTGCTGGCTGTAGCGCTCTGGGCACGTGACCATCTGCCCCAGGCCAAGGAATGGGAGCTGAGTGGCAACAGTGCGGGTGGCGTCGGCGCGACAGCCCTGTATCCAGCGCTACGCAGTCTGTTTCCTCAGGCCAAAAGCTATCTGATCAATGACGGCGGGCCAATTTTTTGGGCACCGCTAAACGCCAATGAACCGTCTGCTGGCTTGCATCGCAATGCCCTGCAAGTGTGGGGGCTGGCCTCGCCGGTTGCTTCGGCGGCCGCATTGGGGACTGCAGCGGCACAGGGCAGCGTGCTGGACTGGTACGCCACGCTGTTGCCTGACTTTGACCGTAGCAATATGGGCAGTTTACTCAGGGCAATGGCACTGCATTGGCCGCAGGATCGCTTTGGCTGGCTGGGAATGCAGGAAGATTATATTTTTTCCAGTATTTCCTATCGGCGGTTTCTGGCGGAAACCCGCGAGCCGGATGCGGACAAACGCTTTGCCAATACCATGACACTTTGGCAGCAAGAGACCAGCCGACTGGCGCAATCGCTGCAGGATCTGCCCAATGTCGGCTATTACTTGCCCTGGTCACGGCACTGGCTGGCCGGACACACCATTCTGACAAAGCCGGATCACACGGCGGCCATTGAAGATGCGGGGCTGATGCCGCAGGATTTTATTCAGGATGTACTGGATGGCACCGGGCCGGTGATGAAAGTACGGGAACACAATGGCCAGCACGATGCGAAGCAGTGGGAGCCGATGAGCCGCCTGATCTTTCTGGGAGCGCCACTGGCAGGGTTTTAGCGGGTGTCCTATTAATCCACGAAAAGCTCAGCGGAAAAGGCCAAGCAAAGAAACGCCAGACAGCGAATACTACTTAAGCGGTGACTGCTTTAGTAGCGAAAGATCAATGAAAACAATGCGTCAGTATAGGGAAAGTACTCTATGAATCCTCCATGGGATACCGCTGCATCTGCTCAAACAGCTACCACCCTACCCAAACTGCCCCGTGACCGCGAGCAGGATCACAGCGAACCCATGGCCCTCCAGCGCCGCTTGCTGATACAGGATCAGACCGGAACCGCATTGACCCAGCTCGGGCAGTACAGCATCGACCCGGCAGTCACAGCGGGGAATATCGAGCATTTTACCGGTTGCGTGCAGGTGCCGATGGGGGTTGCCGGGCCTTTGCACGTCAGGGGTGAGCATGCGCAGGGGGAGTTTTACGTGCCCATGGCCACGACAGAAGGTACGCTGGTCGCGAGTTATTCGCGCGGGATGCGACTGACGCGGGAAGCCGGGGGCGTGCTGACCACCGTGATCGACGATGCCATGCAGCGTGCGCCGGTGTTTGAGTTTGAGTCGGCGCGTGCGGCCCGTGATTTTGGGGAATGGGTCAGCGCCAATCTGGGCGGTATCCGGCAGGCCGCCGAGGCCACCACCCGTTCCGGTAAATTGCGTGACATCGAACAATACGCTGCCAGTAAATTGCGCTGGTTACGCTTTAATATGACAACCGGGGATGCGGCGGGGCAAAACATGGTGTCCAAAGCCACCCATGCCGCCTGTCAGTGGATACTGGCGCAGAAACCGCCAGGTTTGCGGCACTTTTCGCTGGCGGCCAATTTTGATACCGATAAAAAACACTCTTTCCTCAATAGCCTGCACAGCCGTGGCAAACGGGTGGTCGCTGAAATCACTTTGCCCGATGCCCTGATCCGCGAGGTGATGCACACCACGGCTGCCGCCCTGTTTCACCAACGGCAATTGTCCAATCTGGGAGCGTTTATGGCGGGTTCAGCCTGCAATGGCGCGCATTTTGCCAATGGCGTCGCGGCGGTGTTTTTGGCGTGCGGGCAGGATGTGGCCAATGTCGCCGAGTCCAGCGCGGGCTTTGTGTACAGTGACCTACTGCCCAGCGGCGACTACTATTTCAGTGTCACGATTCCTTCACTGATTGTGGCCAGTTATGGTGGTGGCACCGGTTTGCCTACTCAGCGTGAATGTCTGGCCATGATGGACTGCTATGGACACGGCAAAGCCCATAAGCTCGCCGAAATCATCGCTGCCACCGTACTCTGCGGCGAACTGTCACTGGCCTCGGCCATCGTGTCGGATCAATGGGTCTCCAGCCACGATCAGTATGGCCGCAATCGTCCTTGAGTGATTTTTTTACCTTAGTAAAAGGCTGTTTTTTAGGAAAATGCCATGTCGCAAAAGACGTTTCATCTTGAACATCATCCGCACGTTGCGCTGTGTGACCTGTTAAAACTGGAAGGCTGCTGCGACAGTGGCGGTGCGGCGAAGCAGGTGATTGAGGCCGGCCTGGTCACCGTGAATGGTGTGGTGGAGCTGCGCAAACGCTGCAAAATTGTGGCGGGGCAGTCGGTGGGGTTTGCCGGTACAGTGATACAGGTTAGGGCTTAGGGCTTAGGGCTTAGGGCTTGGTTAGATATAGTGTGAGTTGCTGATGTTAACGATGTTCAGGGAGCGCGCATGACAG
>CAUJHL010000085.1 GCA_963204705.1 Pseudomonadota bacterium | reverse complement strand
CATGGCAAAAATTTCACGTGGGGCTTTAATCGCAAGGAAGCCAAGGATCATGGCGAGGGCGGTGTGCTGGTGGGTGCTTCGGTGGCAGGCAAACAGGTCTGGATTCTGGATGATGTGATGACCGCCGGAACTGCGGTACGTGAAGTGATGAGCCTATTGACCGCCTCGGGGGCAAGTGTTGCCGGAGTCATCGTGGCGCTGGATCGGCAAGAACGCGGCCAGGGGGACTTATCGGCGATTCAGGAAGTCGAACGGGACTATGGCTTGCCGGTCAAGGCACTGATTCGCATGACGGATTTGATGGACTATCTGGCGTCACAGGGCCAGCAGGACGATCTGGCCCGTATGCAGGCATACCGCAGCCAGTATGGCGTTTAGCCTATAGGTGCTGAGTCGTTGTTCTGGTCAGGGGCTATCCGTAGCATCCTCCCTAGAATCATTCCCAAAATCATTTCCAAAATGAGGTCTGGTGCCCCAACTCAATATCTGTTAAATCACGGGTATTCAAAAGCCCTAACGGTACGCGCTGTTCAACAAACGATTACGTGGCGTCACAGTAAGGGCATGGGAAAACGCTGCCGTTGTGGGTAATTTAGCGGAATATTTACGGCTCTCATTGAGTCATCAGCACGACATTTTTTGGGGAACCGGCATGAATTCGACAACCACTACACCACGCTTGGCCCAGCGAATAGCGGCCTCCGTTTTGGTCATGGCACTGGCCGGATCGACCACGGGCTGTGGCTATAACACACTACAGGCCAAGGACGAAGCTGTTACTGCCAGCTGGGCGGAAGTGCTCAACCAGTATCAGCGCCGTGCCGATCTGGTGCCCAATCTGGTCAATGTTGTCAAAGGTTATGCCACACACGAAGAAAAAGTGCTGACCGAAGTCACCAATGCCCGTGCCAATGTCGCTGGTATGAAAGTCACGCCCGAACTGGTCAACGATCCGGTTGCCTTTGAAAAATTCACCAAGGCACAAGGAGAGCTGACGGGTGCATTGTCCCGACTGCTGGTAGTTTCGGAAAATTATCCCAATCTGAAAGCCGATGCCGCCTTCCGCGATTTGTCTGCCCAACTGGAAGGCACCGAAAACCGGATTGCGGTCGCCCGTAATCGCTACATAACGCAGGTGCAGGACTACAACACCTCGGTGCGTCAGTTCCCGGTGAATATGACCGCGAAAGTCTTTGGCATGCACACCAAGCCAAATTTCACCGTTGCCAATGAAGCACAAGTATCGCAAGCGCCGAAGGTGGATTTTAATTCGGGGAAATAAACACGCCCTGTTGGCATTGACTGCCCGGCAGTGGTCGGGCCAATTTTAGCTTTAGCAGGTATCGGTTTGTCTGTCAGAATTTTTCTGCCAAGCCAATTCTGTCGAGCCAATGCTTTTGAGCCAATGCTTTTGAGCCAATTCTGTTGAGGTAGATCAGTGGAGAGATTTCTGTGATCTGGATACCACGCGTTCCACACAGTGTGGAGCCGGATTTCAGGAAATTACGGGCGCTGCGTCTGGCACACTGGGCAGTTGCCTGCTTTTTGTTGCTGTTCAGTGCCGTGCTCGGTCCCGCCTCCGCCTGGGCACTGAAAGCTCCCATACCGGATACATCTGCCAATTCCTCCTACTCTGACACTTCAAACGTAGCTTCATCAAACGCGGCTTCCTCAAACGTAGCTTTACCAAACGTAGCAACTGCCTCGGCCACGGCACCCTCTGCTACGTCCTCCATTACCCCGGCCAGTCAATCGCCCGCTCCAGCGACCAACCCTGCGAAAACCCTGCCTGACGGGACGCTCCAGCTGCCTGATCTGAATCAGCCAGTGATCGATGAAGCAAATGCCCTGTCACCCGGTGATCGGGATGTGCTGGCCAACCGGCTGCGGAGCATACATGAGACAGGCCGTGCTCAAATTGGCATGGTGCTGATTCCCTCTACGCAGGGTGAGGCGATTTTTGACTACAGTCGCCGCGCATTTGAGCAATGGCAGCTGGGAGACAAAGAGCGCGATAATGGCCTGCTGTTTGTGGTGGCAGTGCAGGATCGCAAGATTCAGATTTTGACCGGCTATGGACTGGAAGGCATCCTGCCGGACGTAGTGGTCCACCGAATCATTGAGGAAGCCATCACTCCGGCATTCAAACAGGGCAACTATGCTGCCGGTTTGACTGCAGGTGTCGATCGGGTGGATGCCATTTTGCAGCAAGACCCCGAAACTGCCCGCGCAGCAGCAGAGCAAATGCAACGTGAAGCATCGCAGGGCGCACACTCTGGCGGGCTAGGTATCCTTCCGATCGTGGTGATCTTGTTAATGGTGGGCGTATTTCTGCGGCTTTTTCTGGGAAAATTTCTGTCTGCGCTGGGTCTGGGTGCCGTTGGCGGTGTCTGGGCGATGATGGCGGGCATGGGGATCGGCGCGGCGATTTTGGTCTTTATCCTAGTGCTGTTTTTGCAGCTGATAGGACTGGGTAGCCTGTTGAATGGCCTCGGTCGTGGTGGCTTTGGCGGGGGAGGGTTTGGTGGCGGCGGTTTTGGCGGAGGTGGCTACAGTGGCGGCGGCGGTTCGTTTGGTGGTGGCGGAGCGTCGGGATCATGGTAAATCACTTTCCTGATTCTGGCTTTAGGATTTGCCAAACCAGCACTGAACTGACGGCCAGACCATGGCCTATACACCGGAAAAGTGAGAAGTCATGACTACCCTGATCGACGATGCCTTGCCGGAAACGCCTGTCACGGCATACTCCTCGGCCAATTGGTCGCGCTGGCTGCGGCATGCCTGTTACCTTCCCTGGCGGACACGGCGTGTTTTTCGGCCCGAAGTCTGTGTGCAGATTGCGGAAGCCGTAGCCAATGCCGAAGCCGGACATGCTGGTGAGCTGATGGTGATTGTAGAAGGGCATTTGCCGCTGGCCAATGCGCTGCGCCAAACGACGCGTGATCGCGCGGTACAGCTTTTTGGCCAGTATCGGGTGTGGGACACGGAATTGAACTCAGGGATACTGCTTTACCTCAATGTCTGCGAGCGGCGGCTGGAAATTTTGGCCGATCGGGGCATTCATGCCGTGTCCGGTACCGGGCACTGGCAGCAGATTTGCCGGCAGATGAGCCAGCAACTGCAGCAAGGAGCGATTGCAGAAGGATTGATCACTGGCATCACCGCGCTGGGTCAGACGCTGGATCAATACGCTGCTGGCCAGACGGTATCGCTGGCCAAAGATCAAGGGAATGAATTGCCCAACCAGGTGATTTTGCTCTAAAGCTGTTTAAGGACAGTTTAAAGGCATTTGAGGGCCAGAGTTGGACGGCTTAACCTGCTTTCTTGGCCCGTAATGTCTAACTTCGTGGGGCGTCAAGCTGAAGGGCGGCTAAGAATCATCTTCCGTAACACCAGCGGCGCCATCACGGTAGTTGCCACGATCATCACCACGATTTCGGCAAAAATCACCGGTGTGATCATGCCGGTGGAGAGGCCAATGCCCACCACAATCAGGCCGACTTCACCGCGTGGCACCATTCCGACCCCCACTTTATTGGCTGTTGTCCAGCCCTGCATGGGTCCTATGACCAGGCCTCCAATCCATTTGCCCAGTATCGCGATAATCGTGAGCACAGTGCCGTTGATCAGCACGGTACTGTTTGCCAATAGGGCCAGCGGCAACTGTACGCCCACCATGGCGAAAAAGACCGGCGCCAGAAAGCTTTCCAGTGCATGAACCTTGTCATCAAAATCATATTGCCCGCGTACTTCAGCCAGCACCATACCAATCAGAAAGGCACCAATGATCGGCGCCAGACCGGCGACACTCGACAGGGAGGCAAAGCCCAGACTCAGGGAAATACAGACTGCAAATCCTCCAGAAACCATCATGGGGTTGATTCGCTGTTGCAGGCGATTGATCAGGGGTACTCCAATCAGGAGCACGGCCACCACAAAGCCAATGGAAATTGCCAGCGTTCCGGCAATACCGCTGACCGTGATATCTCCCCCACTGGCCATACCACTGACCACGCCAAGGATTGCCAGACCGAGAATATCATCAATGACGGCCGCGCCCATGATGATTCGGGCATACTGGCTATCCAGCACATTCAGCTCTTTCAGTACCTGGGCCGTGATGCCTACGCTGGTGGCCACCATCGCCGTACCGATAAACAGGCTTTGCATCCGGTTGAGATCGTTAAACATGCCAAACAGATAGCCCCCCACCATCGGTAGGGCGATGCCCAGCAGAGCCACCAGCAGGGCCTCTTTGCCTACCGCCATCAGGTCTTTGAGGCGAGTCTCCAAGCCCACCATAAACATCAGGAAAATCGCGCCAAATTCAGCCAGCGCTTGCAAGGTGACGGAGACTTCCACCAGCCCCAGCAGGCTTGGGCCCACTAGAACGCCTGCCAGCACCTGACCAATCACACGGGGTTGCCCCAGCCGTGCTGCCAGCCATCCCAGAATTTGCGCAGAGGAGACCAGACAAAACAGCGAAAACAGAATCTGCGAAATTTCCGGACTGGCGCCGCCAGCCTGAGCCGTCATGGGCAACACAAGGGCGACAACGCCCAACAGCATTCCAGCAAACATACGCATAGCAGGGCGCTGAAATGGTTTGATACGGCCAGAAAGTGAGAGTCTTGAAGGGAAGCGGGAGGCACTTAGCGAGGAGGTGATCGGCATGCAGGATCTCGACATTCCGTGGCTTTAGCCTCAAGGCTTTGACCAAAGCAAGTGAACAAATGGTAATTATAGGATATTTAGGGTGTTACATTGTACAAAAGCTGCGAACACCGAAGTGTAGCTACCCCTATGCCACAGTTGCGATTCTAGTTTGATCGTTTGGTGGTGATAAAAAAGGCCAGCGCTGGGCTGGCCATACTAAACTTCTTGATAATGGAAAGGGCTTAAATCCACTCTGTCAAGCTAGGGTCTGTTGACATTTCAGCCCTCATCCCAAGAGGGTTTTTTGCAGGATGTATACTGCCACACCGGCCAGATAGCCCAATAATGCCAGCAAGCCAATGCGTTTCATGTACCAAATGAAATTCATCTTTTCCATGCCCATCGCCGCGACGCCGGACGCCGAGCCAATGATCAGGCAGCTACCACCGGTACCGGCACAAAAGGCCAGCATTTCCCAGAAAGTCCCATCCTGTTTGAAATGCTGCAGCCATTCGGCTTGAGCGCCCGCGCTGGCAAGGCTTTCCGCCGAAATCAGCGGGTACATTTTCATGGCGCCTGCCACCAGTGGCACGTTGTCCACAATCGCTGACAGCAGACCAATCGCGACATTGATCACGTAGACATTGCCCAGGGAGTCTTTCAGCCACCCTGCTACCTGAGTGAGATGACCTGCGGTAGCCAGACTCGACACTGCCAACAAAATCCCTAGAAAAAACAAAATGCTGGGTGTGTCAATTCGCCGAATGACGCCCACTACGGACAGCGGATGTTTGTCCTCGTCATTTTTATCACGATGTAGAATTTCTGTGGCAAGCCATAACACACCCAGACCCAGCAGGATGCCCATGTACGGCGGCAGATGGGTCACGGTCTTGAATATGGGCACAAACAGCAGCGCACCAATGCCCAGGGCAAACACGACATTTCGCTCAAATGGCGTGGTCGGATCGAGCCGATCTTCCTGAAAGTCAATGGCTTCCGGTCGCTGGACT
>CAUJHL010000084.1 GCA_963204705.1 Pseudomonadota bacterium | reverse complement strand
ATATTAGCGATCCTGGTTCTGGGTCTGGGTTTATATGACCGTATTCAGACCGAACATTCCATTTTGAGGAATTACCCAATCTCTGGGCACATTCGGTATTTACTGGAAAGTTTCCGGGTGGAAATTCGTCAATATTTTATTGAAAGTGATACTGAAGAAGTTCCTTTCTCTAGAGAACAACGCGCCCTGGTTTACCAGCGCTCCAAGGAACAGCCGGATACCCGGGCCTTTGGCTCGCTGCTCAATCTTTATGAGGAAGGCAGCGAATGGTTTGTGCATTCCTTGCAGCCGCTTACGCTGAAAGAGCACGATTTTCGCATCATCATTGGTGGGAATGCCTGCCTGCAACCCTATTCTGCGTCAGTGTTCAATATTTCCGCCATGAGCTTTGGGGCATTGTCGGCAAATGCGATTCGTGCGCTAAATCGTGGCGCTGAAATGGGACATTTTTATCACGACACAGGCGAAGGCTCACTGAGTGCGTATCATCAGGAATCGCAGGGGGATATCGTCTGGGAAATTGCCTCGGGGTATTTTGGCTGTCGCGATGAATCAGGGCGCTTTGACCCTGAAAAATTTCGGGTCAAATCCCAGCTCAGTCAGGTCAAAATGATCGAAATCAAACTGAGTCAGGGGGCAAAACCCGGGCTTGGAGGGCAACTGCCCGCAGCCAAGGTGACACCGGAAATTGCGGAAACGCGCGGCATACCGATGGGTATGGATTGTATCTCTCCCCCAGCCCATTCTGCATTTACCACACCACTCGAACTGATTGATTTTATTGTGCGATTACGCAATTTGTCTGGTGGTAAACCAGTCGGCTTCAAGTTGTGCATTGGCCAGGGCTGGGAGTTTATGGCGATAGTCAAAGCCATGCTTAGCCGTGACATTTACCCGGACTTTATTGTAGTCGATGGTTCAGAAGGTGGTACGGGCGCAGCAGCCAGTGAGTTTCTGGATCACGTAGGCATGCCGCTACGGGATGGCTTTCTACTGGTGCACAATACGCTGGTAGGTGCAGGTATCCGCGATCGCATTCGTGTCGGTGTGAGTGGCAAGATTATCAGCGGTTTTGATGTGGCCCGAATGCTGGCCATGGGTGCGGATTGGTGTAATAGCGCACGGGGTTTTATGTTTGCACTGGGGTGCATACAATCACGCACCTGTAATACCGATCGATGCCCTACGGGCGTGGCCACACAGGATCAGCGCCGTCAAAAGGCGTTGTATGTGCCTGACAAGGCCGAACGGGTGTTTCATTTTCACCAGAATACCCTCAGGGCTCTGGGCGAAATCATGGGTGCGGTGGGTGTCTCTCATCCAGACGAACTGGAACCTTTTCATATCGTTCGGCGTGAACCGAATGGCCAGATCAAGCTGTTTTCTAAACATTATTATTACATTGCGCCAGGTGCACTGCTCCATCAACGGGCACGTGCCGACATTTACAATCAAATGTGGGACATGGCGAGCGCGGAGTCCTTTGCGCCGCAGCATACGCAATCGGTAAAAATCAATACGGTCAGTGTTCCTCTGCATGAGTCGGTATGAGTGAAATGCTGGCGTATGGTTTTTTCTCTATCTAATTGAATGGCTTATTAATTTTTCTATAGAAAAAATTTTTAGCGCTATTTTTTTGGACGCTTTCACAGCTACAGCTGCTACCAGTGCTATGCTATCGATCCAGGCTTTAACCATGGTTTAACCGTGAAAAAGCCGCTTCGACAGTTGGCACGGCAGGTTGCGTATGAGCTTTATACATTTGGGCATACACAGTGAATATTCAGTATCGGATTCACTGGTACGTTTGCCTGAGTTGGTCTCTGCTGCTGCAAAAGACGGTATGCCCGCGCTGGCATTGACCGACTTGTCGAACCTCTATGCGGCGGTAAAATTTTACAAAGCCTGTCTTGGCAAGGGCATCCAGCCGATTCTTGGCAGCGAAATCCAGTTGCAGACAGACTCGACTGAATACATCCCTAAACTCACGCTGCTGGCCATGAATGAGACCGGCTGGCGCAATCTGACTGAGCTGGTGTCAGTGGGCTATACCGAAGGCCTGGAGCTGGGCGTTCCACTGGTTGCTGCGACGCGTATTCAGCAGCAATCCGAAGGACTGTTGCTGTTGTTGGATCGCCACAGTGATGTGGGCTATGCGGTACAGTCGGGTAATTTGGAACGCGCTGGCACTTTGCTGGCGGACTGGGTGACTGCGTTTGGGGATCGGGTGTATTTGTCGGTGTCCCGCATTGGTCGGCCACAAGAAGAGCCTTACCTGCAGGATGTGCTGGCTTTGGCGCAGCCGTTCCAGCTGCCAGTCATTGCCACCAATGAAGTGCGCTTTATGGCTCAGAGCGATTTTGAGGCGCATGAAGCTCGGGTGTGCATTGCCACTGGCCATGTACTGAGTGATGAAAAACGACCGCGGTTATATACCGATCAGCAGTATTTCAAAACTCAGGCGGAAATGTCTGTATTATTTGAGGATTTGCCAGAGCTGCTGGAAAACACGGTAGAGCTGGCACGCCGCTGTGCGATTAGCCTGACGCTGGGCAAAAATTATTTGCCGGATTTTCCAGTCCCTGAAGGCTATACGATTGATACCTATTTCCGTGCACGGTGTCAGGAAGGTCTGGATGCCCGTCTGGCGGTGTTGTACCCACAACCGACGGAGGATTGGGCGGAGCGGTTACCACGCTACCAACAGCGGCTGGACTACGAAATCGACACTATTCTGAACATGGGCTTTCCTGGCTACTTTCTGATTGTGATGGATTTTATTCAGTGGGCCAAGGAAAACGGCGTGCCTGTTGGTCCGGGCCGTGGTTCGGGGGCTGGCTCTCTCGTGGCGTATAGCCTCAAGATTACCGATCTGGATCCTCTCGCCTACGATTTGCTGTTTGAACGCTTCCTGAACCCTGAACGGGTGTCGATGCCTGACTTTGATGTTGATTTTTGCCCTGCTGGGCGCGATCGGGTGATCGACTATGTGGCGCGGCATTATGGCCGTGAAGCCGTTTCGCAGATCATTACGTTCGGGACCATGGCAGCAAAAGCCGTGGTGCGCGATGTGGCGCGGGTTCAGGGCAAGTCCTACGGCCTCGCCGACCGCATTTCAAAACTGATTCCCAAAACTCCCGGGATCTCGCTGCAGGATGCACTGGAAGAAGAACCTCAGCTCAAGGAACTGACGACCAACGCTGCCAACCCGGACTATGAGGACGCCTCCGATATCTGGGCCATGGCCACGACACTGGAAGGCCTGACCCGTAACGTTGGCAAACATGCCGGTGGCGTATTGATCGCCCCGGGTAAAATTACTGATTTTTCTGCTGTGTATTGTGATGATGAAGGGTCGCGAGTCAGCCAGTTTGACAAGGACGACGTCGAGCAGATCGGGCTGGTCAAATTTGACTTTCTCGGACTGCGTAACCTGACCGTGATCGAAAGTGCGCTGAAAACCATCAATGCAGAGCGGGCCACCCGTAACGAGCCGGCCATTTTGCTGAATGAACTGCCGCTGGACGATGCGGCGGCCTACCGGATATTTGCAGAAGGTAAAACCACCGCCGTATTCCAGTTTGAATCGACGGGCATGAAACGCATGCTGATTGAGGCAAAGCCCAGTAAATTTGAAGAAATCATCGCGTTTGTGGCACTGTATCGTCCCGGCCCGATGGATTTGATTCCGGATTTTACCCGCCGGATGCACGGTGAAAAATTTGACTATTTGCACCCCTTGCTCAGTGAGGTGTTAAAGCCGACCTATGGCGTCATGGTCTATCAGGAACAGGTCATGCAGGCAGCGCAGGTGTGCGCGGGCTATTCGCTGGGCGGTGCGGATTTGCTACGCCGAGCCATGGGGAAAAAGAAACCCGAAGAAATGGCACTACAGCGCAAAACCTTTGTAGAGGGTGCTGCACAAAAAGACATCGAAGCCGCTAAAGCCAATGAGATCTTCGATTACATCGAAAAATTTGCAGGTTATGGCTTTAATAAATCGCACGCTGCCGCTTATGCACTGGTCGCCTATCATACTGCCTGGCTCAAGGCGCACTACCCATCCCAGTTCATGGCGGCAGTGCTGACCTCAGAAATGCAAAACACCGATACCATCGTCTTTCTGATAGAAGACTGTCGCTTGCTGGGTCTTACACTGTTGCCGCCGTCGGTGAATCAATCGGATTTTCAGTTTCGAGCTGCGTCCGCAGACACCATCGTCTACGGACTCGGGGCCATCAAGGGTGTTGGCGAAGGCGCCATGGAATCAGTGATGAAAGCCCGGCAATTCGGTGGACGTTTCCGGGACGTGTTTGATTTTTGCCAGCGGATTGATCTGCGCAAAGCCAATAAACGCACTCTTGAAGCCCTGATCAAGGCTGGCGCACTGGACTGTTTTTCCCTCGAACGCGCGGAAATGATGGCACAGCTACCCGATGCCATTCAGGCAGCGGAACAGGCACGCAACAACCGCGAAAGCGGCATGATGGATTTGTTTGGCGAAGTTGAAGAAATTCAGCGACCTGTTTCCCGCATTCCATTGGTCTGGAGTGATGAAGAGCGCTTGCAGGGCGAAAAAGACACGCTGGGCCTGTATCTCACTGGGCACCCCATGGATGTTTACAGTGACGAGCTTTCCCGTTTTGTGCCGGCCCGACTCAATGCCATAGCAGCGACACGGCGCGGCAGCACAACGGTCATTGCCGGTATTGTTATGGACGTGGCGCAATTTCCCGGACGCATCCTGATTCGACTGGATGATGGCACGGGGAGGCTGGAAGTCAGTTGCCATGCCGAGAAATTCACGCGTTATAAGCAACTCCTTCAGGTCGATGCGCCGGTCGTTCTTGAAGTGGATATTATGGAGCGGGAGGGTTTTGACAAGCCGATGGGGCGAATGCACAAAGCCTTTTCCATCGATGACATTCGGCTAAAACGAGCCTCGGCCATTGTGCTGCAATTGGAAGAAGATCAAATGTCCACGCAGCTTGCAGCGGATTTGAGCCGTGTATTGTCTCCGTTCACCTATGGTGAAAAGCAGCGTGCCATGCAGCGGGCTGCGCCTGTGCAACGCGATGCCATGGCTGCAACAATCTGGCGAGGGATTCCTGTGTTTCTGGCGCTCAGTTCACCCTACTCACGCTTCAGGATTCAACTGGGAGAAACCTGGCATGTGACTCCTACGGACGCATTATTACGCGCCTTGCGGGCTAACTACGGCAAAAAGTCAGTCCGGGTGGACTATCAGCTCAATCCAAAGAATGCCACCGAGTACGAGCCCATTCAGCAAAGGCTCAGTGCCCAGCCTGCTTGAATGGACTGAACGATTCAATGAGCCATGTGCCAAGCATTGTCCCAGGCAATCCAACGATTAAGGCAACAACCAAGGCAACAACTAAGGCAACGTCCAAGTAACGACCTGTGCAGCGTAAATTCCCCATTTTTGGTGGATCATGTTCTGCCTAATCTTACTTAGGTGTTACCAACTGAAACGGGCACGAAACGACAGGTAGTTTTATTTAGTGCTTGCGTAATATACCGTTTTTTAAAGTATGGAAAAGTCACCGAATATCAGCTAAACGGTAGGTTTCGTTCGCTGAAATGCCTGTAGCAGCATTGTCTTAGAAGAATTTCAAATTGACCTGAATGGCGCATTGCAAAAACTGTTCAGGGCTCATAGAATCAATGCCGTAGGGATTTTTTGAGTCTGTGTCATCGCTTGGCACACCTCCCTGTTCAATGAATTACTCAGGGTATTCAAACATGCAATCGCCGATTAATCAGGCTCAGTTTCAGGAACTTCGGGAACTACTGGATGAGGAGTTCGACTCCCTGATCATGGCTTATCTGAATGATAGCCGTATCCGCATGCAGACAGTATTAACCGCATACGAACAAAATGATAATTCCAAGGGATACGAAGCCATTCACTCGCTTAAGGGTGCCAGTGCAAATCTGGGCGCTACTACTCTGGCAGAACATTGCCTCAAACTTCAGATGGAGTGTAAGGCAGGTCGTCTGCGTAACTCGGACGTGCTGATTCAGACCATTCAGGAAGAACTCAATCGGGTGAATGAATACCTGAACACGCATCTCACCTGATCAACTTCACATATCGGCCCGCTATAGCGATACCCTAGCAATAATAGTAGTGGTGTGTTGTCGAAATTGATGTTATCGACGTTGATGTTATCGACATTAAAGCTGGCTGGCATAGCCCTTACAGAGATCTGTTGCTGAGATTCAACCCGAGAGCCCTGTCAGCGACAGGGCTTTTTCTGTTTCATAGGGCGATTATTCTGGACACCCACGATTTATGACCGATAGTGCACGTCTAGCAACACAGTTACCCGGTGACTTGCTGTCACGTATCAAGATTGTGATGGTCAATACCACACTTCCAGCCAATATTGGCGCTGCAGCGCGTGCCATGAAAACCATGGGCCTGAGCCAGCTAGTGCTGGTTGCGCCCAAACTTTTCCCCCATGGCGATGCCACAGCACTGGCCTCAGGAGCAGCAGGGATTCTGACGCAGGCTCAGGTCGTAGACACATTACAGGATGCGATTGCCGATTGTCAGCTCGTTCTCGCGACCAGTGCGCGTCAACGATCCATGCCTTGGCCGATTCAGGAAGCCCGAGCAGCGACTGGGCAAGCCATGGACGAAGCTTGCCTTGGCAACACCATTGCCATCGTGTTTGGGCGTGAAGATCGCGGACTAACCAATGAAGAACTTGCGCTCGCCAATTGTCATGTGATGATTCCGACTGACTCCGAGTATGGCGTGCTGAATGTGGCAGCGGCGATTCAGGTGCTGTGCTATGAATTGCGCATGCATGCACTGGATCGTGGTCAACCTACAGTGAAGGCGGATCAGGCTAAATACTTTATGGCTTCTGACGCTCAGAGCGCTATTGATCAGGCAGAATTGGATGAGCCTTGGGTTGAGCAGGCAGCCATGGAGCAGTTTTACCCGGAATTTGAGCGTACTTTGGCGGCGATTGACTTCATGGATCCCGCAAACCCACGATTATTGCCCTTACGCTTAAGGCGATTATTTGGCCGCACCCGCCTCGACCGGATGGAGTACAATCTGCTTCGTGGCATGCTAAATCGGGTGCAGGCGATTGTTGAAGGCCGCTGGCCTCCAGATTCTCTCCGTAGCAAAAAGCCCTGACTTTATCCCGCCTCAGTGACGATAATGACACTTTGGCCCACTTCAAGACTGTGGCATTTCAAGACTGTGACACTTCAAGACTGTGACAGAGTTGCCCTGAACAACGAGCTGAATTCAACCGTGCAAAAGGAAGGCTGAGCAATGTTTGACCGGATCAAAGAAGATATCGCTGCTGTATTTGACCGGGACCCAGCGGCCCGAAATCCCCTTGAGGTGCTATTGACCTATCCGGGCGTGCACGCGGTTCTGCTTCATCGCATGGCACATCAGCTTTGGACGCACAACCATAAAGGGATTGCACGTGGCGTTGCCAGCTTGAGCCGGTTCCTTACAGGTATTGAAATTCACCCGGGAGCCAAAATTGGCCGCCGCCTCTTTATTGATCATGGCATGGGTGTGGTGATTGGTGAAACGGCCGAAATTGGCAATGATGTCACGCTGTATCATGGAGTAACCCTAGGCGGTACGACCTGGCAAAAGGGTAAGCGCCATCCCACGCTGGCCGATGGCGTAGTAGTGGGAGCGGGAGCCAAGGTTCTGGGGCCATTCACAGTTGGCAAAGGTGCCCGTATCGGTTCAAACGCAGTGGTGACCAAAACCGTCCCGGAAGGCGTTACTGCTGTGGGCAACCCAGCGCGCCATCTGACTAAAGAAATGAATGGCGAAACTCGCGCACTCAGCCCCGAAGAATTACGCCGTAAGGAGTTTGCCACCTCCATCGGTTTTCAGCCCTACGCTGCCTCTCCAGATGCCTCCGATCCCATGGCAGAAGCCTTGCGGGTGGTGCTTGACCATTTGCAAGCCAATGAAAAACGGGTCAATCAGATCAGCGCCGCTGTGTGTGCCATGAATCCTGATTTTTGCGATAAAAAAATCCAGCCTTTCTCAGCATCCGAGGAAGCAATTTTTAAAGAAATCCGCCGTAACTGTCAGGAACATCGTCAGGCAGCCACTGAAGCGGCAAAGCCTGAACAGCATGTCGCTGCGCCCAAAACTGCGCGTAAACCCCGAAAAAAAGCGCCAGCCGTGGTTGCTGAGTCCACACCACTGATTCACGATGTAACCGAACATTCCGAAAAAAGCAGCCGGCACTGATTGGTTGCACTTAAGCTGCCATAAACAATTGCGTCTACCGCATTCGCACTTCCATCAAACTCTGGCAAGCGCCAGATAAACCTGATTGTATCTGCCTTATGTGTCACAGAATTCATGTGCTATCCCCCTGAATTCTGTGCTTTCTCCATGCTAAAGTCGCTTACGAAAGTGAAGTAACACATGGGAACCAAGCTTAAGGAGACATTGAGGGAAAGTACCCTGCTCTCGTCTCCAGAATTCTTTTTTATCCGCAAAGCTGTACACTGTCAGCCATTCCGAAGGAGTCACGGGACGTTATGAACAATTTTTTCACTCATAGTTCTACTAAAACAGTGCTTCTGAAACAAATCAATAATTTTCGCCATTCAGCCCTGATATTTGCAGTGGGGTCGATAGGGTTAGGCAGCCACTTACCTGCTCTGGCAGCTGATGATCTTGTGCCTTCCACGGTGGCGACACCGGCGTTAGCGACGACAACTACCATGGTGACAACGAGTCCAGTTTTGGCGCTGCCCGCTGCACCAGCTACCGCTTCGTCACCTGCCGTAAATCCTCCAGCAGTGCCCGTAGCGCCTGCAACCCCTATCGTCAATCCAGCACAAACTACAACAAGCCCCGTTGAAGCGTCAGCGCAAACATCCGCACAGACTATCCCTTTGTACGCACCTGAACATGAGCTCGTTGTTAAAAAGGGCAAAACCAAATCGAGCAAATTATCGACGCCTCCTGCACCCGCAGG
>CAUJHL010000083.1 GCA_963204705.1 Pseudomonadota bacterium | reverse complement strand
AAACAGTTTTTTGATTTTGCCGCCACGCGCCCGATACGTTCGTGCCCTCACGGGCGCGTGAATTGAAACAGGGGCGATAGTGAAGCGGTGCGCTACTGGCGTTCGTGCCCTCACGGGCGCGTGAATTGAAACATCACTTGGCAATGAACGGTAATACTCCTGAAGTTCGTGCCCTCACGGGCGCGTGAATTGAAACGGTCTGGGTTATGCCCCGCAACATCGTTTCATTGTTCGTGCCCTCACGGGCGCGTGAATTGAAACGATGATGTCTTCGCCGTTGACGCGCAGGCGGTAGTTCGTGCCCTCACGGGCGCGTGAATTGAAACAGCACACGGGAACTCGTGATGTACATGGAAGGTGGTTCGTGCCCTCACGGGCGCGTGAATTGAAACGTTATGACGCATGACCAGCTGCACCAGTCGATGTTCGTGCCCTCACGGGCGCGTGAATTGAAACAGGCCGCCGCCAGCACCATTGCCAGCAGCGGCGTTCGTGCCCTCACGGGCGCGTGAATTGAAACCGCTAAACACACGCTCAGGAGCATTTTCGCGGACGTTCGTGCCCTCACGGGCGCGTGAATTGTATCGTTCACAGCAAAACTACCAGACAAACAGCCCCACCAACCACCCGTCTCACTCACTCAGCACACTGCATTTATTATCACTTTTTATGCTAAAAATATAATTTTTTATCGTTTTGAAATCTATAAAAAGCTTTCTATCCTGTGTTCAAGATGCTCACAACGAGCGAGAGATCAGAGGAATCATCATGAAAGCTTCATTGTTTATCAGCACCTTAACAGCAGCAGTATTGGCAGCCACTCCCGTGTTGGCGGCGACGGATTTTCTTAATGTGTCGTACGACCCAACGCGCGAACTGTACAGCGAATTCAACAAGGATTTTGGCGCTTACTGGAAAGCCAAGACCGGGCAGGAAGTCAATTTCAAACAGTCGCATGGCGGCAGTGGCAAGCAGGCTCGTGCCGTGATTGATGGGCTGGAAGCCGATGTGGTGACCCTGGCGCTGGCCGGTGATGTCGATGCGATTGGGGAAAAATCCGGCCTGATCGCCAAAAACTGGGAGGCCCGCCTGCCCAATCACTCCGCACCGTATACCTCCACCATCGTGTTTCTGGTGCGAAAGGGCAATCCCAAGGCGATTCGTGACTGGAGCGATCTGGTGAAGCCCGGCGTACAAGTAATCACGCCAAACCCCAAAACCAGTGGCGGTGCCCGCTGGAATTACCTTGCCGCCTGGAGCTATGCCGCGGCCCAGCCAAACGCCACCGAAGCCAGCAAGCGCGCGTTTGTCAAAGCCCTGTATAGCAACGTGAAGGTGCTTGACAGTGGCGCACGTGGGGCATTGACGACTTTTGCAGAACGCGGGATTGGGGATGTACTGATCGCCTGGGAAAACGAAGCCTATCTGGCAACGCGCGAACTGGAGCCGGGTGCGTTTGAGGTGGTGGTGCCCTCACGTAGCATTCTGGCGGAGCCTTCCGTTGCGATCGTCGATAAGAATGTGGACAAACACGGCACTCGCGCACTGGCAACTGGCTACCTCAATTATCTGTATAGCCCGCGAGGACAGCAGATTGCCGCTGAAAATTTCTATCGTCCTCGTAATAAGGCCATCGCTGCCCAATACAGCAAACAGTTTTTAGCGGTGAAAACCGTTGATATTCGTCAAGTAGCCGGTAGCTGGGCGAATGCGCAAAAGCAGCATTTTGATAATGGAGCGATTTTTGATCAGATTCAGGCGGAACTGGGGGCACGCTAAGGCGTGAACGCCGGGAGGCTTCGGCTGGCTCCCGCGCAGTCTAAAACGACCGTAAGGGGAAAAGCGCATGAATCTGGGCAGCAGGACACACGCAATCACTGCAGGCAGTGCTTCATCGCATGGAAGCACTTCACCTTCACCTTCATCATCACCTTTGGCCTCTACTCATCCGCGTCCACAACGGGCGGGGTTACCCGGTTTGGGGTTGTCGCTCGGGGTCTCGCTGATTTTTCTGGGAGCGGTGGTGGTATTGCCACTGGCGGCGGTGGTGATCAAGTCACTGGGTCTTAGCGCAGAGGAGTGGCTCACGCTGCTCGGCTCGGCCCGAGTGCAACACGCGCTCTGGATCAGTTTTTCCACGGCCCTGGCTGCAGGATTGCTTAGCACGCTGATTGGCAGTCTGCTGGGCTGGGTGCTGGTGCGCTATCGCTTTCCGGGACGGCGCCTGATGGATGCCCTGATGGATTTGCCGTTTGCGCTACCGACTGCGGTGGCGGGAATCGCACTGACGACCCTGTACGCACCCGGTGGCTGGCTGGGGAAACTGCTGGAGCCGCTGGGTATCCACGTTGCCTATAGCTCACTGGGAATCACGCTGGCATTGGTGTTTATTGGGTTGCCCTTTGTGGTGCGGACGGCACAGCCGGTACTGGCTGCACTGGAGCCAGAACTGGAGCAAGCCGCTGCCACCCTGGGGTCCAGTCGCTGGCAAACGCTACGCCGAGTGATTTTTCCAGTCATGTTACCGGCTCTGCTTACGGGGTTTGCGCTGGCGTTTGCGCGGGGCGTTGGCGAATATGGTTCGGTGATTTTTATTGCGGGAAATATGCCGTTTAAAACCGAAATCGCGCCGCTGCTGATCATCTCCAGCCTGGAGGAATACAACTACGCGGCCGCCACGGCCATTGCGGTCATCATGCTGGCTTTGTCCTTTGGCTTGTTATTGGTGATTAATACCTTGCAACGGACACTGCTGACCGCTTCGACGGGTCAGGGAGAACGCTCATGACCACCCCTTCCCAACACGTCCCGACTGCGTCAGAGAAAGTTCCAGACGGGAATCGAGCTGTTCCGGTTCAATCCCTGGCATTAACCCAGCCTTTGCCGAATCCGCTTCCGGGTTTTAGCCAGTCGGCGATTCGGCTGGAAGACCATCCCTCGGTGAGTGAATCCACTTTCGTGCGGGGCCTGTGGATCCTGCTGGCTTTTGCCCTGTTTGCCGTGGTGATCGCCCTGCCGTTGGTGCTGGTATTTGTCGAAGCCTTCCGGCAGGGAGTGACGGTTTTTTGGGAAGCACTCCGCGACCCCGATACCCGGTCTGCTGTCTCACTCAGTCTGACTGCTGCCGCGATTGCGGTACCGGTCAATGTGGTGTTCGGCGTGGCTGCGGCATGGGCCGTGACCCGCTTCCGATTTCGGGGCCGTTCGCTCGTGGTCACGCTGATCGACCTGCCCTTTTCGGTCTCGCCGGTCGTCGCGGGCCTGATGCTGGTCTTGCTGTTTGGCTCGCAGGGCTGGTGGGGTGACTGGCTGCAGCAGCATGATCTGAAAGTTCTGTATGCACTGCCGGGGATTGTGCTGGCCACGGTATTTGTCACCCTGCCGTTTGTGGCGCGTGAACTGATTTCCCTGATGGAAACCCAGGGGCGCGATGCCGAAGAAGCCGCCATGACCCTGGGTGCCTCTGGATGGCAACTGTTCTGGCACGTCACCCTGCCCTCGATCAAATGGGCCTTGCTGACCGGCATATTGCTCTGTAATGCGCGGGCGCTTGGGGAGTTTGGCGCGGTGTCTGTTGTGTCCGGTCACATTCGGGGCCAGACCAATACACTGCCGCTGCACGTCGAAGTTCTCTACAACGACTATCATTTCAGCGCAGCCTTTGCGGTGGCGTCCTTACTGGCCATGACAGCGGTACTGACTTTGGGAATAAAAACCCTGATTGAATCGAAGCACTCGCGGGCAGGGCACTAAGCCTTTCCAGAAACCCGTCAGAAGCCAGCTCGATAGCGGTTTGTTACCAGATAGAAATCATCCACAAACCATCCACAGGCTGACGAAATGTTATCAACAGGGCGTATTTTCAATTAACTTAATGTTATTTAATTATATTTACTATTGAAGCTGGTACTTATCCACACCGCTAAGCCCCAGTATTCAGGAGAAAATCCATGTCTTTGAAACTTGAAAACGTCGTCAAGCAGTATGGCCTACAGCCTGCGATTCATCAGCTGAGTCTGGAGATCCAGCCGGGAGAACTGGTTGCGCTGCTGGGGCCATCCGGTTGTGGTAAAACCACCTTGCTGCGTAGTCTGGCCGGGCTGGAATCGCTGAGTGGTGGCCGCATCTGGTTTGGTGATCAGGAAGCCAGTCAACTGAGTGTGCAAGAGCGCCGGGTGGGCTTTGTATTTCAGCATTATGCGCTGTTTCGGCATTTGACCGTCTTTGAGAATGTCGCCTTTGGTTTACGGCTGTTGCCCAGAAAACAACGACCGTCACGGCAGGCAATCGAAGAAACCGTCACTGCACTACTGGAGCGGGTGCAGTTGCTCGAACTGGCTCAACGCAAACCGGATCAGCTGTCCGGCGGCCAGCGTCAGCGGGTGGCATTGGCCCGTGCCCTGGCGATCAATCCACAGATTTTGCTGCTGGATGAACCGTTTGGCGCACTGGATGCACAGGTGCGGCGTTCGCTGAGGCAATGGCTACGCCTGCTGCATGATGAGCTGAAACTGACCACGGTCATGGTCACCCACGATCAGGAAGAAGCGCTGGAAATGGCTGACCGCGTGGTTGTCATGAATCGCGGCAAAGTCGAGCAAATCGGGACTCCGCGTGAGGTCTATGAAGCACCCGCCACGGCGTTTGTGATGGATTTTCTGGGCCATGCGACACGCCTGAGCGCCCGTCAGGGACAGCGACTGTTGGGGGACACCTGGACGCACCAGACCGGCAGGCAAACGACTCCTCTACCCGCTCCGGTCGTGTACCTGCGGCCAGATGAAATCACCCTGCATACAGAGCCCGTTCCGGCCCCAACGCTGGTTGCGCAGGTGCATCGGCTGGGCTGGCTGGCTGGCCGGGTGCTGGTGGAACTGATCGACGTGGACGGGCATACACTGGAAGCCAGTTTAAGCTCTGCAGAAGCTAATGCACTGTCGCTGTGCATCGGCCAGCCGGTACATATGGTGGCCCAGCGGCTGCATGCCTTTGATGCCATCACTGGCCAGCGATTGCCCGACGCTGGATCCAGGGCGAGTACCGCTGTTGCTGCCTAAGTCAAACAGGCTTCGACCAGCTCAGCCAGCTAGACTGCTCCCTGAGCCTGTCGACTGGCAAGGACTGGTAGCGTGTACCTTGATGGGGTTTAAGGCAAAATCCGCCTGGAGTCACGCAAACCCTACAAGCCAGACGCTTAAGAGCAGTGGGTCTTAACCCATTTCCGTGTCGGCGACCACCAGACGGTCAGTCACTTTGGCCAGATGGTGGGCTTCTTCGATGGATTTTTGAATCCAGTAGGCTTCCTGCCCATCCGTCACTTTGCCGGCAACGATATACGCTGCGTAAATGCGCGAAGCTGCATGCACGACGTGGGCTTCACTGGGTTCGAGTGAGAGGCGGGATACGGAGGGACGGTTCATGGAAATGCTCCAGAGTTATGGGATGACTTCGAGTCTTAATACAGCTTAAGTATCTGTTATTGGCTATCTTTTAATAAAAAAAGAATAATGAAAAACTGGCTATCAAGCCACTCTGGTGGGTCTTTAGAGACGCAGCTTGGGCTCTGTTGACGTTTTAGCCATGCCGTTAAGAGCATAGCCCTGCTGGCGCGTCCAGAAAATACCGCCGATCGGAAGCCCTACGAGCAACACCAGCAAAGCGTGCGCAAGCCACAGGCAATTCGCCCGATGCTCGGTCATCTGGCGCTGGAGGCGCATCAGACTCGGCGTCGTCAGTGTGCTGACCGTGGGAGCTGCCTGCTGGGGAGAAAAGAGATTTTGACGCACCTCAGCGATCTGCAAACCGTGCCGATCAGTCACCAATACCCGCCCATCGGTCGTGCCTGACAGGCTTTGCGGTTCACGGAACGGCAGGGTAATGGCTTGCACACCCACCACACCATCACGGTAATACCGCAGCACAGCGGGGGAATCATCGGCCAGACTTGGGCGATCGCTTTCCAGAACAAACCATTGCGAAGGCAAACGGGCAATGTACAGCGGCTGTCCCTGTGTCCGTAACGATTCTGGCCGCTGGCTAAAATCTGGCAGTCCTGCCCCATTCAGGGGCCAGCTGTCCAGTCGGCAAAACCCGCGATTGGCCAGCGTAAATCGTCCTTCTGCCGACCAGCCCATGGTGGGCCGCAAAACGCCCGACTTGGTGCCGTCTGGATCGCGAAAACAGGCATGCTGAGAGCCCTGCGGTGTTGCAGGATTTTCGCTAATTGCCTCGTCAGCAGTTTGGGCAAAGGTATTGTCCACGCGGCCCGGCACGCCATTGGCATCCCAGTAGTGCAATTGGCCAGTGTGCTGATTGATCAGCAGCAGGCTTTGATCTCCTGGCATCGCAGCGAAGGCATAGGCTCCCTGTAAGGGGACATGACGCCCATCACTGAGCCGTTCACAGGCCATGCCCAGACTGGGACAACGATACAGTTTCCCGGACTCACCGCGTAACCATTGCTGGCCCGCAAAAAAACTGAGCTCAACCACCGGTTCAGGAATGGAGCGGGCACTATAGGGGTAGCGATTGAGAATATCGCCCTGTGCGGAGAGCTCCAGCAGACTATCGGAGCGGCTTAACCAGAGGTGCTGATCCGGCGATACTGCCAGTCCATACCAGCGCTCATGGGAGGCTTGTTGCCGCAGGGCGACATGCAGCCCAAACACCGTCACCGCAATGATGGCCAGACCCAGCCAGAATAACGCGGCACGCTGATCCAGCGGTTTGACGTTGGCAGGACGTGAATCAGGGAGCTTTGGCACGCATCACCTGTATGCAAAACAGCATGGCCACAAATAGTCCCATCTGAAACGCCAGCCGCAAGCGAAAGGACGGGTCGCGTATTCGCAAAGGTACCGCGGCCAGGGTGACCAGACCGGGAATAATCACTACCAGAAACAGCCCTTGCATCAGAATGTGCTGAGCTTTGGTATCACCCGCCCATGACCAAAAGTAGGAAGGGGTGATTTCACGCAGTGCCTGATGCCATTGCAGAAAAGGATTATTGGGTTTTAGGGGAGACCAGGCCAGAAGGGTATTCATAGCCAGTTGCAATCCGAGCAGAACATTCAGGGCGAAGGAAGATTCTGGGTTCTTCGGAATTGTCGTATCGGATACCGTAGCGGAATCAGTCGCGGTACTGTTCAGCGTCTCGTCACGGTGAGAAGGTTCTGGCTGGTTCATGAGTATTGCCCCATTTTGACCAGTAGCCACACCACGGAAAGCAGCCAGCCCAGTGTCAGGGCATTTCGGCTGGCAATTCGCTCGCCCAGAAATCGGTTCATGCCCTGCGCCATCAGCCAGAATAACGTAGGCATCCCCACAGTATGAATCACAGCCATGATCACCACGGTAGGCAAGGGACGCTCTGCGGCGGGCAAGGGTATGAATACCGCCAGACTGCCACAGAAGGCGATGACCGCCAGCGCTAGGGTGACGCCCATCGGTGCCAGCCCAGCGCTGGGCTGCCCGGTCTGTGTCGTCATAGCTTCGGTTTGGCGAACTTCCGTTTGGCGAACTTCGGTTTGGCGAACTTCGGTTTCGCGAGCTTCTGTCTGACTAGCTTCTGTCTGGCGGGATGAGTGATCGTTGATCATGACTATCGCTCCGGTCTCAGTCTGCTGCAGCCTGTTTGCCCACTGTGCAGCATTTAAAGCGTCACTCGGGAAAGCTCAGCGCGCATGGCATCAATCACGGCCCGGTAATCCGGCTTGCCAAAAATCGCTGATCCCGCCACGAACATATCCGCCCCCGCTTCCGCAATCTCTCGAATATTGTGCTCACTGACGCCGCCATCGATTTCCAGCCGAATGTCGCGGCCACTAGCTCGGATACGCTCGCGCACCTGACGCAATTTATCCAGTGTTTGCGGTATGAATTTTTGGCCGCCAAAGCCCGGATTCACGCTCATCAGCAAAATCTGATCCACGGAATGCATTACATGATCCAGATAGTGCAGCGGTGTCGCGGGATTGAACACCAGACCGCATTCGGCACCGCCATCACGAATCATTTGCAAAGAGCGATCGACATGTTCAGAGGTCTCAGGATGAAAGGTGATGATACTGGCACCCGCCTCCAGAAAATCCCCAATCAACCGATCCACTGGCCGCACCATCAGATGCACATCAATCGGTGCCGTGACACCGTGCTTGCGGAGTGCCTTGCACACCATCGGGCCAATGGTCAGATTAGGCACATAATGATTGTCCATCACATCAAAATGCACCACATCCGCACCAGCTTCCAGTACCCGATCGACTTCCGCACCCAGCTGGGCAAAATCCGCTGATAAAATGGACGGCGCAATCAAAAAACGGGGTGCGGACATGGCAGGCTCACGGAAAGACAATGAAAATGGGGCAGAAAAGGCAGGAGGGCTACAGGCTGCCTAGTCTAGCAAATTGCTTCGGCCCTGTGGGTGTCCACTCTTTCATCTAAGGTACTGTACGGTTCTGTTCTGTCCTGTACGGCTCTACTGGCACCGACCAGCGCCTGTATGGCAGCGGTAGTGCTGTCGGTGGCCAAGCCTGCGCCAAAGTGGCGCTTACCGGCTTTATCCTGCCATTCGATCAGGGCAAAGGCCAAACCGTCAGTACCGTGTCCAAGACTGGTTTCTTCAAAATGCACAATCTGCCCTGCCCCGCCAAGCGCGGCGGCCACTGCGGACAAGATGCCATTGCCAGTTCCGCGTTTTTCTACCCCATGAATCTGCAGCTGTACCTCAACAGTGCTCTCGGATGAGCCGCTCATAGGCGACTTGTTGCTGGGCGACCTGCTGCTGGGAGAATTTTTAGTGGAATCAGTGAAATGAGACTGGTTGCTGCTGGCCGACTGGGTATGCTGCTGGCTGGTGTGCTGCTCGTAGCCACCCTGATTCACGTAATGCTGTTGAAACAGCGTCCACAACGCCTCTGCACGGATTTCTTGCCCGCTGAGATCCAGCTCAGCCTGCACGATTTTGGAAAATTCCAGCTGCAAACGACGTGGCAAACGTACGCCCAGCTGTTGTTCCAGCAAAAAGGCCATCCCACCTTTGCCTGACTGACTATTGACCCGAATCACGTCCTGATAACTGCGGCCCAGATCGGCCGGATCGATCGGCAAATACGGCACCTGCCATGGCTGATCCGGCTGCTGTGCGGCAAAGCCCTTGCGAATGGCATCCTGATGCGAGCCACTGAACGCAGTGTGCACCAATTCTCCGACATAGGGATGACGCGGGTGAATGGGCAAACCCGTACAGTCGCTGACGATGCCTGCCGTCCGGTCAATCTGGGAAAAATCCAGGCCACAATCAATGCCCTGCGTGTGCAGATTGAGCGCCAGTGTCACCAGATCAACATTGCCACTGCGTTCGCCATTGCCAAACAGGCAACCTTCTACCCGCTGTGCACCCGCCAGCTGGGCCAGCTCTGCCGCCGCCACTCCGGTTCCGCGGTCATTATGGGTGTGTACCGACAGGATGATGTGCTCCCGCGACTGCAAATGCCGATCCATCCACTCGATCTGATCGGCAAACACATTCGGCGTGGCGTTTTCCACCGTGGTCGGCAAATTGATGATCACCGGACGCTGCGCCGACACCTGCCATGCGGCCATCGCGGTGTGACAGGCTTGCAATGCCACCAGCAATTCCGTGGCATTAAATGTTTCGGGTGAATACTGCAACACCCACTGCGTGCCGGGGCAAGCATCGGTCAGGGTTTTCAGCAATCCGACGTGCTGCTGAATCAGGCTCATCACCCCTTCAACCGACAATTGAAATACCGTGTCACGCCAGACAGGCGCGGTGGCATTGTACAAATGAACAATGACCCGTGGTGCACCGTGCACTGCCTCCACCGTGCGCCGAATGAGATCCTCCCGCATCTGGCACATCACCATCAGCGTCACATTGGACGGAACAGCCTGCTGCTCGATCAGGCTACGTACAAAGTCAAAATCTGTCTGCGAGGCGGCTGGAAAGCCCACTTCAATTTCCTTCAGACCGACCCGCACCAGCTCGTCAAACAGGCGGCGTTTGGTGCTGACCGACATCGGTTCAAACAGCGACTGATTGCCATCCCGCAAATCGGTGCTGAGCCAGATCGGTGCCTGCTGAATCTGGCGTGAAGGCCATTGGCGATCGGGCAATGCTACCGGCGCGGTAGGGGAATATTTGTTTGGCTGAAAAAATGGCATGACAACAGTCTCCTAAAAGCATGCTGTTAGCTTAGGCTGTCTACATGGGAGAAAAGTTGCCAAATAAATGGCTATTTTCTCATTTTTTAGCATAGTATTTTAATGGTTTCTTGCTTAATGAATTTTTATGCTAAATAGTGGCATGAGGCCAATGCTCTCCCTTCGACAAGCTCCCTCACGATTCCCTTCGACAGGCTCAGGGAACGAGAACCGCTGGCTGAGCTCGTCGAAGCCCTTCATTCCGTTCGATAAGCTCAGGGAACGTGTCACATCAGGCTAATTGAGCCTGTCGAAATGCCGTGATCGTTATGAGGCAACATTCCCTTCATTTCCCTTCGACACGCCCCCTTGGAAAGGCTCAGGGAGAGGTTTTAGTTGGCTGAGCTTGTCGAAGCCCTTAGGATTTCCTGAGACATTGAGGATAGGTCTGACCATGCTGTTGGATAAATTTGATTTACACATACTGGATGAACTGCAGCGCGATGGCCGCCTGTCCAATCTGGAACTGGCCGAGCGAGTGGGCCTGTCCCCTTCCCCCTGCCTGCGGCGGGTGCGCACGTTGGAACAGGCAGGCTGGATACGGGGCTATGTGGCCTTGCTGGATGCCCGCAAGCTGGGCCTGCAACTGCTGGCGCTGGTGCAAATCGGTATGGATCGGCATACCCCCGAGCGCTTTGAACGCTTTGAAGCTGCCATTCAGCAGTGGCCGGAAGTCGTCGAATGTTTGTTGATCACCGGTCAGAGTGCGGATTATCAATTAAAAGTGATCGTCCCCGACCTACAGACGTATCAGGATATTTTACTGAATAAAATCAATAAAATTGAAGGGGTTGCCCACGTACACTCGAGCTTTGTGCTTCGGCAGGTCATCCACCGGACAGCACTGCCCTTGGCCGCGCAATAACAGTTCAGTCCTAAGACTAAGGACTGAATTTAGGGCTGACTTTAGGACTGGGCATTGGCAAAACGGGCGATGCGCTCGGCAGTAGGCGGATGAGATTGCAAAAAATCAGACAGTCGCACGGTGTCATTGCCATCCTCTTTCGAGTCTTCTTCTGAGTTGGCGAGTTTGCGCAAGATATCTGAAAAATAATGGTGCGGAATATGCTGATCCGTCATTAATCGAAAGGCGTAATCGTCGGCTTCCCGTTCAAAGTCCCGCGAATACTTCTGACTCACCACCACGCCGACCAGTGCATTACCGAGATCAATAATATCGCCAGTAATCATGGCCATGGCGATGCTGGTGATCCCTCCGGTAATTGCCTGTCGCAGACTGTGCCGAAACGCCAGATGGCCGGTTTCATGGGCGAGAACCGCCATGATTTCCTGATCATTGTCCGCCAGATCGACGAGCTGATCCGTCACCACAATGGTCTGGTTGGGCAGGGCAATGGCGTTGGCCCCAATCTCAGGGCTATTGCGAAAAACCAGCCGGTAGGAGACGCCCGGCGCCAGCTGCTGCCGGTAGCGCCTCTCCAGCGCCTGCTGGCGATCCTGAATGAGTGTGCTGGGTGAGAGTAAATGACTGTCCAGTTGCTGAAGCACCTGATCGCCGGTTTCTTTCAGGGTGGACTCGGGCAAGGCCCAGGCAATCCAGTTAGCCGCGGCAGGCACCACCAATAACACAAACGACGCAACCAGCGCGCTGATGACCACCACGCTGAGCGCAATCCAGCGCAGACTGCCTTCCCAGTGTCGTACTTTATCCAGCCAGTGCTTGCCAGTAGCCTTTTGAATCCACGCGGGAATCTCAGGGTTAGGCAATTCGATCCGCTGTTCTTCAGGCAACTCCAGCACCGCAGCCACACTTCCCACCCCATTAAGCACGGTCAGGCTGCTCCAGTCAAAGTGCCGTCGCTCGCCCGATTCCAGTTGAACGATCAGGGTAGTGGCATCCGGAATCAGTTCCGCCGCGTAGGGCTGGCTAGTCCGGCCATCAAAGTAGCGAACACATACACGTGGCTCCGTCGCTGGTGCGGCAGTCCCTGAAGAGGTGGTCACAGGGAAATGTCCAGATCCAGAATATCCATCAGCTCTTCAGCAAAGGCCGAGGGTTCGCTCTGCTGCAGGCTCTGCAAAGCGTGTATTGGCGGTGTTTCCAGCGTCAGCGATTGGACTTTGAGCCGCTGCAGGGTGATCGCAGCCCATGGGATCAGCAGGCCCAGCGACAACACGATCCCGGCTTGCGTCATCATGCTGGTTCCCACATAACTGCCCGACCCGAGATCACAGCGGAAAGCATACTCCCCCAGACGCACCCGCGACCAGACCGTGCGAAACAGCCGGGCTCGGATCCAACCCATAAATGGATAAAGCATCAGTAAGACCAGCACAGCCAATGGCGGAAATACTACCGCCAGCACGCCACCAATGATCATCAGGATGAGCAGCGGTACGCCCATGGCAGCGTACACCTCTCCCACGGTCGTGGTCAGCTGAAAGCGATGCTGGCCCAGTGTCAACTGGTCAAACTGGTAGCGTTTGTGCCAAAGATAGGCGACTGGAAACAGCAAACCCAGACTGGCTACGGTGATCAGGGCACCCAGCAAATAGACTTGATAGGCCTTGCCCAGTGAACCCAGATAGTAAAAACGGGTATTACTGAACTTGCTATTGCGTGCCGTAAACCGGTAGGTGGAGCGCAACAGCCAGGGCAACGCCACGATGAGCAGCGTCATAAGCACCGCCCCACCCCACGCTGTTTGCTTGGCGATGAGGGCACTACCGCCCCATAAGGTCCAGGCAATCAATCGGCCTACCAGAATCCGGCTCGGGATGCCAGTAAAATCCAGTCGTTCCCCGGCATAGTGGGTATGTCCATAAAAGTAGCGTAACCGGCGTACCTTGGCCCACGGGGTGTACAGGCCCAGCGTCACCAGCGTCAACAGGATATTGACAATCCAGATACCGAAATACTCACCAGCCTTGCCATCAAAGACAAACCGTGTGGGCGTCGCCAAGCCCCTCACTGATTGAGTGTCTGGGTGGTTTTGGGAATGGTTTGCGGGAAGGCCTGTGGAATTATTGGGGTTTGCTGGAAAAGCGGTCGGTTCTGGTTTTTCAAGGGACATCATCAGGGGTTCACCACCGTAGTGCCAGAAAAATGGGAATGGGAATTGGAGGTGGAAAGTGGTGCCGCATGAATCACTGGTTCGGGCATGGGGCCCTGTGCACCGGTTTCACCCGCCAGTATGGCATCCATGGTAGGCGGAAACAGCGCCCGCTCAAATTGCGGCAGCATCAGCGCCAGATTGCCGCCGAGTACAAACTGCGGCATTGAGGCATCAAAGCCATCCAGCGTTTCCAGCCGGGTGATTTCTTTGCTTGCATGATCAAAAGCGGCCTTCAGACTGGTTTCATCCCGCAGGGCCTGATCAAAAAAGGCACGGCCAAAATAGGTGTAATCGGCTTCGTTATCACAACCAAACGATGCCCGATCCGCGGCAGCAGCGGTAATCACCAAGGTATCCGGAGATTTTAGCCCCTCCACAAAACTTCCAGAATAACAGGAAGATACCACAACGACGCGCCAGCGAATTCCTGACTGATCCAGTGCTTTACGTAGCCATGCCGGGTCAAGCGATTTCATGTCAATAGGGGGATTGGCCAGTTCAAACAATCCGGGGTTACCGTGTGAGGTCAGATAAAGAAACAGCACGTCGTTGTCGCGGTTCATCTGCTGGCCGATGCGCATCAGGCTGCGCCCGATACTGTAGCGTGTGGCCATGGGCAGCGTCGCCGCAGTGGCCTGATTATTGATCAGGGCAATCGAACGGCCAAAAGTGCCAAACCGCGTATTGAACTGGCGCTGGATGCGCTCGACTTCGGATTTGAATACATCCTGATAGCCCGCGCCGGCAACCCCCAGAAAATACCAGTGGGTTTCGCTGGGAACGCCTTGCAGTAATGGGTTAAGCTGATCTTCCAGCAATGCTGTCTGCTGATACAGGGCTTGTTCAGGCAGGGTGATTTCCTGTTTTTCAACTTTCCAGACCGGCTGGCTACTGCTGGCACTTTGCCATACCGTCAGCGTCGTCACCGTACCGGCCAAAATGAGCACCTGCTCCCACCAGGGCCAATGCAGCATGCGGGCAAAAATCCACATGACCGACAGGGTTTGCCAGATAAATAACACCGTAAACAACGGATTAATCAGGGGATAAACCCAGTCCGGCAGCCGGTCGGCCTGACCCAGATACTGCAGCACGCTCTGAAACAGGGCAATCCAGATATCCGACGCCAGCCAGAGTATGGCCGGTACCATCATCAGGCTGGGCAATTCATTCCGCTGAGCAAGAAAAATCCCCACAATCAGCGCAATAAACGGCCATAGCAGATAACTGATCAGTCCCTGCACATTAAAATGGCCTACTCCTTCTGCCGACAGCCAGGAAAACAGCGTATTGGTGGCGCAGGCAAGAATGGCAAGAGAGAGTAATTGCCAACCCGTCGCACGCACCCAGTCAAATGCCCGTCGGGAACCCGTGAGCGTCAGGAGGGCCGCAATCAGATTGTCCCGGAAATCATCGGCAAATCCCCGGGAAGGCTTAAGAAGAATCATGGTGGCAGCAACACACGCTGGAGCCTGATGAAGACATCTGTTTAAAGACGAACACCCGCAACCCGCCACTGGATCAGGTTACGGCAAAAGATACTCACTACAAGCGCGTAGTATTGCATTAATTGGGCCAGATGGAGGAATGACTTGGTCAACTTACGTAACCAGTTCAGGCTACGGGTTTATCTTATGATGCTAAAGTAAGGGACAAAGCTAAGGAGCGAAGCTAAGGAGCGAAGCTAAGGAGCGAAGCTAAGGAGCGACGCTAAGGAGCGAAGCTAAGGAGCGAAG
>CAUJHL010000082.1 GCA_963204705.1 Pseudomonadota bacterium | reverse complement strand
CGGTCTGGACTTTAGAACTGACCATCAGGGTGCCCCGATCGAAATAAAATGCACCTATACTTTTGATCCAGATGAAGGTTTCCATCCCGCAAATCATGGTTTTTTGGGTCAGACCATCCTCAGGGCTGCCGAGTTGTTGACTGCAGGTCAATCGGGTTTGCCAATGTCCGAATACTGGCAGGATCCGGCAATTCAGCAGTTTCTGAGTCGGGTGTTTCGGCTGCAGATTCACCGGCTGCTGGATGGGCAGCCAATACGCAGCCGTGCGTTGTGGTTGACACGCTCACAGTGAACGATTTTTTTGAATATCTCCTGCAGAATTCAGGGTTTCGTAAACATATTGTTGGCACAACACCAGCACATTGTAAGTACATTGCCAGTATATCTCAGCACCATTGAATCGGCATTTTAGAGGAAGTCTGCACTATGGCCTTATTACTGGGTGTGAACGTCGACCACGTGGCGACCTTAAGACAAGCACGCGGAACTGGGTACCCCGACCCTATAAAAGCTGCACTGCTGTGTGAGGAGGCGGGTGCGGAGGGGATTACCCTGCATTTGCGTGAAGATCGACGCCATATTCAGGATGCCGATGTGATACGCATGCGTCCTTTGCTCAAAACCCGTATGAACCTTGAGATTGCCGTGACAGATTTCATGATCGATTTTGCCTGTCAGATTCGACCACAACATGTCTGCCTGGTACCGGAAAAACGGGAAGAACTGACGACGGAAGGTGGACTGGACGTTGTTGGGAATCAGCAGCGCATTCAGCACGCCATCACCCAATTAACGCAGGCGGGCTGTGAAGTCTCACTATTTATTGATCCTGACTTGTTTCAAATCGATGCGGCCATTGCAGTCGGTTCCCCAGTCATTGAGCTGCATACCGGGGCCTATGCAGAAGCCACGGGAAAGGCGCAGGCTGTTGAGCTGGAACGCTTGCGGGTGGCCGCGGCCTATGCCCATCCTCATATGACCGTGAATGCCGGACATGGGCTGAATCTGGAAAATTTGGACGGTATTTTAAGTATTCCTCATTTGCATGAGCTGAATATTGGCCACGCCTTGATCGCAGACAGTATGTTTATGGGGCTCAGCAACGCGGTAAAAGCCTATAAAACTGCAATGGCAGCATACCCTTACTGAATCCTGTTTAATTGCAGGCATTATTCACCAGAATGCGGCTTGCCACTGCCCGCCGTATGTTAGCTGATTACCAAGGACCCTAAACCCAATGAATACGGCACCACCGTCCGGGCAAAAGACCCTACAACTCAGCACCCCGGAACATGCCTTACTGGAACCTGTGCTGGCTTTTTTGGGTGCACGGACACCGGAGGGCTGGGTAAATGCGGCAGTAAACAACCTGCCACTGCTGATACAGGATCACGCGAACTGCGAAAAAAAGGCCGCGAGCACAGCAATTAACCTAATGTTTCGTTATGGTTTTTTTACTGAGCTACAGGTTCGGCTTGCGCAGTTGGTCAGGGAAGAAATGCTGCATTATGAGCAGGTATTATCGCTGATGAAAGAACGCGGGCAGGCATGGCAAGCCGTACCAGCGGGCCGTTATGCGGCGGGCTTACGCAAAGAAATCCGCACCCATGAACCCGCCGCGCTGATTGACGTGCTGATCATCGGTGCCTTCGTCGAAGCGCGTTCCTGCGAGCGATTTGCGGCGCTGGCTCCCTTTGTCGATGAGGAGCTGTCCCGCTTTTATCGCTTTTTGCTGAAATCCGAGTCACGGCATTTTGAGGATTATTTGCAGCTGGCGATTCAGATTGCCCAGGAACATCACAAACCGGAACAGGAAGTCAGCGAACGCATTGCGCATTTTCGCCAGATTGAAGCCGATCTGATCCTGAGTCCGGATAGCGAGTTACGCTTTCACAGCGGTTTACCAGGAGGTTAATTGCAAAAAACCTGTCTCTGCCGCATCACGCTTCGTTCAGTTCTGGCGTGCCTGATAGCTGCCTTCCATGACTGGAATCGCACACGGGGAGGTGGCGCTACTGTAATCCGCGCCCCAGGTCCGGTAGCCTTTGGTATCCAGATGGATCTGGCCACTGGCATAAACGCCGAGACCCAAATTGTGCTCGGCGCCATGCTCACGCCAGAATTGGCATAATGCCGCCTTACTTTGCAGCATGCCTGCTTCGGTGCCCTGATCGCCAGTCAGACGAAAATCCACCGCAGCATTTTGCACATGTTTACTGCCCAGGCTTCCGCCAGCACAAGCATTCAGCTCAGCATCCCGAAAAACCGACGTAACCTCGTAGCTGGATAAGATATGTCGCTGGCGCAGTTCCTTGACCACATTCAGTGTCGGCAGCAAATTTTGCCACTGGCTTTCAGGTGCAAGCGCATAAGGGTCACGGCCACACTTTTCCCAGTCCCGTGCGGTATTCAGGATTTCATTCAGAGGAGCTACGTGCTGCAAGCGGTTATTTGCTAAAAATTGCTCAAAACGACTGACCTCTCCCGAATGTCCGGCATTGACCCATTGCTGAAAACGGGCGGGAGCCTTGTACACCATGCGACGCTGTTCTTCGATCACCAGCGAGGTCGGTGGCAAAAAACTACTGCCCGAGCTGCGATTGCCAGCCAGAAAGGACTGCTCAGGAGTAAGCGGCTTTTGTTGAACCAGTACCGTGGGATTCAGCCAACGGTGGGTCTGTACTTGCCGGGTAACCTGGCCGGAGTTTACACAGCTGGTCAGCAGCGGAACCAGCAAAGCGACCGCAGCCCGTCCCGGAAGGATTGAATTCCGTTCTGGTTTAGCTTGCGTAAAAATGCTTTGCCTGATCATCGGCAGTCTGCTCCAGTATCAAATCTACAATAAAATCACTATAGTTGATCAACCAGTTAATCAACTATCAAATAAACGAATTGCTCAGGTTCTGGTGTATCAATTGTTGTCAAATACCCAGCACGAGAGGAATGCCCTTCAATTGGCATCCAATATAAAATTATAAGGCCGAATCATGGATTTTTAAGGGCTGACAGGCCATTGTCCTACAGATTCTGTGTGTAAATATTTCCCTGTAAACTTGCATGGGGCTTTGAAGGCTTACTATTAGGGCTTTTTCTTGTTTAATGAGCACTGGATAAACATTACGGCACTCGTCTAATTATTTCGCTGGTCCTTTCGCTGATCCGTTCGACCCGGGCAGTAATTTTGCATAATAATTCATAGCCTATGGTATTTGCTGCGGCGGCAATCTGATCCACCGAGACCGTATCCCCCCACAACTCCACCGGACTTCCCATGACGGGCAATTCGTTCAGCCCGCCAAGATCCACCGCCAGCATATCCATGCTCACCCGGCCAATCACCGGTGCGCGCTGCCCTCCGATACCCACTTCGGCACCTGCCACGACGCGCGGATAGCCATCACCATAACCAATCCCAACAATCCCAATCGGCGTTGTCTGGCTGGCCTTCCACAACGAGCCATAGCCCACGGTATCGCCCGCAGACAGCGTGTGAATGGCGATCAGTTGCGCCTGAAGCTGCATGACGGGCTGTAACGACTGTAAGGATGGGGGTAATTTCAGTGAGGGTATGCTACCGGGAGGCATCATGCCAAATGGTGAGCTACCATAGAGCATGATGCCTGGCCGTACCCAGTGCCCCTGTCGTTCCGGCCACTGTATGAGCGCGGCAGAATTACAGCATGACCATTCCAGCTCAGGAAATAGGGCGGTGAGGTGTTGTAGTGTATGCCACTGGCGGTCATTCAACGAAAACTCCGGTTGATCCGCATTGGCAAAATGACTGAATACAATCACACGGTATCCGGCAGTGCACAAGTGACGGATTGCCTCAACCGTGGCATCCACAGTAAAGCCCAGTCGGTTCATGCCGCTGTTCAGTTTGACCCAGACGGGCACGTCGGGGGTGGGGTGTTGCAAAGCCCAGTGCAATTGCTGCTCGCTATGAATGGCGCAGTGATAATGGCTGCCCGCGAGCAATTTCCATTCGTCACTGGAAAAAACACCTTCCACCAATAGCGTCGGATGACGAATCCCTGCCGATTCTAATTGTTGCCCTTCCTCCAGACAGGCCACCCCAAAGGCTTCCGGTGGTCTGGGGGAGGCCAATAAGGTGCGGGCGGCCCATTCAATTCCATGACCATAGGCATTTGCCTTGACCATCGCCACTACCTTGCTGTTAGGAGCCAGTTGTTGAACCAGGGTCAGGTTTTGCTTCAAGGCTCGGGGATTTAGGAACATCTGGGCCTTGCGCATGGGGATTCCTTACAATGAGGGCGGGTAGAGAAAGGGGCCTAAACGTATGACTAACAGTAAAGGAGGAGGCTAAGAAAAGGTGGCGTCAATGAAATAAAGTCGAAAACAGGGCGGAATAAAAGGGCGGCTAACAGAGTCACCTTGGCTCTTTTATTCAGTCGTATTTGGCCTTATTCATCGTCCTCGTGGTAATAGCCCGGTGCCAGATTACTGAAACGGGTAAAATGCCCCTGGAAGGCAAGGCGCACCGTACCAATTGGCCCATTTCGCTGTTTACCAATAATGATTTCCGCAACGCCAGGCTCCTTGCAGTTTTCCTTGGTGTACACCTCATCGCGATAAATGAACATGATCAGGTCGGCATCCTGTTCGATGGCGCCGGACTCACGCAAATCCGACATCACAGGTCGTTTATTTGGTCGTTGTTCCAGTGAGCGGTTGAGCTGCGACAGGGCAATCACTGGGCAGTTCATTTCCTTGGCTAGAGCCTTGAGACTGCGGGAAATTTCTGAAATTTCATTGACGCGGTTGCCTTCGCTGCCGGGTACCCGCATCAACTGCAGGTAGTCCACCATGATTACGCCCAGTTGCCCCCCATGCTGCTTGGCGATCCGGCGGGCACGCGAGCGCAATTCATTAGGAGGAAGCGCTGAAGAATCATCGATATACAGATGTTTGCTTTGTAGCTGGCTCATGGTGCTGGTTAATCGTACCCAGTCACCGTCCTCCAGTCGCCCAGAACGCAATCGTGTCTGATCAATGCCACCAAAGGAAGAAATCAGACGCACTGCAATCGAGTCCGCCGGCATTTCCATGGAAAAGACCAGGGCGGGTTTGTCGGCATTAAAGAGCACACTTTCCACGAGATTCATGGCAAAGGTGGTTTTACCCATACTTGGCCGTGCAGCGACGATGATCAGATCACCAGCCTGCATGCCCGACGTTTTATTATCCAGTTCAATAAATCCGCTGGAGAGTCCGGTGATCGGGCTGTCTGAGTTTTGTAACTCTTCCACGCGATGAATCACGGTTTTCAAAACCGAGGTAATTCCTTGAGGGCCGGTTTCCTTGGAATGATTATTGAATTGCTCGCTGATGGAAAAAATCCGGCTTTCGGCACTGTCCAGCAAATCCCCCACCTTGCTGCTGCGGGGATCATAGGCTTGACGCAAGACATCGTTGCTGACGGTAATAAGATCGCGCAGCGCGGACAGCTCACGAATTTTAGCCGCATAGGCAGGAAGGTTATGCAAGCTGGGCGGTGTGTGCTCCATCAGCTTGCCCAGATAGTCCTCACCACCTGC
>CAUJHL010000081.1 GCA_963204705.1 Pseudomonadota bacterium | reverse complement strand
AGAATATTCCCTAGCCGGGCCATGTCCTGCATTTGCATCGGCAATTGCTCAAGAATCTGCTGCAGATTCGGTCTGGAAGGCTCAGTAATCCGTAACTGCACCCACTCCGCCTGATCCGCGAGAATCACCACACCGCTCAGGCAGGCATTCAGATGTGCCTCCAGAGACTCGCCCTGAGCAAACCCCTGCGCCTGCATCCAGCCCAGCGTGTCCTCCCAGGTGGGTTCCAGCCATTCGTAGCCGATTTTAAAGCCCTGTGCCCATTGCTCCCAGTGTGCCAGTGGCATCGCAGGCACGGAGTCATTTTCTGGATGCTGGCTGCCTACATGGCGTGAGGGATTGGCTGTGCTCAGCATGGTCATAGGGTCTGAAACCGTGCCTTGGGGCCTCTCCTGACGCTGCAGGCGATTGATTTCCTGATACAGGCGTAGTAAATACCCCACCAGTTGTTCGCGCTGGGCAACGGAATTAAAAATAGCCCCATCTGGTCGGGGTTTACCCTGTTCATGGCCGAACAGTCGCTCCAGCCAGTGATTAGGCGGGATCACCAGTGGGCTCTGAGTGACCGTCCACAAAAACCCTTCCACCTGATGCAAATCACGAAACGTATCGGTCGTGCCTTTTTGAAAAAACTGATTCAGCGTTTGCCATTCTTGCGGGGTCAACACCTGATCGGGTTGAAGTTCACTCATGGTTTGGCCTCACCCCAGTATTGATAGGAAAATACTTTTGGGCCTTTCACATAGCCTTGCTGCAGGGTGCTGTGAAAGCCCGCCTGACGAAACAGTTCAGGAATGTCCCGATTCAGGTGACAGCCGCCTGCCAGCTTACCCCACACCGGCTGTAAGCGGTTTTGCCAGCCAAACACCTCAGCCTGAGGCGCTTTGCCATGTTCGGCAAAAAGCAGTTTCCCTTCGGGTTTCAACACACGTTTCATTTCATGCAGGGCCGCCACTGGATCCGGAATCGTACACAGCGTATAGGTACACACCACGGTATCCACCGACTGATCAGGCAACGGAATACTTTCCGCGCTCAGGGCGATCAGTTCTACCGGAATCGGACTGGCCTGTATGCGCCTGTCTGCCAGATGGTGTGAGATCAGGGACGGCTCCAGACCCAAAATACGGCTAACTTTAGCAGGGTCGTAAAAGGGTAAATTCAGCCCAGTCCCCAGGCCAATCTCCAGCACCTCGCCCACAGCAGCCGGTACCACTTGTCTACGCTGATGGCGAAAGGTACCCGTCCCACACACCACATGGATCAGATACGGCAAAACCTGACGTTCATACCAGTTGTCCCTCATGATGCCTTTCCCTTATTCCGAAAATCCATCCAGAAAATCCGCAATCACTACCCCATGGCTTTCCATGAGATCAATGAACTCTGCTTCAGAAAGAATGCGAATGCCCAGGCTCTGTGCCTTGTCCAGCTTGCTGCCGGCTTTTTCACCGGCTACGACTGCCTTGGTTTTCGCCGAAACACTGCCACTGACTCGTGCCCCCAGCGATTGCAACATCATGCCGGCCTGTTCACGGCTGAATTGGGCGAGTGTGCCGGTCAGCACCCAGCTTTCACCCGTCAGGGGCTGATGGGCACGCGCGGCAGGCAAAGGCCAGTGCACCCCGGCTGCTTTCAGTTTTTCGAGTACCTCAATGTTATGGGGCGCCTGAAAAAAATCATATATCCATTCCGCCGTGATCTGGCCGACTTCCGGCACTTTCACTAACTGATCCAGTGTTGCCGCCTGCACTGCTTCCAGCGTCTGAAAATGCTCCGCCAGCAAACGGGCCGTCGTTTCACCTACGCCACGAATGCCCAGCCCAAAAATCAGCCGTGTCAGTGTGGTGGACTTGCTGTTTTCGATGGCGGCCAGCAGGTTCTGTACGGATTTTTCGCCCAGTTTTTCCAGTCCAATCAACTGATCACGATGTTCTGCCAAATGAAAAATATCGGCGACCGTATTCAGCAAACCCAGCCCCTGCAAGGCTTCGACCCATTTATCTCCCAGGCCTTCGATATCGAGCGCTTTACGGGCAACAAAATGCCGAATGGCTTCAATCCGCTGCGCCGGACAAAACAGGCCACCACTGCAGCGGGCCATCGCCTCGCCTTCGGGCATCACCACAGGGGACTGACAGACCGGGCAGACCGTGGGTAAGGACAGCGATGCAGCATTAGCCGGTCGAAACTCCGGCCAGACTTTTTCGATTTTGGGAATGACGTCACCCGCCCGAAACACACTGACGGTGTCGCCCAGGCGAATGTCGAGCCGACGGATTTCCCCGATATTATGCAAAGTCACATTACTGACGGTGACGCCGCCCACAAACACGGGAACAAGCCGAGCGACCGGCGTCAGGGTTCCTGTGCGGCCCACCTGCCAGTCCACCCCCTCCAGCTGGGTCAGCGCGGCCTGAGCCGGAAATTTATAGGCGACTGCCCAGCGCGGCTCACGACTCATGAACCCGAGCTGTTGTTGCTGACGCAGGCTGTTGATCTTGATCACCATGCCATCAATGTCATAAGGCAGCGTTGCCCGAATCGCCTGTATCGCCAGATAATGCTGCTGAATAGCCTCGACACTGTCTACGACCGTGCGTTGCTCTGCCAGCTCAAAGCCCAGCCGTCCCAGCCATTCAAGACTCTCGTACTGGCTTTGGATAGTGGGCTGTGGCCGCGACTGTGCGACAGCATAGGCATAGAAAGCCAGCGGCCTTGCGGCAGTCAGCTGGGGATCGAGTTGCCTCAAACTGCCTGCCGCGGCATTGCGTGGATTGACAAAGGTCTTTTCCCCGCGTGCCTCCGCCTCACGGTTCAGACGCTCAAAGCCACTGCGCGGCATCAGTACCTCACCGCGCACTTCCAGCAGCTCCGGCACTTCACTGAACTTCTTGGTGGCTTCGGTGCTGGATTCGCTGTTGGCAGCATCGGTCTGATCGGAACGACCTTCTAGGAGGAGTGGCAAATTTCGGATGGTGCGCGCATTCTGGGTAATGTTTTCGCCGCTTTCACCATCCCCGCGAGTCACTGCCTGAACCAGCACACCCTCCTCATAACGCAGGGAGACAGCCAGCCCATCCAGCTTTAACTCCAGCTCGTAGCGAATCTCCTGACCGGGCAAGCGCTCCCGTACCCGCCGGTCAAAATCCTGCAATTCCGACTCATTAAAGATATTGCCCAGAGACAACATGGGTACGTCATGCACCACACTGTCAAATTGCGCCAGTACTTCGCCACCCACACGGCGTGTCGGGCTATCGTGCTGAATCAGATCGGGATAATCACTTTCCAGACTTTTTAAACGATGAAACAGGTCGTCATATTCCGCATCGCTGATCAGAGGAGTATCCAGTGCGTAATAGGCATGGTTGTGCTGTTGCAGCAGTTTGATCAATTGGCGCATCTGCACGATTGGCGTCATGGTTTTCTCTGAATAGGTGTTTCGAAATCGCTGGCTTTGACGAGTGGGCCTTGATCGCCAAACTCTGTGACTATCGGTATGGGTAAACTGGGATTGGCGATCATTCCATAACGATTAGTGAATGGCGATCGTTGAAAAAGGCGGCACCGTATTAACCGTCAAGAACTCTCTGCACGGGTGGCATGCTTAGGAGGTAATCGCTGGAGGCCTCGGCAGTGGCGACTATTTCCCTGATTTAGCCTGTCTAGATCAGCCTCACTATCCGCTAAGACCCTTCCATTGAGGCAAAAAGCCGTAATTTATGGTGACAATCCTTCGGCTCTCATCGCACCTTCCGGTGGTCGCTATTTTCGGTGCTCGCTCACTCCAGCTGGAAACGGCGCATTAGTTATAATCAATGACCATTTGCCGATAATGATCCCGCAATTGCTGGGACAGCACGTTATGCTGTTCGTCGTAGACGGTAGAGCCCAAAGCACGCGCCAGACCACCAGACAAACTGACCATCATGTCAAAACCAGGTAATGCATAGGGATTCGGCAGCGCCAGGAAAAACACCAGACCCTTGAGCTTTTCACTTGCCAGTGTTTCCAGATCAAAGCCAGCATGACCATCATCTGTGTGTTTGAGCACACTGAACATCAGCGGGCCTTCGCCGTTCGACTGTTCAAAGCGGTGAAACAGCGACATATCACCAAAACGCAAACCATGTTCACGCAGCTGGAACAATACTTTTTCACCAGACAACTCCACACCCGGTTGTGGCAGTAAATACAGCGCAATAATGGTTTCGGCATTGGTCAGCACATTGTCCTCATCCCGTTCAGCCTGTTCCTCAAAATGCTGGCCGAGAAGGTCGTCCTTATCCCAATCATTACCCATCGCACTCGTGGCACCTGTCGATGGTTGTGCTGCGGAAACGGTAGTCGCAGTATAAGTTGTAGAGCTAGAAACGGTTGACTGCATTGCGGACGATGACGACTGGCTAGCCACAACTGGGGAGGAATGCGTTTCAGTAGCTTGCTGAATCACTGGCTCGGCGGGCATGGCGGCGCGGGCATGACGCGGGACAACGGGAATGCTATTCAGTAAGTCCTCGTTGAATGGCACTTCGCTGGATTCTTGCCCCGTCGAACTGTCTGCGGGCGGATGCGCATCCGATTTTTTGTTGCGCATCATCATGACCAATCCAAGGATCATGATGACAGCCGCCACCACAATCCCAGCCAGCGTCATCATATCCATCGGTACCGCTCCACACGTTTCATAACACAGTTGAAAAATTTGCCGTGGCTAAGTGGCAAAGCTAAGCGACAAAGCTAAATGACAAAACCAGGTAACCAAGCCAAGCCGTAAAGCTAAGTGACAAAGCCAAGCCATTCATTAGCCATTAGGCCGGCGCAGGCACTGACCATGCTTCGGCCTGCTCCAGAGTGACACTGACCACACGCGAAGCACCAGCCACGGGCATGGTAACACCAATCAGCTCCTGTGCCATGGTCATCGCCACTTTGTTGTGCGTAATATAGATAAATTGAACCTGATCCGACAACTCAGAAACCAGCTGACAAAAGCGATGAACATTCGCATCATCCAGCGGCGCATCGACTTCATCGAGCAGGCAAAATGGCGCCGGATTTAGTCGAAAAATCGCAAACACCAGCGCCAGTGCCGTCAGTGCCTTTTCGCCGCCAGAAAGCAAAGCGAGCGTGCTGTTCTTTTTACCCGGGGGTCTGGCCATCAGCCGTACCCCCGATTGCCACCCATCCTCCAGACTCAGTCTGGCTTCGCCGCCATTGAATACTTTTGGAAACAAGCGGCCCAGCTCATCATTCACCCGATCAAACGTCCCCATAAACAGCTGTCGGGTTTCCTGATCAATCTCTTGCATGGCGGTTTCGAGGGTATCAATGGTCTGCTGAATATCCGCCATCTGGTGATCCAGTTGCTTATGCCGTTCCGTAACTTCGGCCAGCGCTGCCGGAGCGGCCAGATTCAGCTCACCCAAGCGGCTGATCTGCTGTTGCAGTTGCGACAAGGCCTGCTGCTTCTCGCTAATGTGTTTCTCGAAGTGCGCGTCAAACTGTCCACTTACATGTCCAGCCTGCAAAGCGACACCATAGCCCGTAACATAGCCCGTAACATGCCCCGTATCTTGCGCTGCATTCCGCCCCATATCCTGACCTGACAGGACGGATGAAGAAGAATGAGCACCCACTGCAACGTCTATGTGGTCGAGAGCAAGACACTCCATGTTCTGTTCTTTAAGCAAGTCCTGAAATTGCGCCGCTTTTACCTTGCATTCCTGCCAGCGTAGCCGTGTTGACTCCATGCTTTCGCGGTGGCGATTTTCTTTTTCCTGCCAGTGCTGCCGCTGCTGCGCCTGATCCAACTGCTGCTGTTGCTCGGTCTTTAGGCTTTCCTGTTGCTCAAGCCACAGATCCGCCACCCGTGCATACTCGATGCCTGCTTCCTCTGCTTCCAGCTCCAGATCCGGCAAAACCTCGTTATACCCAACGATCAATTTCTGCTGCTGCTGTCGTTGCACCATCAGTTCTGATAACTGGACGGCGATCCGCTGCTCACCCTGGAGCGCCAGGGCGACTTTTTCTTTCACAAATTCCCGTTCACGCTGCTGTTGCTGACAACGAATTTCCTGTTGCTGCCATTGCGTTTGGGAGAGCTGTTGCTGCTGGTGCGCCCGGGTGGATTCACGGGTCGCTTCCTGGAGCGCCTGTAGTAATGGCGCTTGTTCTGCCTCCCGTTGCAATAGTTCAATACCAAGTTCCTCCCGCTCCTCACGATCCTGCCCTGCCTGCTCCTGCAGCAAGGCCTGCTGGGCTTCCCAATCGCTCAGTTGCTGCTGCAGTGCCTGATCGTCGCTTTCCCGCCGTACCAGTTCCAGTTCGCGTTTACTCAGCTGAGTCTGAGTTTGGGTACTTTGGATCTGAATCCGCTTCAATTCCTGCTGATGGGTTTGGAGTTCAGTTTTCGAGGACTCCAATAACGGGACGTGAGTAGCAAGACTTTCAGAAAGCTGAGCCTGCAGACGCTCCAGTTCCGTACGGCGCTCACGGCGCTGGAGGATCGACATCGGCAATTCCTGCGCTGACTGCTCCCTGTTAGCTATATCTTTCAGACGGTACTGCCAACCATGTCCAACCACCCAGCCATCCAGGGTCACAAGCTCCAACCCCACAGCCAGTTGCGGCAAGCACTGCTCGGCAACCACCAGCGAGTCAACGATTCCCGCCCGCAGCCAGAACTCACTGTGTGGTGCCTGAATCCATCGGGTCAGCGGCGTCACACCGGCTGGCCACTCACCCCTAGACCACTGGCCTGATTTTGCTTCACTGGAAGGATAATGAAAAATACAATACTGCCCAGCAACCCCATCCGAAGCGTCTGCTGCAGATTCAGGGGAAAACTGTGAAAAAGCCTCAAAACTTGCCCAAAGCCACTCCCCTAGCCATTGCTCCATCAACGCAGCGTGACGCATTCCTTCGCTAGTGAGTGCCAACTGATTCAGCAACTGTTTTTCAGGCGGGGTACTACTGCTACGCGTTTGCACGGTATCCAGCAGGTAAAGCGCCTTCAGCTCAGAGTGGCCAGCCGTTAATTCGTCCTTGTGTTTCTGAATGGCGAGGCTGAGCTGTTGAATCTGCAACTCAGTGCGCTCAATGTCCTGATGCAGCTGCTCGCTGTGTGCCTGTAGCGCTTTCTGCTCACTGCTTAGGTGCGCCATTTCTGTCAATAGCGCTTCTTTCGCCTCCGACCGCTGTGCTTGCAACTCAGGGCTTAATGGGCAGGCACGCTGATTTCGTTGTTGCTCAATCCTCGCCAGATTTTTATCCAGCCCCTGAATGCGCTGCTGCAACTGCTGAATGTGTTGATGCCCCTGCTGTGAACGCTCACGCAGCCAGTGTGTCTGCTCATCCGCTTGCTGTGCGTGTTGTTGCGCCAGTTCAACGGCATGGCGCAGTTGAGGGAGGCTGCCCTCTAAGTGACTTAGCTCCGATTCTAGCGCAGCTAACTGCTGCCTGAGACGTTCCAATTCCTCCTGATCCCAGTGCTGCTGCCGTTTAAGAGTGTCGTAAGACTGCTCCTGCTGGCTTTCACGCTGTACGGCCTGATCGCGATCATGGCGGACTTTATCCAGTGCATGCTGAGTCCGGGTCTTGTCTTCCTGTGCGGCCAGCCATCGTTGCTGTATGGGCTGGGATTGGGCCATGCGCTGGGTAATGGAGGACTGAATCCGTTGCCATTCCTGATCCGATTCCGAAACGTGTTGCCTGAGCTCAATCAGCTCCTGCCCCTGTTCCTGCAAGCGTTGGCCATACTGTGATTGCTCATGAGCCTGAGCATGCCATTGCAGTGACCACAATTCCTGCTGGCAACGGCGCATCTCCTGTTCGAGTGCTTTATAGCGAATGGCCGCCTGACTTTGCCGCTTCAGGCTACGAATTTGGGATTCCAGCTCCTCGCGCACATCCACCAGTCGGTTAAGGTTGAGTCGCGCTTGCTCCAGATGCTGGCCGGTTTCTCGGCGCCTCGCCTGATATCGTGAGACTCCAGCGGCTTCCTCCAGAAAAACACGCATATCTTCTGGACGTGCATCGACCAACCGGTTGATCATGCCCTGCTCAATCACCGCGTAAGAGCGTGGGCCCAATCCCGTACCCAGAAAAATATCGGTAATGTCCCGACGCCGGCAGCGTGTACCATTCAGAAAATAATCCGACCCACCCTGACGGCTCACTACGCGCTTGACGGATAACTCATGATAATGATTGTAATTTCCACCCAGCTTGCCGAGGGTATTTTCGAAGCACAGCTCAACGCTGGCCTGACTGACTGCAGCACGTTGCGCACTGCCAGCAAAAATCACGTCACTCATCGCCTCGCCACGCAACTGGCGCGCTGACGACTCGCCCATTACCCAGCGAATGGCATCGATGACGTTGGATTTACCACACCCATTGGGCCCAAGAATCGCCGTAAGATCGGATCGGAAATGCAGTGTGACTGGATCCACAAAGGATTTGAATCCTGCCAGTTTTAAACTACGGAGCCGCATGTCCCACCGATTGTATCCTTCCCTGGCTGTTAGCCCCTGACCAAAAACTCTCTACGGCACGCAGTCTACGGCAATTCCATCCTCGACCTCACACAGTACGTTGAGGGTATTGTACAAAGTCGACCGAGTTCTGTCTTAAGGTTCTGTCTTAGAGTTCTGTCATGACGACAACCCAGTCTGTTCCGGATTTAGCGGCGGGAACGTTGAGCCCATGCCAGCTCGATCTGTTTCATCCGGGCAAGAGAATCCAGTACGAGATTGCGCAAATGCCGACAAAAATCCTGCATAAAATTAGCGGCCTGCTCGCCTTTCCGAATCAGAATGGCATCAATCACAGGACGAAACAGCTCAAAGGCTTCCTGCAATTCCCGGCGTGACGTATTCAGCGTCAAAAAATAACTGCGACGCAGAGCCGGCAAGAGATTTTCAAACATATCGGCAACATACGCGTTGCCAACAATCTGATTAGTACGCTGGAGAAAGGAAAATACCTGATCGTAAAATTGCTCAATATCGCCCTGACGCACCTGATCCGACAAATTGACCAATAACTGATTCATCATGTCACTGTCGGTTTGGCGCCAGCATTCCGCTGTGCGATGCACCATCTCACCCAATACCAGATTGCTGGTATCGAACAACGATTTGATTTGTTGCACCGACATTTCCGCAACCACAGCACCACGGCGGGGGTAGATTTCAATCAAATAACTGCGCTTCAAAATGAGCAACGCTTCGCGCACCGAACCTCGGCTCACATTCAGGTCTTTGGCAATTCGTAACTCTTGAATACGCTCGCCTTCGACCAGTTCCCCAGTAATAATTTGTTCACTGATATGCCTTGCGATCTGCTCGGACAGACTTTCTGCGGCTAAAAACGTCATACATCACCTTTGCAGGTTAAGGCCAGCACCCAGCGTTTTCCATGAGCCGGAGACAGCCTGTTGATCCTCCCCTACCAGGAAGATTTTCAAGTGCACTGTATAACAAGTGAGCAAGCAAAAAACATGTATCATTGTCCAACAATGATACACAAAACACAGAATGCCGATAACAACCACCTGACGGATGGCAATCGTCACCTTTAACTTATCTATATCTGAAAATGTGCTGCTGCTTTGGCCATAAAAATACATCCCACAATCAGGGAAAATACCCCAAATGTCTGTTTTAAACGTTGAGCAGGAAGATAATGCGCCAATTTTGCGCCTAACGGTGCGGTGAATGCACTGGCTAGGCTAATGCCAATAAAAGCTGGAATATGAACAAACCCTACCGCACCGGGTGGTAATTGAGATGAGCTCACCCCAAAGCCTGCAAAACCCAATGCACCGGCTAACGCTATCGGCAAGCCACATGCTGAAGACGTCGCGACAGCTTGCTGAATACGGACACCAAAATGATGTAGATAGGGTACTGTCAAACTCCCCCCACCGATACCGAACAGCGCCGATGCTACACCAATGACACCTCCAGCAGATTTTTGAAGAACTGAGTTAGGCAAATGATCGGTTGAATCGGCCTCATCCTTGGCAGGTTGTACCCACATTTTATAGGCAACAAACCACGCAAACAGCGCAATGATCAACTGCAAGGCACCACTACTCAATTGCCGGGCGATAGCCGCCCCAACCAAGGCGCCTATAAATAAGCCTGGCCACATTTCCCTAAAAATGTCCCACCGTACCATTCCTTTGGCATGGTGTGCCCTTACCGAGCTAATTGACGTCACGATGATCGTTGCCAACGATGTCCCGATCGCCACATGGGTGAGATAGGCCGGTTCATAGCCTTGCAGGCTGAACGTCAATAACAACGCAGGAACGATGATCATTCCTCCGCCTACACCGAACAATCCTGCAATAAATCCTGCTACAGTGCCGACCAGCAGATAAACAACGACCATCACAGCCATGAACAGAGTTTCAATCAGACAAATCAGTTCTGAGCATAGCATTGACGAGCCCAATCAAACAGCTCTGTCACATCTGCTTTCAACGCTTACTCAGAAGATCAAGGTGATCTGGTTCGATACGATTGATTCGACCAACCGCTTTGCCAAAACGTATTTCTCATGCGGTGAATTTAATCAGAACCAGCTTTATGTATTCATTGCCAACAGTCAGAGCGCAGGTCGTGGCCAATCCAATCGTCACTGGCTGTCGCCGCCAGGAAATATTTATTTAACGCTGCTCGCACCATTAAAAAAACCGATTGCAGGCCGCCTTTCCCTGGAATGCGCCCTTTCAGTGGCAAAAATTCCTTTATTAAAAAAAGCCAACATGAAGGTTAAGTGGCCGAATGACCTTTATCTTGATGCGAATTCTACTGACTTAAAGGTAGGCGGAATTCTCATCGAACCGTGTGATACCCATGTGATCCTGGGAGTAGGATTAAATATACAGCCCATGACCCTGCCAGAAGACTCACGAAATGCAGCAGGCCATATTCCCGTTAATGTATCTGGAGAAAAAATCCATTTAATTTATGAAATTGTTTGTGAATTATGGAATGCGTGCAAATTATTTGAGCTAGGATCAGTCGATTTACCCGAAAGGTTTCGACACGTCGATATGCTCCATCAGCACAGATTGATCAACCTTGACAATCCACAACAGGAAATTGGAACTGGAAAGGGAATAAACCCAGAGGGCGCATATATTACCGAATATAATGGGACTATACAGACTCATTTCCACGGCACGCTACGCCGTTTTATCCCCAGTGAAGCGCCCAAATAATCAGTTAACCAGATGAGTTGCAGGATCACCACCATGACTGAAACGGACGCCATACTCTGGCTGGATATCGGTAATACCCGAGTCAAATATTGGTTAACTACAAATGATGTTGTCACTGAGCATTTCGCCGAACTTCATCTTAAATCACCATTAGACTTACTTGCCGGCCTCACCTATCACTTTCAATCATTTCCTGTGCAAGCCATTTATCTCTCATCTGTGTTGAATCAGGAAACCAACGCAAGCATTCAAACGCTTCTAAGAAAAATTAGTCCAAATGTACAGTTTGCCAAAGTTAGGGACGGGATGCATAACCTGAAAGTTGGATATGCCGACCCATTCCGTCTCGGTATTGACCGGTGGTTGCAAATGCTGGCAGTAGCCGATCCAAATCAAAAGCAATTGGTCGTTGGATGTGGAACGGCTTTAACCATAGACATTTTGACTGGTATGAATCATCAAGGAGGATATATTCTTCCAAGTCTCTATTTACAACGAAACTCCCTTGGACTGGGCACACAAGGGGTTAAAGTAGAAAATCATTCATTTTTAAATACCCAGCAAGGAACAGATACACTTTCAGCAGTCCATAATGGCATTCTAGGTGGACTCATTGGAGCCATACTATTTTTTCACGGGACACATTCTGACCATAAGCTGGTATTAACAGGTGGAGATGCACAACTCTTTGCTGAACAAATTAAGCAATATAATTCCAATATAGCAATTAGAACCCAAGCAGATTTGGTTTTTATTGGCTTGAAAAAGTATTTTCAGAACTAAAAAATAATTTCTATTATGCCGCATGATTTCTGCGTTAAAACAACAAAGCCCCCACTGGTGTGAGTGGGGGCTTGGGATAATGAGCTGACGATGACCTACTCTCACATGGCGAATGCCACACTACCATCGGCGCTAAGTGGTTTCACTTCTGAGTTCGGGAAGGGATCAGGTGGTTCACACTTGCTATGGTCGTCAGCAC
>CAUJHL010000080.1 GCA_963204705.1 Pseudomonadota bacterium | reverse complement strand
CTGCCTGAACAGCTGGCGAGGGTCCTGTATGAAGCTGCTTGCCATTCTCAGGGGTTTCAACAGGCGGGCCTCACGCAGGGCGGGCGCAATGCGGGCATTCGACGTGACCATATTCGATGGCTCAACGAAGAAAGCGAGCCTGACAGCCACTATTTGCAGGTGCTAGAGCAATTGTCCTTGCAGCTGAATCAGAGCCTGTATTGTGGCATCCGCCGGATCGAGGCGCATTATTCCCAGTATCAGGACGGAGGCTTTTACCAGTGGCATCAGGATAATCCTGCGGGGCGCTGCGAGCGGGTATTTTCGACGGTGTTGTATTTAAATCCTCACTGGAACGATGAACATGGCGGACAACTGGAATTCGTTCCTTTGACTGCTTCAGGGGCGCAAGCCTCCCTGTCCATCGAACCCTTCTGGAATCGGCTGATCATTTTTAACAGTGATTGCCAGCATCGCGTCTTGCCGGCCTTGCATCCACGCACCGCAATTGCCGGCTGGCTGCGTTCAGATGAGGTGATTTAACGACCTGTCCCCACTTGAGTTTTCAGGGCAGGAGACGCATTGAGTGTTTATCTTCCTGAATTCATCAGCAGGCATTGTCATGAGCATGGTCACTTCCTCCACTTCCCTGCCAAACCCAGAACTGACCTTGGAACTGGCCTCTGAATCGAGTGCCGTAAATCCAGAACGTGAACGCCGCTCGCGGATTCAGACCCTCGTTCATCATCTGGGCGAAACGGATCAGCTCAGTCTGAACAACCCCAGTCCACAGCTTGCCATGCAGCGGGCACAGGTTCGGCAGTCACTGGCCAGCTACAGCGAGCAGAAACAGGAAATGCTGTACCTGCTGGGTGAAGCCGCCGTGATTCTGGAAACGGTGTTGATGGAAGCCGAGGAAAAAGAATTGCACTGGCAGCTGTCCAGCCAGCTGGCGAGTGTTTACCAGCAGTTCTATCACACGACCCACGAAAAACGGTACCTGACGGTGATTGGTCATATTTTGCGACCACACAGTAGCTCAGGTGATGCACGGATTTTATTGGGGCTGGCTCGTATGGATGCAGCCAATGGTCATAAAGCACTGACACGACACTGGCTGTCGTTATGGGCGAAATTGCCGGTGCGGGATTTGGCCGAAATGATTCAAAGCCCCGAGTTTACGCCCTTGATGAAAGAACACTGGATGCAGGAACTGTTGCAATCGCAGTTTTCCTGACAGTAATGGATAAGTACTCACTAATACATCACCCTTAAAAAATCATCCTCTATTAATCCCCTTAAAAAAAAACACCCTGCCGGGGCAGGGTGTATCAACCGAGAAATCATCTAAGAAGGCGCCTGATTTGGGAATCAGGCAGTTTTTTCTCGAATCATTACAGGCCAGCGGTTTTCAGACGGTTGGCGTGCTGGCGATAAATCGCAACAGGATCTGGATTGAACAGACCGACATTACCCAGCAGCAAGTTGACTTCATCCGCGTGGTTTTGTGGGTAGTTATCGCGTAGCACCTGTCCAAAGTGTGAAGAACAGCGACCTACCATGCCGTCATTGCCATCGCTGGTACCCGCAAAAAATAATTGGGACGCCACAAACACCGGGTCAATGATGTCAAAAATACTGGTCATTTGCGAAGTGCCGCTCCAGGAATACATGCGCATGCCATTGGCAGCGACAGAAGCACCCTGACCACAATACGTTGAAGGCACACCATTCGGGTATTTGGCATTGAATGTTTTGGCCGTGGTGGTGCTGAGCGCATTCAGGCTTTTGTACAAATCTTCTTGCGCAGTTGCTTTACCGGACAATATGTCAATGACTTTGGCAGCTGCAACAGCCAGCGGATTTAGCAGATTGCTGAGGCCATTGCTGGCTGTCAGTTTGAGTACGCCATCTGCAACAGGCGAACCGTTGGTCAGACCAGCAACAGCCGTAATGGAAGCGATGCTGTTTGGCACCAGTCCGGCAACATAACGGCTGGTTGGGCCACCATGGCTATGGCCGATCAGGTTCACTTTGGCGGCGCCAGTCACGGCCTGAATGGTTTTGACCTGAGCGAGTAATTGCTCGCCACGAAATTCGGTGCTGTTCAGCGCGGACAAGGCAGGGGTATAAACGGTAGCACCGTTGCTGCGCAGATCGGCTGGAATGCGATAGAAATATTCCATGCCCATGACACTGGTAAAACCAAACATGCCATGCACCAGAACCACCGGATATTTAGTCTGGGAATAGGTGGTGGCGGCCTGAGCTGCAGGGAGAGCAGACAGGGTTCCAACAGTCATTAGCGCAGCCAAAACAAGTTTGGGCATGTTCCGCATGGTCAATCTCCAAATGTTCCGATTCGCAATCACAGCGATTTTTAATAGTGGTCCCGGCATCTCGCCGGAGTGGTTAGAGTATAAACTCTGTTTTGTTTATTTTTCAAACATTGCAGCTTTTGAAAAGTACACTTCATAATTCGCAAAATTATTTATAAATTATTGTTTTTAATTGTTAATATATTTTAAATAAAAGCAATACACATAACCATACATCCGTATACACAAGCGAATTTTATTAACTTTTATTACTGTACAAGTGTGTTTAAAAACCAGGCTAATGTCACTTCCTTTTAGTCTCCCTTTTTATGACTTTTTAGTAAAAAGCTGTACTCGGGAACAGGCCTCAGTTTTGCTGTCTTGCTGCCAGTCCCACCGTCGCATTGGTTTCACGCTAACGAAGCGTGTTTTGCCATTCTTTTTTCAGTCTGCCAGTCAAAAGATTCAGATCGCACACCTCGCTCACGGATTCCGGCTGTAGCGTGTCGTAATGTTGCCTCAATACCAAACTGACCCATTTAACCGGAAGCTGGGTAGCGTGATCGGCCGAATCGACCCATGCCGTTTTATCCTCGGCCCGGACGGGTGCGATAACGACCGCAGGCAGCGCGCAAGTCATGAAGGAGCTCATGGAATAGCTGGGAAGTTGAGCAGTCAGCCTAGCCGTTATTTGGCTGTATTCAATTCAATCCATGTTTTTTAGAAAATTCATCATGGTGTCTATCTGTTTTAGGAGTCTTGGCAAGTTCGTTGGGAGTTGAGGGCAGAGGATTGGACCTTCACGGCTCTGCTTCATGGAAGGAGGGCGATCGGCATATTTCGTAACCGATTGCCCCTATTGAAGCAAGGCGACAAATGCCTGAGTTCCGCCTATAATCGGCGTTTTTCGCACACCCGTCTACAGGAACCCTGCCATGACCGAACGCATCCAGCACGGCTCGCTTGCCGTCGATAAGCTTCTCAATGACTTTATCGAAACCAAAGCCCTGCCCAGTAGCGGCGTGAGCAGCGAGCAATTCTGGTCGTCCTTTGAACAAATCCTCAAAGATCTGACCCCAAAAAATAAAGCCCTTCTGCAAAAGCGTGATGACCTGCAAGCCAAAATTGACCGATGGCACCGCGACAATAAACCCCTTAATGCCGACAGCTACAAAGCCTTTTTGAAAGACATCGGCTATCTGGCAACGGAAGGCGATGATTTTCAGGTCAGCACCGAAAACGTCGATGAAGAAATTGCCACCCTTGCTGGCCCGCAACTGGTGGTTCCGGTGCGCAATGCCCGCTATGCACTGAACGCTGCCAATGCCCGCTGGGGTAGCCTCTACGACGCGCTGTATGGCACCGATGCGATCGACAGCGACAATGGCGCTGAAAAAGGTCAGGGCTACAACCCGGTACGCGGCGATCGTGTGATTGCATTTGCCAAGAACTTTCTTAATACCACCTTCCCGCTGGCACAGGGCGACCATACTCAGGCCACTGGCTATGCCGTGAATGAAACAGGCCTGGTCGTCACCCTAAAAGACGGTAGCACCACTGGACTCAAAGACAGCTCGCAATTTTCGGGCTACACCGGCGATGCCGCCCAGCCCACTAGCGTGCTGTTGCGCAATAACGGCCTGCACGTCGAAATCCAGTTTGATGCCAACCATAATGTCGGCAAAACCGACGCTGCGCACATTAAGGATCTGAACCTCGAATCTGCTGTGACCACCATTCAGGATCTGGAAGACTCTGTGGCTGCCGTGGATGCTGAAGAAAAAGTGGAAGGCTACAGCAACTGGCTGGGCCTGATGAGCGGCGATCTGGAAGAGTCCTTTGAAAAAGGCGGCAAAACCGTCACCCGCCGCATGAACGCCGACCGAGTGTTCAAAAATGCCCAGGGTCAGGAATTTACCCTACATGGCCGCTCGCTCATGCTGCTGCGCAATGTTGGCCACCTAATGACCAACCCGGCCATTCTGATGGATGGTCAGGAAGTCTATGAGGGCATCATGGATGCCATGATCACCGCGCTGATCACCAAGCACGATATTGAAGGTCGCAATGCCCAAACCGGCAAACGCAACTCGCGTACCGGCTCCATGTACATCGTCAAGCCTAAAATGCATGGCCCTGAAGAAGTGGCATTTGCCGTCGAGCTGTTCAGCCGTGTCGAAAAAGCACTGGGCCTACCTGAAAAGTCCCTGAAAATCGGCATCATGGACGAGGAGCGCCGCACCACGGTTAACCTGAAAGAATGCATCCGTCAGGCCAAAGACCGGGTCATTTTCATCAATACCGGCTTTATGGATCGTACCGGCGATGAAATTCACACGTCGATGGAAGCTGGACCGGTCATTCGCAAGGACGACATCAAAAAGGCCAAATGGATCGCAGCCTACGAAAACAACAACGTGGACGTTGGCCTGAAACTGGGCCTACAAGGCCGCGCGCAGATTGGTAAAGGCATGTGGGCGATGCCGGACAGCATGAAAGACATGATAGCCACCAAAATGAACCATCCCAATGCTGGCGCAAGCTGTGCCTGGGTTCCCTCACCTACGGGCGCGACCCTGCATGCCCTGCACTATCACCAGATCAACGTGAAAGCGCGTCAGGATGAAATCAAATCCCGCGAACACGCCAAACTGGATGACATCCTGACCCCGCCGCTGGCCACCGACACCAACTGGACTGCAGAGCAAATCAACCAGGAGCTCGAAAACAACTGCCAGGGTATTCTGGGCTATGTGGTTCGCTGGGTCGATCAGGGTGTAGGCTGTTCCAAAGTGCCGGATATTCATAACGTCGGCCTGATGGAAGACCGTGCGACCCTGCGTATCAGCTCACAGCACGTCGCTAACTGGCTGCGTCATGGTATTGTGAGCAAAGAGCAGGTATTGGAAGCACTGAAGCGTATGGCCAAAGTGGTCGATGGGCAAAATGCCGGCGATAAAGCCTACACTGCGATGGCGCCGGGCTTTGATGGAATTGCCTTTAAAGCCGCTTGCGACCTGATCTTTGAAGGCCACGCCCAGCCGTCTGGCTACACCGAGCCACTGTTGCACAAAGCACGTCTGAATCTGAAAGGTTATCAGGGCGGCTAAATCTGAATGTTAGCAGAAGGACCCTGCCAGAGTTACTGGCGGGGTTTTTGTTTAGGCTCAGTCTGAAGGACAGCCCTTGTCCTTCCCTGTCTGGGTTTCTCAGGCTCCCCCATGGGAGGGTTTCAGCTGTTCGCAAGCGTCAATTTTCAGGCGGTGCCTGTCGATAACTAAATGGGCAACAGTGAGTGGAACAGTGAGCTGATAGGCGATTGCCCCCAGGTCGTCTCCCTTTAGCCAATTGCCCTGCCAAAAGTGACAGGGCTAATCAAAAGGCGCGACTGTCCTCAGGCTGGCTTCCCCGGATAACCAGCTTCCCAGAAGGCCTGCCCTGCTTTCAGTGGATCGCCGGTTTCTTCATAGACTTTTACCCAGACATCGTATTGATGTACTGGCGGAGTGTCATTGGGGTGAAATCCGCGTTTAAACCACTTCAGATAGGGCTTGCCCATCGGTGCCAGAATGCCTCCCGGCCCAAACAGCCATGGAATTCCGGTAGCAAACAGCTTCACCCGGTCAACCACACCAAAGCCATCGGCTTTGAGCATTTCATGCGCACGATACAGCGTAAACGCCGACATAAGTACCGAGGTAATCACCAGTGCGCGTACCCGCAGGCGATGATCTACCTGGGCCACTGTATCCATCACATCGAAGGCCACCGCACGGTGTTCCATTTCTTCAATGGAATGCCAGGCAAACAGCGCACGCATTTGCGGGTCCACACCTTCCATCGTTTCGCGGTAGGCATAAAAGCAGTCCGCCATCAGCGCAGTCAGATGCTCGCTGGCAGCCGTAATCGCCAGATTCAGCTCAGGAGATTCATTCTTGAGCAAATGCTTGAAACGATTTTTCATCTGCGTCAGTAGGCGATCCACCGGCATGCCCTGCTCGCGAAGGAGCTCGTTATAGCGCTCATGCGCGATGCCGTGTTCGGCTTCCTGACGGATAAAACTGGCAACGTCTGTTTGTAATTGTGGATCAGTAATCTGATCGCGAAACAACCGGACGGATTCAATAAAATACCGCTCGCCGTCCGGGAAAGTCATCGACAATGCATCAAAAACACGTGTCCGAAAGGGATGATTTTCCACCCAGTAGCGCGGTACTTGTTTGCCCAGATGAAACTGGAGTTTGCTGCGAACAATCGGGTTATGTAACACAGTGGCGGGTGCATTCATGGTAGTTTCTCCATACGATGAACTGAGTATTGGCTAAATTTTCGGTGAAAGGCAGCACCATAATGGCCAAACGATGTACAATTAACGACAATTGTGAACAATAGTGTCCAAAAACGGCTCTGAGAGGACAAATTTATGACCATTTTGCTGGCTCTGGATTTAAATGATGCACCGACGGTACTGCTGAAACAGGCGAAAGCCTTTGCGCTGGCCTTTAAACAGCGGTTGGTGTTGCTGACGGTAGAAAACCTAAGCCCTGATATGATTGGCTACGATGTCGTCACCGGCGAGGCGATCATCAGTTATACCGACATTCAGCCGATTCGCGATGGCATTGCACAGCGCTTGAGAAATGAACATCAACACCTGCATGCCGTGATGAAAGAGTGTCAGGAGGAGGGCATCGACTGTACGGCCCTGTTGATCAACAACAGTCCGGATTTTGCCAAAAGCATTCTTGCCCAGGCCGAAAAGCATCAGGCGAGTATGATTTTACTGGGGAAACATCCCAAGAGCCTGATGAGTCGGCTGCTGGAAGGCAGTGTGAGCACCGATGTCCTCAAACACAGCACAATTCCGGTAGTTATCGTACCGATTGCGGATTGATTGGCTTAGGCCATGGGCTTACGGCATTAGCTTAAGTCATTTGCCTCAGCCAGAAATCATCATTCAAATATCATTACTTAAAAGTCATTACCCAAACGTCATCACTGCGTCTTGATGGCTTCGCCCTGTAGAGGTTGAAGAAATTCAGGCCGAATCAGACCAGTGAGCTGTGCAAACGGTACTTCAAACTGTGGCATGCCCACCACATAGGGCCCCACTTCGTACTGGCCATACGCCAGTGCGATGCCTTTGTCGGTAGGAAACCAATTTTTGGACAGTTTAAACGGCCAGGTTTTTTCATATTCAGGCAACGATTGCTGGGGTATTTCTTTGGCTACCCATTGTCGAAACTGGGCATAAAAAAGCGGATACAGCTGGTCGGGCTTTTTAGCCGGAAGCATCACGTCACTTAATGCCAGTGGCCGATGCGAGGTGCGATCGATTACCAGATAATTTTCCACTGCGCTGCCGTGTGCGCCACCCGTGTAATAATAACCACTGACCTGAATCACAATCACACGGGCATCCACCCCAATCAGTCTGGCTTCCAGCGTCATGTCATAAGGCATACTACCCCCGGCTTCAGACGCCTGCCCTTCTTTGACAAACTGCTTTAGGGCAGCCGGCAGGTTTTTCGTCGTGGCTTTGCCATTTTCAGAAATTGGATTCGATAAGCCCAACAGCTGCTGAGTGATGAGCGGATTAAGCCAGTCAAAGGGCGCTTCAAACACCAGTTGTTTGAGTGTTGCTGAACTGCATTGGGGCTGTGTGCATTCAGCCACACTTTCTTTGGTCGTGACTGAACTGGCAGAAACATCCGCAATCGTGATGTGAGATTGACTAGGGGTGGTGGTCGGGTCAGCGGTAAGTGTAGACGTAGATGGGCTGGCTTTTACTGCTGGTGTAGTTGCTGCCTGTGTAGTTGCTCCTGGTTTCTGTTCTGACGGACTGTCATGGGATGTTTTGCCAGCAGTGGATTGATCCGTTCGGTCACAGCCTGAAATAGCCAGACCCATCACCATGGCCAAAAAAACCAGAGAATGCCTGATTTGCGATTGTCTGGTTTGCGAATGTCTTATTTGAGCATGCCTTAATTGAGCACGGTGAAGAAAAAGCGCAGTACCAAAACGACGTGTGATCATGGGAATTTGCTGTCAGTGTAAAGTGGAGAGCTTAAAAAATAATGCCTGGGAGAACCATCAGAGTTCAGACATGAGACTTCAGGCATTGGGCTTTGACATTCAATCAGGAAACAGTATGACGTGGGTGCAGGGCCGTCTCAGCTGCACTCTTTAGCTGCATTTGTGGTGTCTGTGTAGGCTGAAAGAAGGTCACCATGCTTTGGGCTATTTTCGCCTAAGGAGCGAGGCTTTGCTGTGCCGCATGCTATCATTTCGCACCGATTTGCTGCTTTTCGCTGCACGCCTGTTGAGTGCTTGCCACCTGTCGAGAAAGTTACACGATGCCGAATGCCCCCTTTCGCCTCTCCGTTGCTCCCATGATGGACTGGTCAACGACCGACTATAGGACGTTTGCGCGACTGTTTCATCCGGATGTCTGGATGTACAGCGAAATGGTGACCACTGGCGCAATCATCCATGGTGATCGCCGGCGTCATCTGGATTTTGATGCCTCAGAACAGCCACTGGTCTTGCAGTTGGGCGGTTCCAATGCCAGCGAATTGGCGCAATGCAGCCGCATCGCAGAAGACTGGGGCTACCGTGAAGTGAACCTGAATGTCGGCTGTCCGTCCGATCGCGTGCAAAACAATAAAATTGGCGCCTGCCTCATGGCCGAACCCGAGCTGGTGGCTGAATGCATTCATGCCATGCAACAGGCGGTGTCCATCCCGGTCACGATCAAACACCGCATTGGCATTGACCAGCTCGACAGCTATGAACACATGAAACACTTTGTGGATACCGTTGCGCAAACGGGTTGTCAGCGTTTTATCGTCCATGCAAGGATTGCATTGCTGAAAGGACTCAGCCCCAAGGAAAACCGCGACATTCCCCCACTGCGGTATGAGGACGTGTACCGATTAAAACAGGAACGGCCGGATCTGATCATCGAAATAAATGGTGGCTTTACGACTGTGGATCAGGTCATGCAGCAAGCCGACCATACCGATGGTGTCATGATCGGCCGGGCCGCCTATCACGATCCCTATCTATTGGCCCGACTGGGGAGGCAACAAGGCCGTGCCGAAGTAGATCGTTTTGCTGCGCTGGAACAATTTTATCCCTACATGGAACGGAGACTGGCCAGTGGTTTGCCTCTTAGCTTGATTACCCGTCATATTTTAGGCCTGTTTCAGGGCGAAGCCGGTGCACGCTTCTGGCGACAATCCCTGAGCGGTGGCAATGCCCGCACATTGCAGGATGTTCGCCGCGCGGCCGAGGGCGTAAAAGAACGCCAGATGGCAGCCTTGGTCTCCACCGATACGATGATTAACTGAACAAAAGCAGCCACTCCCATTCAGAATCGCTGGACATGAGAGCAAAAATCGCTAAACTGTCGCTTCGTTCGGGGCGTAGCGCAGCCTGGTAGCGCACTTGCATGGGGTGCAAGGGGTCGAAGGTTCAAATCCTTCCGTCCCGACCAACGATTGTTTGAACTCGTTGATCCGTTTCTCGATCATCGTCTGGCGTATTTCGGTACGCACCAAAAAAGCTCTAGGCCACATGGTTTAGGGCTTTTTTGTTGGTGTTGGTGTAAGGGATGAACAGGAAAAGAATCGTTTCATCGACTTATTTCCTCAGGGGACTTCCCTGAGAAATCCTGCCAGAAATTTCCTGATTTCCAGAACAATGAAATCCATGGGTGTGCGTGCTGCCCTCCTCGTCAGGCTTGCAGTCTGAGCCTTTTACCGCTAAAGAGTATGCTGACCCCTTAGTGGTGATACGGCAAAAAATTATTGGGAACGTTCAGAGGGAACAATGGATATCTATAAACTGACTGAGCGCGACATCTGCACTAAATTTATCACCCCGGCATTACAGCAGGCCGGATGGCAACAGCATCAGTTCCGGGAAGAAGTCTCCTTGACGGCTGGTCGCGTGATTGTCCGGGGCAAGCTGGCAACCCGGGTAACCCAGCCCGATGCCAAAGGCGGCCCCAAACGCCCTGACTATGTCTTATACGGACGCCCCAATCTGCCGATTGCCGTGGTAGAAGCCAAGCAGGCCCGATATGCGGTGGGTCATGGCATGCAGCAGGCGCTGGGCTATGCCGAAATGCTGGACGCTCCCTTTGCCATTAGCAGCAATGGTCAGGGGTTTTTGCTGCACGACCGAACGGGGCTAACCCAGCCGACCGAGCGCCCACTGGCCTTAACTGAATTCCCCGCTCCTGAGACACTGTGGCTGCTGTACCAAGAGTGGAAAGGATTGATTACCCCCGCTGCCCAGCAGCTGATGGAACAGCCGTTTTATACCGATGGCAGTGGTCGTGAGCCGCGCTATTACCAGCGGGTGGCCGTCAACCGCGCCATTGAGGCCATTGCCAGGGGACAGCAGCGGGTTCTGCTGGTGATGGCCACCGGTACCGGCAAAACATACACAGCATTCCAGATCATCTGGCGATTGTGGAAAGCCAAGGCCAAAAAACGCATCCTGTTTCTGGCAGATCGCAATATTCTGGTGGATCAGACCATGCAACAGGACTTCGGGCCATTTGGCGAAGTGATGCACAAGGTGAGCAAGCGCCAAGTCAAAAAGAATTACGAAATCTATCTGGCGCTGTATCAGGCCGTGACAGGAAAGGACGATAGCCAACAGATTTATAAGCAATTCCCGGCGGATTTTTTTGATCTGGTGGTAGTGGACGAGTGCCACCGCGGCAGTGCCGCTGAAGATTCTGCATGGCGGGAGATACTGGAGTATTTTGGCAGTGCCACCCATTTGGGCCTGACCGCAACCCCAAAGGAAACCAAAGAAGTCAGCAACATCACCTACTTTGGGGAACCCGTGTATACCTACTCGCTCAAGCAGGGTATAGAGGACGGCTTTTTGGCCCCCTATAAAGTCATCCGCATTGCCACGGATATGGACTCCGTGGGCTATACACCTGAAAAAGGCAAGATTGACCGTCAGGGGTTGATGGTAGAGCTGCGACAATATACCCAGAAAGACTTTGACCGCTCGCTAATCCTGACTCAACGCACAGCACTGGTGGCGCAAAAAGTCTGGGAATACCTGCAGGCCACTGACCCGATGGCCAAGACGATTGTGTTCTGTGAGGATCAGGAGCACGCCGAGCGCATGCGGCAGGAGTTGGTCAACCGGATACCGGCCGCTGCCAGCAATCGCCGCTATGTGATGCGCATCACGGGTGATGACAAGGAAGGCAAGGCCCAGCTGTCCTATTTCATCGACAATGACGAACCCTACCCGGTGATTGCCACCACCTCCAAACTGCTGACCACTGGGGTGGATGCCAAGACCTGCAAGTTGATCGTGCTGGACCAGAACATCCTGTCCATGACCGAGTTCAAGCAGATCATTGGCCGGGGCACGCGGCTGCGTGAGGACTATCACAAGCTGTATTTCACCATCATGGATTTTCGGGGTGCGACCCGGATGTTTGCCGATTCAGATTTTGATGGGGAACCGGTAGTCATCTATGAGCCCGGGCCCAATGATCCGGTGGTGCCACCTGAGAATGCCAAGGACGGTAAGGAAGACGATGTCCCTGGTGATCCGCCAGCGGGGAGCGGTGACGGGAGTAGCGGTGATGAGAGTGAGGGCAGTGGTCCTGATGGTGGCCCCGGGCGGGTCAAATACATCATCGATGATGTGGAAGTAAAGGTGGCGGTGGAGCGCACGCAGCATCTGAATGCCGAGGGGCAGCTCGTTACCGAGGATTACCGTGTCCTGCTGCACACAGAATTGAGGAATACCCTGCAGGCAGAGTTTGGTAGCCTCAAGGACTTTTTGAATCGCTGGCACTCTGCCGACCGCAAGCAGGTCATTCTGGATGAGCTGGCCGCCCATGGTGTGCCGGTGGCGGCCCTGCAGCAGGCTGTGGCCAACGGCAGCGAGCTGGATGTGTTTGATCTGGTGGCCCATGTGGCGTTTGATCAGCCGCCGCTGACCCGGCGTGAGCGCGCCAGCCGCGTCAAGAAACGCCACGTGTTTGCCCAGTACGGTGAACAGGCCCGTGCCGTGCTGGAGGCCCTGCTGGACAAATTTGCCGACCATGGGGTGCAGAACCTCGAATCGGCTGAGGTGCTGGAGCTGCCGCCGTTTGACCGTTTTGGTAGCAAGACCCAGATTCGCCGCCAGATTTTTGGTGGAGTAGATCAATTTAACGCCGCATTGCGCGAGCTGGAGCAGGCCTTATACAGCACGGATGCGGCCTAGGCATCCAATTCAGCCTCTCATGTCGGTCTATGCCCTTTTCCCTTTTTTTAAATTGGACATCGTTTTTTCATGAACCTTAGCAGCACCATCAAATCCATTCAGGACATCATGCGCAAAGACGACGGGGTAGATGGCGATGCCCAGCGCCTTGGCCAGCTCACCTGGATGCTGTTTCTCAAGGTGCTGGATCAGCGTGAAGAAGAATGGGAAGACGACGATCCCAACTATCTGTCGGCGATTGACGAGCCGTATCGCTGGCGCAACTGGGCGGCGTTTCGGGCCGGTGCAGACGGCAAGAATGCCCCGCAAAAATCTCCCGGTGAAATCATTGGATTCGTCAACAATGCGCTGTTTCCGGAACTCAAATCGCTGAATGCCAGTGACGGCCCGCTTCAGCAGGTAATCCGCAGCGTGTTCGAAGATGCCAACAACTACATGAAATCCGGCACCCAGCTGCTGGCGGTGATCGAAAAACTGGAAGAAGCGATCCATTTTCATGACTTCAAGAGCCGCGCCAATCTGGGCGATGTCTATGAGCAAATGCTCAACGACCTGCGCGCCGCTGGCAATTCCGGTGAGTTTTACACGCCGCGGGCGATTACTGCGTTCATGGTCGATCGGATCAATCCCCGTCTTGACCGGCGCGAGCGTGTGCTGGATCCGGCCTGTGGTACGGGTGGCTTTCTAACGGCAGCAATTGATTTTTTGCGCAGCCAACTCACCACGCATTCCAGTTCCAGTGATCACCGAGCCATAGAGGAGCTGATTCACGGCATTGAAAAAAAGCAATTGCCGCACCTGCTGTGTACCACCAACATGCTGTTGCACGGTATCGACGTGCCCAGTCAGATCGTGCATCAAAATACCCTGGGCAAGGGCTGGAACGAGTGGAGCCCCCAGGACAAGGTTGACTGTCTGATTACCAATCCGCCGTTTGGGGGTTATGAGGATGACGGCGTGGGCGGCGATTATCCGGCGGACCTGCGCACGCGGGAAACCGCCGATATGTTCATGGCGCTGATCATCAAGAAGCTGTTGAAGGAAAATGGTCGCGCCGCCGTGGTGTTGCCAGATGGCTTTTTGTTTGGTGATGGCATCAAGGCCACCCTGAAAAAGTTGCTGCTGCGTGACTGTAAACTGCACACCATCATCCGTTTGCCCAAAGGCGTGTTTGCGCCCTATACCACCATCAAGACCAACCTGTTGTTTTTCACCAAGGGTGCGACGGTGAACGATGGCACCGAGCATTTTCACACCGATACCATTTGGTTCTATGAGCATCCCTACCCCCCTGGGTACAAGAGCTACAGTAAAACCAAGCCGATCCGGCTGGAGGAATTCAAGCCTGAGCAGGAGTGGTGGGGCACGGAGGCAAACGGCTTTGCCGACCGGGTGGAAAACGAATTTGCCTGGAAGGTGGATTTCAAAGCCAAACGTGAGCAGGCCGAAGCCGCCGCGCAGCCGCACTGGAAGCGTGCCGAGCAGTTGGGCAATGAGGCCAGCGCGTTGGACAACCGCGTCCGTGATCTGCGTGAGTCCATCAAGGGCGTGAGTGATGCCAAGCAACGCCAGCCGGTGGAAGCGCAGGTGGAGGCTCTGCGCAGCCAGGCCGAATCGCTGCGCCTGCAGGCCCGCGACGCGCAGGCCGCGGGTGACCGCGTGTATTTGCCCATCTTTAACCTTGACCTTAAAAACCCCAATGCCCCAGAGGAGGAAAGCCACGATCCAGACCTGCTGCTGGTGAAGTACAAAACGCTGTTGGGTGAAATCGAGGAAACTGAAAACCAGCTTAAAAGCGAGCTGGCGGCCGCATTGGCCCATCATTTCAGTGATGAGGCAGTCGCAGAATGAGCACTGCATCCGTGACACCCTCAACCCCCGCTGCCCATCCATTGCTGGGCGATATTCGCCGCCTGATTGAGCAGAGCCGTAGCCAACTGGCGGTGACGGTCAACAGTGCCTTGACCACACTGTACTGGCAGATCGGCGAACGGATTCACCGTGAGGTCCTGAACGGCGAGCGTGCTGCTTACGGCGAGCAGATTGTTCTGGTACTGGCGAAGCAGCTGGAGGCCGACTACGGACGTGGCTTCTCTCTTAAGAACCTACGGCACATGCTGCGTTTTGCCGAGGTTTTCCCTTCGCTGGAGATTGTCTCAGCAGCGCGGAGACAATTGAGCTGGACGCATTTTCGCACCCTGATCTATATAAACGATCCGCTGAAGCGCGACTTTTACATGCAGATGTGCCAGCAGGAAGGATGGAGCACCCGAACCTTGCAAGAGCGTCTGGACTCTCAACTGTTTGAGCGCACCGCTTTGTCCAGGCAGCCGGAGGAATTGCTGGTGCAGGAGTTGGATAATCTGCGGCAGACCGGCGCCATGAGTCCGGCCCTGGTTTTTAAAGACCCTTACATTCTGGATTTTCTGGGGCTTGCTGACCGTTATCTGGAAAAGGATCTGGTAGACGCCATTTTGCGGGAGCTGGAAAACTTCCTGCTGGAACTGGGTGCGGGTTTCACTTTTGTCGCCCGGCAAAAGCGCATCCAGATCGACAACGATGATTTTTATATCGACCTGCTGTTTTATAACCGTCGGTTGAAGCGCCTGGTGGCGATTGATTTGAAGCTGGGTGACTTTAAGGCGGAGTACAAGGGGCAGATGGAGTTGTATCTGCGCTGGTTGGCCAGGTATGAGCAGGAGGCGGGCGAGTCTGCGCCGTTGGGGATTATTTTGTGCAGTGGCAAGAAGCAGGAGCAGATTGAGTTGCTGGAGCTGGATGCCAGTGGGACTGATGTGGCGGAGTATTTGACCGAGTTGCCGTCTAAGGCGGTGTTGCAGCAGAAGTTGCAGGAGGCGATTGCGGTGTCGCGGACGCGGTTGGAGAGCCGTGGGGAGGAGGTCTGATGCCTGATATTGCACCGCTGCCGCCGGACTATGCCGACTGGCTTGCCGAGTTGAAAACCCGCATTCACAACGCCCAGCAAGGTGCTGCACTGGCGGTCAACCGGGCGCTGATTCAACTGTATTGGCAGATCGGGCGTGACATTCTGGCGCGCCAAGCGCAGCAAGGCTGGGGCGCCAAGGTGATCGAGCGGCTGGCGCAGGACTTGCGCGCGGCCTTCCCCGACATGAAAGGCTTTTCCCCCCGCAACCTCAAATACATGCGCGCCTTTGCCGAGGCTTGGCCGGATGCCGAATTTGTGCAAGCGGTGCTTGCACAATTGCCCTGGTACCATCATTTGGCGCTGCTCGACAAACTGCCCGGCGCAGAAGCCCGTTGTTGGTATGCGGCCAAGGCGATAGAACACAACTGGTCGCGCAATGTACTGGTCATGCACATTGAAACCCGCCTGCAAGAGCGCAGCGGCGCGGCGTTGACCAATTTTCCGGCCCGCTTGCCCAAGCCCCTGTCTGACCTGGCGCGCGAATCGCTCAAAGATCCTTACCGCTTCGATTTTTTGGGTTTGACGGCAGAAGCGCAGGAACGTGAGGTGGAACACGCCTTGATCCAGCACGTCACCCGGTTTTTGCTGGAGCTTGGCGCGGGCTTTGCCTTTGTCGGGCGGCAAGTGCTGCTGAATGTGGGGGGCGACGAGTTTTTCATGGACCTGTTGTTTTACCACCTGAAACTGCGCTGCTATGTGGTCATTGAGCTGAAGGGCGGTAAATTCAAGCCCGAGCATCTGGGGCAGCTTGGCTTTTACCTCACCGCTGTGGACAGGCAGATCAAGACCGAGCAGGACAACCCCACCATTGGCCTGTTGCTGTGCAAGAGCAAGAATAAAGTCGTGGCCGAATATGCGCTGCGCGACACGGCGCAACCGATTGGGGTGGCGGAATATCAACTGATCGAGTCGCTGCCCGCCGAACTGCAGAGTAGCCTGCCCAGTATTGAACAAATTGAACAAGCCTTGGCAAATAATGGGCTTGTTGGTGAGGAGTCTGCCTGATGGACGCACAACAGTTTTTGGCGGCGTTTGGGTATATTGCCAATGCGCCGGGGGGCGTGGCGCGGTTGCGGGAGATGGTTTTATACCTTGCGATTTCAGGAAAAATTGTTCAACAAGATCTCAGCGAAGAACACGCCGAGAAACTGCTTCAACGGATTAGGCAACATGCTGCAAACGTCACATCAAAGAAACGTGGAAAATCCATTAAAAAGATAGGAAATAACCAAAATTCTAATGAGACTAATATCCCCCCAGGTTGGGTTATAGTCGAGCTTGGAGAGGTGGGAGATTGGGGCGCTGGTTCTACTCCGCCACGAAATAATCCTCTGTACTACGGTGGCTCCATTCCGTGGTTTAAGTCCGGCGAACTGAAGTCTGACTACATCACACGGGCAGAAGAACATATTTCTGAGCTTGCGTTGAGGGAGTGCTCACTTCGGCTAAATGTGGCTGGCGATGTTTTGATTGCCATGTATGGTGCAAACATTGGGCAATGCTCAATTGTTGGCATCGAGAGCACAACGAATCAAGCTGTCTGCGCATGTACTCCCTATGAAGGCGTTAGCAATCGATTCCTGCTGTTAACGCTCCGAGCTAAGACAAGATATTTCATGGGTCTTGGGGCTGGAGGCGCTCAGCCAAATATTTCTAAAGAAAAAATTATTACAACACATATCGGTCTCCCACCCACGGAAGAACAATCCCGCATCGTCGCCAAAGTCGATGAGCTGATGGCGCTGTGTGATCGGCTGGAGGCACAGCAGCAAGCGCGCCGTAAGCTGCAAAACGCCCTGCGTCAGTCTACCCTGCAAGCGGTTGCCAGCGCCGCCAGTCCGCATGAATTGCAGGAAGGCTGGAAGCGGTTGGCGGATCACTTCGGGCAGTTGTTTACTGCGCCGGAGGATGTGGATGATGTTATCGCCGGGTTGAAGAGTCTGGCTATTCGGGGACTCCTTACAGAGACGTCAGAGATAGCGCCCGACTTAAGCCGCATCAAAGCCGATTGTGCGCAATTGCGTGACCAGTATATTTCCGACGGCTTGCTGCGCCGCCAGAAACTGGTCGGCATGGCCGAGTGCGAAACGATTTATCCCGATCATTGGGTAATTACATCTTTTGATGAGGTGGCTGTTGTCATTGGCGGGATAACCAAAGGCCGTGACCTTCGTGGCAGGCAAGTAATTGTATGCCCGTATTTGGCGGTTGCGAATGTTCAGCGTGGGTATTTCAAGCTTGATGCTTTGAAGACTATTGAGATTGCTGCTGATGAACTGGAGAAGTATCGGGTTCAAGAAGGCGACCTTCTCATCACAGAAGGTGGCGATTGGGATAAGGTGGGTCGCACTGCAATTTGGCGTGGTGGCGTAACAAACTGCCTGCATCAGAATCACGTCTTCAAGGCGCGTGTACCCAGTAAGCTGATTCTGAATGAGTGGGTTGAATTGGTGTTCAATTCTGACGTTGGCCGAGACTACTTTGCCGGGGCATCTAAGCAGACGACCAATCTTGCGTCTATCAACATGACGCAGCTTCGCAGCTTTCCGCTACCTATTCCTCCGCGGGAAGAGCAGAGACGTATTCTTTCAGTGCTGACAAGATTGATTGCACAGTGTACCGAGTGGCGTCAACTACGGCATAGAAAGGAGTCGCTATCGGCATTGCTTGCAAATGCCTTTGTCTCAGCCTTTACCAACATCACCACCGGACAACAGCAAAAACCCACCCCACCACACCCCTAAACCCACACCCTCTCCCGTCACCCACACCAGACCGCGCTCATGACCCTCTACCTGTATTTTCACGGCGATGCCCTGCTGCACACCCTGACGGGCGAGCTGCCCACGGCACCCATAGCATTTGACGAACCCATAGACGAAATCGAATCCGAAGTCGTGGACTCCGTACGCATCCTCACCGCCAGAGTCCCTAAACAGCCACCACCACCCGATCACGAATGGCGCTCTTTGCGGCGTGTTTTGCCGGATTTGCAGCCGGAACAGTTTTACCGCTATTCCCGCGCCCTGCAGTTATTGGAATGGCATCACACCTATCGCTTTTGTTCACGGTGTGGCAGCCCTGCCCTGCGCCACGGCACCGAGCTGGCCATTGCCTGCACCGTCTGCGATCAGCTGCATTATCCCCGCGTAAACCCCTGTGTGATCGTGGCCATTTACCGGGAAAACCAACTGTTGCTGGCGCGGGCGCATCGTTTTCAGATCCCGATGTTTAGCCTGATTGCCGGGTATGTGGAAGTCGGTGAAACGCTGGAACAGGCGGTAAAGCGGGAAGTGCTGGAGGAAGTGGGCCTGACGGTGGACAACATTCAATACGTCCGTAGCCAGCCCTGGCCCTACCCTACCAATTTGATGCTTGGATTCACCGCCCGCTACGTGTCCGGGGATATTGTGCTCGAGGAAGAGGAAATCGCCGAAGCGGCTTTTTATTCTCCCGCTGCCCTTCCATTAATCCCACCTATAGGCAGCATTGCGCGCAGCCTGATTGATGAGGTCTGTGCGCAATTGCGGTCTGAAAGCGAATAACACCAGCCACCGCCTTTTAGACTGGTGGAAGTCCGGGCTGCTGGAGCGCTGTATTTCGACAATAGACTGTTTGTGAAGGACTTTTCCTGATCGGCATCAACCGGCCTGTGGAATGCGGTATTCCTGTACGGCCTGCACAAAGACACCCGCATGAGCAGGATCTACCCACTGGGTAATGCCATGGCCCAGATTGGCGATATAGCGAGTCGGCACGCCATCTGCATAGGCATCGTCCAGCATCGCTTTGACGGCGGCCTGTATCCGTTCTGGGCTGGCATACAGGGTGGAAGGGTCCAGATTGCCCTGCAAGGCCACTTTGCCCTGTACTGTTCTTCTAGCCTGTTGCAGTGACGTCGTCCAGTCTAGCCCGAGCGCATCTGCGCCAGTTTCCATCATGGGTTCCAGCCATTGCCCACCGCCCTTGGTAAACAGAATTACCGGCACTTTCCGCCCGTCGTGCTCACGGATCAGACCAGCGATAATGTCCCGCATGTAGCGCAGGGAAAATTCCTCATATTCCCGATGCGCCAGTGCACCGCCCCAGCTGTCAAAAATCTGGACGACCTGAGCACCGGCTCGAATCTGGGCATTCAGATAATCCGTCACGGCAACGGCCAGTTTGGCCAGCAAGGCATGCAACAATTCCGGGCTGCGATACAGCATTTCCTTGGTATGACGGAACTCACGAGAGCTACCACCCTCCACCATATAGGTTGCCAGTGTCCACGGACTGCCACTAAAGCCAATCAGCGGGACAGCACCGCCCAGACCTGAGCGAATGGCCTTGACCGCTGCCATCACATAGTCCAGATCACGTTCAGGCTGCAGCAGTGGCAACTGGGCAATGTCGGCTTCGGTACGCACGATTTTGCGAAAGCGCGGCCCTTCTCCGGTTTCAAAATACAGCCCCAGTCCCATGGCATCGGGAATGGTCAGAATATCGGAAAACAGAATCGCCGCATCCAGCGCATAACGGCGTAAGGGTTGCAGCGTCACCTCACAGGCCAGCTCAGTATTTTTACAAAGTGCCAGAAAATCTCCGGCCTCAGCGCGGGTAGCCTTGTATTCAGGAAGATAGCGCCCAGCCTGACGCATCATCCAGACCGGCGTGCGATCCACGGGCTGGCCCAGCAGTGCGCGCAAAAAACGATCATTTTTCAAAGTCTGGGTCATGCTGGCTACTCGTGCATCGGTTTAAAGTGGGGTTGCGCTGAAACGTCCTGACATCCCCCTGATATCGCCCTGATATCGCCCTGCCTAGGTGCTAATAAAGCTCTGGAAGCGAACAGCCGGCAATGAGCTCTATCGCGGGGTACATCAGCAGGTACATCGGGCAAAGGTGTCGGTGGCGTTTTCATCACAGCGTAAATTCGGCCGCACATGATAGCAAATTTGACCATGCTACCGTGCAGCTCTTACTCTGGCCTAAGTGACCAGTTTCATAGTGTCATCACAATGACCACCTGATGAGCGGAAATGGGACGCTAGGTTACTCACCACATCACAATGCCTCGTTAACACACATTCTTTTACAGTTCGCTCACTGAGTCTTTAGCCTACTCTCGCTACCATTTTTAATAAGCCTTCAGATTGTCTGGATTTTTTCTTATGCTAAAGCGTTCGACACTCACGCTCGCTGTTTCTGCCCTACTGAGTGGTGTAGTCACCGCTGGCGTCATTGCCGCCACGAGTAATTCCAACGGCACGGCCCCCGCTATCGCATCGACGAAAGTAAATACTGCCTCTCGTTCAGCAAACAGCGAACCCCAGGCCATTAATGCCGCGGCGTTGCCAGATCCTGCAGACACTCTGGAAGCCGACAGTCTTCAAAATGCCGCCCAAACCCAGCGTCCAGTTCCCGGGTCAGCTGTTCCCCCTACGGCACAGGAAACTGACGCGGTTAAGGATTTTGCCTCCACTCCTGTGGGCGCCTCTGGTACATCGGCTAATCCTGCTGCTAATGGCTCCCCTGCAGCCAGTGCACCTCCAGTCAGCACCTGGACGGCTGAAAGCATTAATACAGCTGAATGGAACGAATCCATCACCGAAGGTCAACACCCTGTCTTTGCCAAAGCACAGGTATTGCTGGAAAGAGGTCGGGCTTCTTCCGGTGTGATTGACGGTACCTATGGCCGTAATATGATGAAAGCCATTGCGGCGTATGAACTCATGCAGGGTTTGCCGGTAGATGGAAAAATGGATGCGGATGTCTGGGCGAAGCTGGAACAGCATGCGGGCCAACCTGAGTTTATCCAGTACTCCCTCACAGACAAAGATGTTAAGGGGCCATATGTGGGCAGCATTCCGCGGGATTATGCCTTGCAAGCTAAAATGAAAACGCTCGGCTATACCTCCATTTATGAAATGCTAGGCGAAAAATTTCATATGGATGTCGAGTTTTTAAAGCAGCTCAACAAAGGCAAATCCTTTAGCAAAGCAGGTGAGGTGATCACTATCGCCTCGGTTGGCCCAGTGGATAACAGCCCGATTTCGCTACTGATCGCCCACAAAGGTGCCAGTGAGCTGTATGGCTTTGATGCCAATAACAAAATGATCGTGGCCTATCCTGCAACGATTGGCAGTGATGAGACGCCCTCCCCTTCTGGTAAACACACGATACGGGCGATTTCACCCAACCCGCATTATGGCTACGATCCCAAAAACTTCATTCAGGGTAAAAACATGCGCAAACTCACCCTGCCTCCGGGGCCAAACAATCCGGTGGGTCTGATGTGGATCGCCCTGTCCAAACCTAGTTTTGGCATCCATGGCACGCCGGAACCTTCGCGTATCGACAAGACACGCTCGCATGGCTGTGTGCGTCTTACCAATTGGCACGCCATTGAACTGTCGAAGCGCATCAAGGTCGGTACGCCCGTGCAATTTGAGCAGTAGATTAGCGCACGCGCTGTCACTTTTAGCCCCGCTATTCACTAGCGGGGCTTTTTAATCGACGCTGAATCCACGAATTTGTTCCCTGATCTGCCAGATTAATGCTAAAACTGGGCCAGACCATCTCTTTCCTCACTCGCACTGGAATCCCTTATGGCCCTTAGCTGTCTTACCGATCCCCACGCCCATCTGCAAGCCACTCTGGAAGAAGGCATTCTTGAACTGGTGTTGAACCGGCCTGAACGCAAAAATGCGCTGTTTTCGGATTTTTATCTGGCCATTGAGCAGGCTTTGCTCGAAGCGGAAACCGATAAATCGGTACGAGTAGTCCTGTTGCGGGGGGTTGCCGATGATTTCAGCGCTGGTAATGACATGCAGGATTTTGCCAAGGGCAATCTGAGCGGTATTGATGCGCCGCCGTTTCGCCTATTGCGTGCTGCGGCCTCGCTGAGTAAACCCCTGCTGATCGCAGTAAAAGGCGTCGCGATCGGGATTGGCACCACGTTGCTGCTGCATGCAGACATGGTATTTGCTGATAGCAAGGCGCGCTTTCAGATGCCGTTTGCCAGTCTAGGCCTGTCACCAGAAGGCTGTGCCAGTCTGCTCCTGCCTCGGATGGCGGGCTACCACAAAGCCGCAGAACTGCTAATGCTGGCCGAGCCTTTTGACGCACAGACTGCGCTACAGGCCGGTATTGTTAATGCCGTCGTGGATGACGTCTATGCCTACACCCGTCAAAAAGCCGCACGGCTTGTTGAGTTACCGGCAGTGTCCTTGCAGCTCACCAAACAACTGCTAAAACAGACCGAGCCTGCTCAAGTGATTGACCGCATCAATCAGGAAGCAGAGCTGTTTATGCAGCGCGTTGCCTCGGCAGAAATGAAAGAAGCCGTGACCGCGTTTATGCAAAAGCGCAAGCCGGATTTTCGCCAGTTTGATCGGTGATTTAATTATCCGTAAGTTTCATTCGTTAGAACTATTCGTTAGATGTCTCGGTTAGCAGCATCCGTTAGCGTGCTAATCAGCCAACCGAATCCCGGCAATTCCCCAGGCACCGTGCTGCTGCGCGGTGTCGAGTGTTGCCTCACTCATCCCGCCCAGCGCATAGACCGGGCACTCTGCACTCGCTGCAAGTCTGGCAAAGGCAGACCAACCGAGCCCCAATTTACCCGGATGCGTGGGGGTCGGTTGCACATTACCCAGAAATACCGCATCGACTCCGAGTGCATTCGCCTGCTGTATCGAGGTCTCGTCGTGCACAGAAGCCACAATCCAGCACTGAGAATTTCCAGCACTCGCCAGCTCTGCACGAAGCTGTGCCATGGAGGCAGGACTTTGCATCATCAGCGTACTGTGACTCAGGTGAATGGCACTGATTGGCTTTCTTGGTTGTGGACCAGTTGTCGGGTTAAAGGCTGGGGAGTGCTGAAGGACATGCCACCAGCTCAGGGAGATGCCCAGAGATAGATCGGGTCGATGTTGCTGTATCCCCGGCACGACAATCGGCACTAGCTCTACTGGCCACTCAGGCTGTCGCAGATAAACGACACTGTGTTCCGGCAGGGTCATACAGACGGTTTCAACAGATTGGTGAAACTTTTGCTCCCACTGGTGGTTAGGTTCTGAATCAGTAATAGTTTTTGAATCAGAAATAGTTTTTGAGTCCGAAGCAGGCAGCGTAACAGCAGGGCTAATTCGATAAATCCATGGCAGCAATACCGCCCGCACAATTGCTGCATTGGCATCTGGAAAACGCAACAAAGGCAATTCTGTTATGCTTACCCAGCTCAGAGCCTGCCCCTCCTGACCCTCTGGCTCACCGGAAAATCCATCCACCAGAAAGACATACAGGCATACCGTTTTTTCTGGATACTGAAAGGTCAGACGCTGCATGGGCCTGAAGTGGGTGACTTCTATGCCGAGTTCTTCCTGAAGCTCCCGTACGAGTGCCTGTGCGGGGGATTCACCCGCATCGACCTTGCCACCGGGAAATTCATACCGATCACCCTGATGCTGACGTGCATTGCGCCATGCAAGCAACACCTGATCCTGTTGCCGAATAACGCCGACGGCGACCGGCACCACATCCTCCCGATGAGGGAGCAGCTGATAATGCAAGGAATGCCGCGTGTAATCCGTCGATAAGTCAGTGTGTGTCGTTGAGATCATCCCGAAACCTGCCAGGCCTTCTTAAGCCAACGCATGTAAGCCAAGCCTCTTACGCAAAACCAGTTTAAGCCCACTTTTAAGCCAAACCAGTCCAGCCGGTTAGCTTCCCATTATCCCAAAGGCGCAACGCGCATCACTTCTTCCAATGTAGTAATGCCCTCAGCCACTTTGCGTGCACCGGCCAGACGCAAGGGTTGCAGCCCTTCCCGATAGGCCTGCTGGCGAATCTGAGCCAACGTACCCCCTTCCCCGATCATGCGCTTCATGTCGGTGGATAACACCATGGTTTCATAAATGCCCACCCGTCCTTTGTAGCCCGTGTCACGACAATGCTCGCAGCCCACCGCCTGATACACTTGCGGTGGCGGCACGCTTTTCCATGGAGCGCACAGCTGATGCCAGGCATCAGGATCCACCGTCGTCGGTGCCTTACAATGAGGACACAGGGTTCGGAGCAAACGCTGGGCCATCACCCCGAGGATGGTCGCCGCCGTCAAAAATGGCTGCACGCCCAGATCATGCAAGCGAGTAAGGGAACTGGGCGCATCATTGGTATGCAACGTGGACAACACCAAATGGCCCGTCAGCGCCGCCTGTATGGCCATGTCTGCCGTGTCCTGATCGCGGATTTCACCGACCATGATGATATCGGGATCCTGCCGCATCAGCGCGCGTACCCCTTCCGCAAAGGTCAGATCAATCGAGGGCAGCACCTGCATCTGGTTAAAGCTTGGCTCAACCATTTCAATGGGATCTTCGATGGTGCAGACATTCACCTCATCCGTGGCAAGATGCTTGAGTGTCGAGTACAGCGTGGTGGTTTTGCCCGAACCCGTTGGCCCAGTGACCAAAATAATGCCATTGGGATGCGCAGCCATTTGCTGCCATTTGTCCAGATCGTCGCCGATCAACCCCAGCTGTTCAAAACTGCGCACCAGCACTTCCGGGTCAAAAATCCGCATGACCATCTTTTCGCCAAAGGCCGTTGGTAAGGTTGATAGGCGAAGTTCCGTTTCCAGGCCCTTGGGCGTGCGGGTTTTCAAGCGCCCATCTTGCGGTTTGCGGCGCTCAGCCACATTCATCCGCCCAAGAATCTTGATACGCGATACCACCGCCAGCAAAATAGGCTGCGGCATATCATAAACCGTGTGCAATACACCATCGATACGGAAGCGCACCCGCCCACCTTCCCGCCGCGGCTCCAGATGAATATCACTGGCGCGCTGGTCAAAGGCATACTGCAATAGCCAGTCCACGATCCGCACGATGTGCTGGTCATTGGCATCGGGATTTTGCATATCGCCCAGCTGCAACAGCGCTTCAACACCTTTGCCGGTCGCTTCTGCGGCTCCGGTGCCTTTGGCGTTGGCGATGGCCTTGGTCACCCGATAGAATTCCGCCTGATAGCGGGTCAGCTGCTCGGGATTTAGCATGACCCTGCGCACTTCACGGGGGCGCAAGGTATGGGACAAATTGTCCAGCCAGTCGGTGTAAAGCGGCTGATCGGTACCAATGGTCACGCTGTCCTGATTGGAGGCAACCGCGAGAATCCGATGACGCTCAGCGTATTCATAGGACATGATCGCCGTCACTGCCGGAACATTGACCTTGAGCGGGTCAATCCGAAAAACCGGTATTTCAGCTTTAGCAGCAAGCCAGCTGGTGAGTGCCGCCAGATTAAGCGTTTGCTGGGGATTCTGCTGATCCGGCAAACGAAAGTCTGCAATGATCTCCAAAGGGTGCAGGCTTAGCTGATCCTTGCGCCGGGGCGTAGTGCTAACCAGATTGACTTCTTTCTGGGTGATTCGTCCATCCCGCTGCAGTTCGTCCAGACACCAGCGTACATCGACCAGAATCGAAAATGGTTGTTTCATCACACGAAGCCTCTCATCCTGATCATGAATTTCCCGAATTATCCGTCACCGCACGTTCTACCGCTACGATACTGGCCGTTTGTGCTTCCACCCGAAACCGCACATTGACCTGTGCAAAGTGCATCCCATACAGGCGATCATCGTCCTGATAGGCAGGCCGGGGATCCTGTGCCAGTAATGCCGCTATCATCTCACACTGCTGTTCTAATAGCCCCAATTCCCTCGCTTGTTGCCGTGCTGCCTCAGACCAGCACACCGTCAGTGTTTGCGGGGCAATCTGAGCGTAGCTACTGCGAGCATCAGGCACAGCGTCAACATAGGCCAGATAAGGCTTGATATCGATAACAGGCGTGCCATCGACCATATCGCTGCCTTCAATGATGAGCCGGGTACGATTGGCCTCGGTCGTTAATGAAATCAATCGGACTACGGACAGGCCCAGTGGTGCAGGACGATACATGCTACGACTGGCAAACACACCAATTTTGGTATTGCCACCGAGTCGTGGCGGACGAATCAGCGGGCGAAATGCCGCACCGTCAAGATCAATTTCTGAGCGATTCTGATGAAATTGCCAAATCACCCAGAGGTGTGAAAATGCCTCCAGCCCCTCCACGGCCAATGGATCATCATAGGGTGGAAACAACTCTATCATCGCCTGCACACCCACCAGACCGGGCTGGCGTGGCACCCCAAATTTCTCCGCCAGCGGTGAATGGATGCGACCAATGACGGGCAGTGATACCGTATCCTGCGCTTGTGCAGGCCGGCCAAACGGCTTAGGAGTCACAGGTATCTACAATCCTCTAAAAAAACGATCTGCACACAGCTTCGGTGATGCGGGACTAAATGGAAATAAAAGTTTGTCAATTCCAGATAGAAAGAGGGGTTTAATATCAGATTTGCTGATAATAAAAATTAAAGTTAGTCAGTTTATCTTTAAAGGCTTTCCGTTAGAATAGCGGCCAGTTTTTTTAGTCCCTGGCGAGAGTTTCATGTCCAACTTTTACGTGGAAAAAGTGACGGAAGTGCATCACTGGAATGACACGTTATTCAGTTTCAAGACCACCCGCAATCCCGGTCTGCGCTTTAAAAATGGCCAGTTTGTCATGATTGGTCTTGAAGTCAATGGCAAGCCCCTGATGCGTGCCTACTCTATTGCCAGTGCCAACTACGAAGACCATCTCGAATTTTTCTCCATTAAAGTCCCAGACGGCCCTCTGACCTCAATCCTGCAAAAAATTCAGGTTGGCGATGAGCTGCTGGTCAGTAAAAAACCCACCGGAACGCTGGTATTGGATGACCTACTGCCTGGTAAAAATCTGTACATGCTGTCTTCGGGGACTGGACTGGCGCCCTTCCTCTCACTGATCCGTGATCCTGAAACCTACGAGCGCTTTGACAAAGTTGTGCTGGTGCATGGTGTTCGCATCGTCAGTGAGCTGGCGTATGAAGATTTGATCACCAAGGTGTTACCGAACGACGAGCTGTTTGCCGAAATGGTCAAAGACAAACTGATCTACTACCCGACGGTCACCCGTGAGGAATTTCATACCCAGGGCCGTGTCACGACCAATATTGAGAATGGCAGCCTGTTTGAAAAAGTAGGACTTCCCCGTTTCAACCGCGAAACCGACCGTGCCATGATCTGTGGAAGCCCAGCATTTTTGCATGATGTCGAAGCATTGCTCGAACAACATGGTTTGCAGATTTCGGAACGCATGGGCAATCCGGGCGATTTTGTGATTGAACGGGCGTTTGTCGAAAAATAAGTAAGCAGCTATTTCCAGCTCTCACTCAAAAAGAGCCCAGCCCGACCATCAGGCTGGGGCTTTTTTGACATAAATTGTTGCAAATAAATGCAGCTCGTAGGGTTTAACACTTACAAACGGACCTTCCGTTTATCAGAAAACACACTCTTTTCAGCTTTGTTTACTGTCCAGTTGCAAAAAAACTCTTTATCTTTTTCATAAATTGTTGCAAATTGATGAAAGTCGAAATGACTTATTCCTATTCTGACAGGTTGTATAGGAATTTTTCCTAAACTAAAACCTGTCCTGTAATGTGTTACTGGAGATTACTATGAAACTTATTCAAGCTGCGCTGGCTACTAGCCTATTGCTGGCCACTTCCGCCTTTGCTGCATACCAGGGCGAAGCTAATGTTGGCTATACCAATATCAATCCAGATGCTGCTGGTGTTGACAACATTGACCAGTGGAACATTGGGGGCAAATACTATCTGGCTCCTGTGCAAGTAAGCAATGTCGCTGTTGCTGAAAGCGCCTTTCTGGGTGCCGCCAGCCATGTTGGTATTGATTACACGGATGATGACTTTAGCAATGATATTTCGCTGAATGGCAAATACTACATTCCTAATACCCAGTTTGCGGTTGAGGCCACTGTTGGCCGTCATGAAGTAGACCTGGCAGGCGGTGGTAGTGTAGATGACAATCACTATATGCTGGGTGCCGTTTACCGCGTTAATGGTAACACCGAAGTGAAAGCGGGTTTTACCGATGATGGCAATGACACCAATCCTGTGATCGGTGCTAAATATGTAGGCCCAATCGGTACTATGACAATGGGACTGAAAGGTGACATCCTGTTTGCTGACGACACCGGTTTCGACGTCGGTGCCGATGTGTACCTTGACCCAACCCTGAGTGTAGGTCTGGGCTATGTAGACTCTGGCGCACCAGGAACTGACGGTGAACTTAACCTCAATGCCATGAAATTCTTTAATACCAATGTAGCTGCTGGCGTTAAATACATCAAAGGCGACAACTACGATGGTTTCGGTCTGACCGGTACCCTGCGTTTCTAAGATAGACTGAAGTCTGATCTGAGAATCCGGAAGCGTGCTTCCGGATTTTTTTT